>JADHYG010000047.1 GCA_016782545.1 Candidatus Microgenomates bacterium
CTCTACTGTATATACCCCATGGCCGGAATGTATTACCTTCACTCTTCTATTTTACCGCATATCGTCGCCGCACTCATTCACCCACGGGCATAGCCCGTGGTTCTCTGTCCGCTAAAAGCGGACCGTATAGATTGCCATTAAAGAAAATAAAATCCCTAATAATTTTGTAAAAGTAATGCTCTCACGAAGAAAAATAAAGGCTAAAACTGCGGTTAAGGAAGGATAAAGAGCGGCCAAAGGAACCATTGTTGACGCGTCGGCTTTGGAAAGAAGAACATAAAATCCAACTGCCCCAATAGAACCAATGGCGCCTGATAAAAATGCCAGTCCCATACCTAATTTATCCATCTGTATCAAATTTTGAAACTTATAAACCAACAGGCTGTAAATAATAATCGCGGGCGCATAGCCAATAACATCCCAGAAAATGCCTTGTGGTCCGATTCTATTCGTTGCTAGTTTGGCAATCAAAGAAGCAACTCCCCAAGAAACAAAAGTAATAAAAACAACAAAAAAAGTCATTAAACTCATGTTCTGATTCTAACAAAATTATTCTAAAAGGTCTATCTTTATTGCGTGGAGAAGTATCAGAAAAGCAAAATAAAAAGATCGCCGAACCAGATTGAGATTATATCAAGAAAGGCGAATAGTCCGACGTTACATCGGACATGAAGCCGATATAAATAAATCACTCGCCGAAGGCGAGTGTACAGAGCGAAACAGAGAACCACCCCGCAAACGGGGTGGGTATCTATATTTTCTTAAAAGACTCAACAATCTTGAAGATGTTGTCACGGATGGTTAGATAGTCCGCATAAGTGGCGCTGGCATCGGGGCGACTGCCGTATTCAATTCTTGTTCCGTCCTCTAAAGTCACTACCAAGGTTTCGTTATGAAAATCCAGAGTTTCACCCGGCCCCTGCTCTTCAAACCCTTTAGCGGTATAAGTTTTGCCGTCAATAGTTAATGTCTCTGACTTGTCTGGTCCTTCATAAGCCCGGCCGGTCCGGCCGCAAATAACCTGAGCGAAGTTTTTGTTGTCCGGCGCAGAAATTTGCACATAGCCTAACTTATATTCAAGACTGATGCATATTTTTCCGGTGTAGGTATCATGCTTTTCTTCAAAAGTCATGCCTGCATCAACTTCATCTGGCGAAAGACTAAAAGCTTCTTTTTTAGCTTCTTCAATGCTCGCGCCCGTCGGAAACTTAAATTGATAATGATAAACATCATTGGTATAGGTAATCCAGTCAGTATAATCATCAACTGTGGGTGATAAGGCTGGACTGGCACTGGTTGTTGCTATTGGCGTTTCGTCCAGAGGACGATCAGCCTCTGGCTGAGGTGTCATTATTGGTTCGTCTTTTTTGGCTAATTCTTTTTTTAACTCCTCTCTCATTTCATTCAAAGACTGTTTTTGCCAAAAGAAAAAACCGCCGACAATAACCGAAACAAGGACAACGGCTAACAAACCGGGCATGAGAGTATTAAGTTCTTTGTTTTCATTTTCCATGATTTAGCCTTTTAATACCATATTTCAAGCCCCAAGTCAATGAAGCTCTTGTTTTAAAGAATTTTGTTGTGTTAAACTAAATGCATGGAAGAAAAAAAGGTAAAAAAAATAATCAATCTGGTTGAGAAAACAACTGATCTGACTGCCTGGTTTTTGGGCAGTTGGTGGGCGGTGGTTTTCCACGCCGTTTGGTTTACTGTTTGGTTAATCTTTGATTTCAGCGTCGAGCATTTAACTTTAGTTGTTTCTTTAGAGGCAATCTTTATGTGCATTTTTCTTTTAATGGCCGCTAATAAAGCTGAAATTGAAAGAGATTTGGGAGAAGCAGAAGACCGACAGTGGAACCGGAAAATGATTGAACAGGATATTAAACTTGATGAAAAAGGAGAGCGCCGCTTAAGAGAAATCAATATCAGCCTCAAGGAAATCAAAGAAGAACTAAAAATAATCAAAAACAGTCTTCGCAAATAATATTCCTAAACCATGAAATCAAAAGTTTTGCAAAAAATCTTTTTAATTGCTTTAATCTTTGGCTTGGGCGCTGGCTCAAACTATCTTTACCTCAATAAATTAAAACCTTCCAGCCAAATTTCTCAAACAATTGAAAAAGATGATTATCTTGCTTTTCTCTCTGAAGTTTATGATTTAATCCAAGAAAATTACTGGGATAAAATTTCCGACGAAAAATTAACTGAACTTTTTCAATTAGGAGTAGAAAAAATAACTGGCCAACCGCAAATGTCAAAAGCAAAAGATAAGTCTAGTCTGTTCAAATCATTGGCTAAAACAGTCAATAAGCAAGAAGATAAAACCAAGAAAAAAGAATTGGTCGCCCAACTAGCTGATGTGGTTTTAGCTAATTTACAACCTTTTGGTCGCAACCGGCTTTACACTAAAAAGGAAGAAACCGCTTTAGATAACACCGTCAAAAACATCAATCCCGAAGTTGATCAGTATGAGATTTTAGAAGTTGAAAAACAAGCTTCTTCAGAAAAAATTGAAATGGCTTATCAAGAAAAAAGAACAGAGCTAGAACCAAAAAAAGACACCTCTCCTGAAGCTAAACAAGAATACGAGCAAGTTGAACAAGCTTATAAAGCCCTTTCTGATGAAGATAATCGCAAGCTCTATGATACTTCTGGCGTTGAACCCACCATGGATTATCAATTAATCAGCCCAGAAATCTTTTATCTTCATATTAAAAAATTTTCGCCCACCACTTTTGACGAGCTTAAAAGAGTCACTGAAAAAGTTGATGATCAAGAAGGACTGGACACTTTAATCCTTGATTTAAGAGATAATGTTGGCGGCGCCATTGATGGCCTGCCCTATTTCTTGGGCCCTTTTATTGGCCCGGATCAATATGCTTATGAGTTTTTTCATCAAGAAGAAAAAACGCCTTTTAAAACCAAAACCGGCTGGCTGCCTAGTTTAGTGAGATATAAAAAAATGGTTATTTTAATCAATGAAAACACCCAATCATCAGCCGAAGCCATGGCCGCGGTTTTAAAAAAATATAATGTTGGCATTGTTGTTGGTACGCCCAGTAAAGGCTGGGGAACAGTGGAACGAGTTTTTCCTCTTGATAAACAGCTTGACCCCAGCGAAACCTATTCAGTTTTCTTGGTTCATAGTTTGGTCCTAAGAGATGATGGCCAGCCCATTGAAGGCAAGGGCGTTGAACCATTGATTAACATTACCGATTCTGACTGGGAAAGCCAGCTCTACTCTTATTTTCACTATCAGGATTTGGTTGGTGCCGTCAAAGAAGTTCTCGAGTTATAGAACTTTCCCACTTCTCACTCGCCGGTTTAATTTTTTACAACTCTATATGAAGTGGTAGAAGAAATTTAACTGACCACATTAATCGGCTTATTTTTTAATATTAGATTTTTTGAATTCATTGATGGCTTGAGTTACCTGAGTCATTTGTTCTAAAGTACCTATGGCGATCCGCACAAATGAAAGGTCGAGCCCAATATTACTGGCACCATTTCCATGACTAACAACAATATGGTGTTTTTTTAAGAAATCGATAAGGTTGACTGCTTCTCTCTCAGTATTAAATTTAATTAATACCGCATTAATTTTTGATGGTAAAACAGTGAAACCAGCCTCTTTCAAAAAAGAAATAAATTTTTCTCTTTGTGTATGAATATCCTCTCTTATTTTGATGAAATATTTTTCATGATTTAAGGCTGAAATAGCGGCACCAACTGAAAGATAAGAAATATTTGACCATTGAGTCTTATCTTTAATTGAGTTAATAAGTTTATTATTAGCAATAATATAACCCACTCGATTACCTGCCATTCCATAATCCTTGGAAAAACTCCGCAGAACAGCTAGATTTTTATATTTCTTAACCAGATTAATAACACTTAATTCAGGTGCAAATTCTCCATATGCTTCATCAATCACCACAATTGCATGATTGTTGTTTTTAATCAGCTTGATCACTTTTTCTTTTTCTGTATAGCCAGAAGGATTGTTGGGATTGGCCAAAATTATCAGATTCGCCTGTTTATATTTTTGAGGATTAATCTGATATTCATCATCAATAATTGAATAAACTTTATTCAACTTACCGCCAAAAACTTCAACGTCAGAATAAACAGTATAGGTGGGTGTAAAAACAACCGTCTTTTTTCCATAAGTAATGATAAACATCTGAAGAGCTTCGTCACAACCAGCCACAAGATAAAACATTTCTTTAGGAAGTTTGTGTTTTTGGGAAAGTTTTTCAATTAATTCCAAAGGTTGAGGACGATAAAGATTGGCTTTTTGTGAAAACTCTTTAAGATCTTGATAAATGAAATTAGGCAGTGGCTTTTTAATTGTCGTATATTGAAGATTAATGACACTCTTAATTTTCATTTTCCTTCCTCCTTTTTCTCTTTTTATACATTCACCCCGATTAAAAGTCAAGAATTTTCTGCTAAACAATTAACAGATTATTATCAAAAGAGATGTAAACTCAGGGGGCGATCGTGTATCTAGTTGACACCTCTTTTATCAAAAACTTGTTCTAACGACATGCGATCGCATATCCTTAAAACAAGTTTAGTTCTCTATCTTCCTAAGTAAAAATCTCTTTTACTCCTATCAAACCTTTCAATTGCATAGCGGAGCATGGTGCGAGGCATGGTTTGATAATGCTTTTTCAAGAATCTCTCCTCTACTGCCCGATCTTTCTTCCCTACTTCTCTTAACATCCAACCAACGGCTTTGTGAATCAAGTCATGTTTATCATTAAGAAGAATTTTAGCGATTTTTAAAGTGTCTGAAAATTGTTTTTCACGGATAAAAGCAAAAGTGCTTAAAACAGCAATTCTTTTTTCCCACAGATTTTTTGATTTAGCTAATTGATGAAGAACTGAGCGGTCTTTGTCTAAAAGATAAAAACCTAATATTTTTGGCGCAGAAATATCAACTAAATCCCAATTATTAATGTTTTTGGTATTTTTAAGATAAAATTTGGCTATTTTCTTTCTAATTTCCTCATTCGCCTTTTGAAATTTTAAATCTAAAATCACTAGGGCTACAAATCGATAATCATGTATTTTAGAATTCAATAAGCTTTGTAGTTCTTTAAAAGTAAGTTCTCGATATTGCTTGGCAAGTTTTCGTTTATCAGCTGTTTTGGCGCCAAGAAATATCTGTCCCTCGCCATATTCGCCCTTGCCGGTTTTAAAAAACCGACCCAAAATCTTGGCTTTTTTTGGACTCTTAAATTTCTCTATTTCTTTTTCTATCTTTTTTATGTCACTCACCCCAAGATTCTACCACATCCCTGAATCCCCAAAACTTGCTCTAACATATTGCGATCGCTATATTTTAAAACAAGTTTTTCTACTTCAATACTTTGACAAGAACCATTGTTCCTAAGATGATAATAAGCACACTGCTAGCCAGCCAGGAAAGCAAAAGGCCCAAAGGCACATTGAGTAATAAATAAACCGGCAGAATAAAGAAAACCACCATCAAACCAATAATCAAATCACTGAAATTAATCACTCTTGGCCAGAATTTTTTAGGTAGTAAATCTTTAATAAAATCATAAACAGCCGCTAAGGTAACGCCCGTTACATAAGAAAATACTAATGAAATAACCATAAAGCTCATTGGCGGCGGCCCAGCGCTTGGCATCATTACTTTACTCCAAGCCCCAAAATACTCAGGCATCATGTAGTAATTCATTGTTAAAAGAGCTTCGATTTGATGAACAACGGTGGCAATCACTAAATAAGCAATGCCTGCCAGCAGAACTTTTTTCCACTGGATTTTTTTCATCCATTGACAATATAATTGACAACAACACATATTTTTCTCACCCCCCTCCTAGAAAATCTTAATGATCCACCAGCTGGCGGAGAGTTTTAGATTTTCTTGGACCCGCCTAAAATCGCAGCACGAGCCCCGCTTGGCGGGGCGAGTGCTAAGATTGGACGGGCTAATTATCCTAAACTAATCCTACACACTCCAGAAACTTTTTGCAAGAAAACAGTTGTTTAATAAACAATCAGAAGAAAAAGAATCACTAAGATAAAGAAAACAGTCCAAGCAATGGTATGAAGTAAAAGATTTACAGCCTTTTTTGTTTCTTTTTTCTCCCAAAATAAAATAAAAGGGTTGTAAAGAACAATTAAAGCAGAAATTAAAGCAGAAACAACAAAAATAATAAAGAAAAGAGCTGGGCCTAAAAAATAATAAGGCGGTCCAAAAAGCTTATTTGACCGCCAGATAAAAAGACCAATCAAACAGCAATAAAGCACTAAACCCAAAGCCTGCAAAAAACCAATAAAGCCCAAAGAATGTTTGTCCTTTTTGTCTTTTTTGTGAAAAATGTTCATCTCTTCTTAAATTCTAGCACACTTTGTAAAGCACCAATTAAAAAGCCAATTGGACAAGCTAAAGTAGCGATTAAAAAGAAAATTCCGTGAAAAACTTCCATTAATTTGCTTAAAACATAAACAGGCTGAAAAATTATCGCCAAAGCATAAAGAAGATTATGAAGCACGACACTGATTAAAAACCCTGCAGCCGAACCACCGGTCAGTAACAAATATTTTCTTAACCTGCCTTTAATTTTCTCCTTGCGGGTTAAAGATATTAACAACAGACCTAATAAGGAAAAACTGGCCCAAAGAATTAAAAAAGCAGGCCCTCTGAAAAGCTCTGTTACTTGCGGCACAAAAAAAGTACTAAAAATAACCAGCGCCGAGCCGATTAAAGTCAAAAAAACTGTTTTCAGCATAACTAAGAACCTCCTTTTGGGAATTTTTTATATCAAGAAAGGCGAACACCACCCCGTTCAGCGGGGTGGATGAGCCGATATAAATAAATCACTCGCCGAAGGCGAGTGTACAGAGCGAAACAGAGAACCACCCCGCAAACGGGGTGGGTATCTATATTGATCGTTTTGTTTCATCATCATAATATTGTAACAGATGTTAACCAGAATATCAGTGGTTAACAATGGTTAACTGAAAAGTCAATAGTTAACAAAACATGCCAGGTATGAATTAATTAATGCGGCTTGACAAATTTAATGTAATTTGATAAATTTAATGCAAGATGCAGCAAATCGTTTCCATTACATCTCAAGGACAAATCACTATTCCCGCTCTGATGAGGCGGCTTTTGGGTCTTGATGAATATAAAAAGGCTTTGATTCAAACCAAGAAAAACAAAATTATTATTGAACCAGTTCCTGATATTTTAAATTTGGCCGGTTTATTAGAAAAAAAAGCTCTCAGAAATAAAACTGTTGAGCAAATCATCAAATTAGAGAAAGAAGCGGTGGTCGCTGGTATTGCCAAAAAATATTCTTTGGAAAAATGAAAAAATATCTTGTTGATACTAATGTTTTTTTAAGATTTCTTCTCAAAGACCATCTAAAACACTTCAAAATCGCCAATAAATATTTCCTCCAGGCTAAAAAGGGTAAAATTGTCCTTATTTTAATTCCAGAAGTTGTTTTGGAAATTGAGTATGTTTTACGCGGTGTTTACTCTTTATCCAAAAAAGAAATAACGGGTATTTTAGAATCTCTGGTTAAATCTCCTGCTTTAAAAGTTGTTAATCGAGAAATATTGATAAAATGTCTTGATCGCTACAAGAAGTTAAAGGTGGATTTAACTGATCTTTTTCTTTATGAAACTGCTCAAAAAGAAAAAGCCAGAGTTCTTTCTTTTGACAAAGATTTTACCAAAATAGAAAAAAAGTCCATAAACACGCTCTATTTAAGAGCTAAGCCCTTGAATAACTCAAGAAGATAAGGAAAAGTGGTATAACCAGTTTCGGTATTTAAATGACCACCTTT
>JADHYG010000048.1 GCA_016782545.1 Candidatus Microgenomates bacterium
AAATAGCGGCTATTTTTTTATCCTTGAAATAATTGGCAAGTAATTTTGCGTTTTCCTTGCCTTCTGCACTTAAAGGAAACCCCGGCAATCGGCCGGGAACAACTCTTCGCGGATTTTCATATTCACAATGCCGAACAAGATAAATTGTTGTTTCTGCCATTATTTGATTTTACTAAATTTTATTCTCTTTCTCTCAATCTCCAATATTGAAGAAAAAAGCCGGGGCGGACGACTAGTAAGTTAAAATCTTCTTTAATTTTTTCTCGTTGATAATGTTTTATATTGTATGTTAAAAGAAATCTTGCTTTTCCAGAAATTGCGGCCGCAAGGATGTGAACATCAGAAGGATCGTTGAGATAATTGGTTAGTTTTTTTATTGACTTAGGAGATAATTTAACTTTTGCTGAATCTTTTTTAAAACTCTCCCAAAGTTTTTTATTTGCCTGCCAGATAAAGCTCGGTCGACGCATTACTAGCTCAATTTCCTTAATTTGTTCTTTGCTGGTAAAAATTTTAACTTTTTTGTGAGGTAAAAAATTGCTTAAAAGAAAATGGCCGGCCCCCTTAGAAGAAATCAGGCCGGCAATTACTACATCAGAATCAAGAACAAGCTTCATTTTTTCTTTCTAACCGTTTTTAAAAGAGAATTAATTTTCTTCAGGTTCTTTTCATCCTCTTTTTCCATTTGGACAATATCATAATCTAAACCAGTGGACACCCAAGAAAGGGCCATTGGCGGAATGCGATAAAGTCTTTTGCCAATTTTTTTAGCTAAAAGCTCGCCGTTTTTTATCATTTTATAAACAAGAGCCTCATTGATCTGAAGGATTTTGGCTGTTTGTTCTGGTGTTAAAGCAAGTGTATTTTGTTCCATTAGAATCGATTCTAAACTATTTTAATATCTTTGTCAAGAGCTTTTTTAATTAGTTTATTTTACCCCTTGACAAATAAAATTGTCTTTAGTATACCTATACCATAGGTGGTGGTATATGCTATCTGAAAATAAAAAACAAAAACAAAAAGTTTTAATTTGTTTAAAAAAAGCCAATTCTCATATTAAAAAAGTCGTTCAAATGACTGAAAGCGGCGACTATTGCATTGACATCATCCAACAAATCCTCGCCGTTCAAGGACTTCTCCGCTCCTGCCAAGCTCATATCCTGGAAAGCCATTTAGAAACCTGCTTTTTGCGGGGCATGGAAGGTAAAAGTGAAAAAAATAAAAAAGAATTAATTAAGGAAATTTTAAGAATTACAAAATTATCTAATAAATATGGATAATAAAGGTCAGTTTAAAATCGATAGTAAAAAAATAGTCATTTTTCTGGGCGTGGTTATTTTAATCCTCGCTGCCTTTTTAAAAACAATAAATAAAGCAGGGCCTAACAACCCCGCCGGTGTTTTAGGAGAAAAAAATCCAAGCAACTCACCAATAGCAGTTAATGATGGTTTTTTAGGTGATAAAGGCGACACTGTCAGCGCGCAAGGAGATACTGTCTATATTGCCGAGTCAAAAGTTAGCGACGGCAATTTGCACGCCTTTAACTATTATTCTGAAGACTTTAAAAAAAGCCTTTATTTTTTCGTTGTCAAGGCTTCAGATGGAACTTATCGGGCCGCGGCTAATGCTTGCGAGGTTTGTTATGGAGCCAAAACAGGCTTTAAACAGGTCAACGATAAAATCCGCTGTGAAAATTGTCGCAACACTTATTCAAAAGACCAGATTGCTCTTCAAAAAGGAGGCTGTAATCCCCGTCCAATAGATAAAGATGTGGAGGTTATTGATGGTCAATTAACAATCAATCTTTCTGATCTTGAAAAAACAGCTGATCTTTTCTAATTTCCTTTAAGATTATGAAAAAACTATTAGTGAGTAAACTGCCAGTTAAATCTCTTTTTTTGTTTTTAAGCGGTGTTTTTTTAGCTGCTATATTGTTTATCACTGCGCGCAGTGATAATTTCTCAAGCTTAAGTTCTCAGGAAATGCATCAAAGAATCATCAAAGAACGCGATTTTGCTATCCAAAAAGCCGCTAAGGAAGGGTCTTATAAGTGCTGTATTGATCCGCCTTGCACCATGTGTTATATGGAAGCAAATGAGTGGAACAATCAAACTGCTGGCACTTGTGCTTGCGATGAATTGATCGCCCAGGGTAAAGATCCCTGTCCACAATGTGAGAGGGGTCTTTGCTCGGCAAGCAAAGAAGGCTTTTGTGAAACTGAAAGTTTAAAATGAAAAACAAAAAACAATCAAACATCAAAGAATGTGTTTTCCAAGTTAAAGGCATGCATTGTGCTTCTTGTGAGCTTTTAATAGAACAAAAATTGCTTAAAAATCAAAATGTTGAATCAGTTGAAGCCTCGGCAAATACTGGTAAAATAACTGTTTTTTATAAAAAAGAAGAGCCTTCTCTTGCAAAATTAAACAATGAGTTTAAAAAAGAAGGTTATGTTTTTTTAAAAAAATCTTTGCAAGAAACAAAGAAAAGCTCTTTGTTCACTCTTGTTCCAAGCGGTCACCTCTTAATAAACAAAACAAAACTTTTTCGTTTTCTTTATACTTTTTTCATCACTTTCTTTCTCATTACTGGCTTTCTGCTTTTAAGCAAGTCTTCTTTTGCGGCCCGAGTGGCTGTTAATTCTTCATCGGCTTTGCCAGCCTTTTTCCTTTTTGGAGCCATGGCAGGCATCTCAAGCTGCGCCGCTTTAGTCGGCGGGCTTGTTTTATCAATGTCCAAACAATGGCTAGATCTTTATAAAACTAAAGCGTCATCCTGGCAAAAATTCCAACCCCATCTTTTATTTAATACTGGAAGAATTATCTCTTTTACCATTCTCGGCGCCCTTTTAGGCACTTTTGGTGCTTTTATTCAAATGTCGCTGACCGCCACTGCAATTTTAACCATGGGTGTTTCAATGATGATGGTTTTCTTGGCCTTGTCAATGCTGGGAATAAAGCGTTTTCAAAGATTTCAGCTAACCACCCCTAAATTTATCACCCGCTTTGTAGCCGACGAAACAAACTTTCAAGGCAAATACATGCCTTTTATACTAGGCGCTTTGACAATTTTTTTACCCTGCGGTTTTACTTTAACCACTCAGGGTTTAAGCTTAGCTTCTGGCAGCAGCATTCGTGGGGCGTTAATGATGCTCTTTTTTGCCTTAGGCACTTTACCAACACTGGTTCTTATTGGTTTTTCCACGGTTAAATTAACAGCCAAGCCTCATCTTTCAGGCACCTTTTTGAAAATTGCCGGCATCATGGTTTTGTTTTTTGGCGCTTATAATTTCAATGCCCAACTTAATGTTTTGGGTCTTCCCAGTCTTGACGATCTCAAGCTTAATACTTCACAGGTTCAAATCTCAAAAGATGGTTTCGCGCCTATTATTAATGGCAAACAAGTCTTAAAGATGGATGCCTTGGCTTATAAATACGAGCCAAGCAGTTTTAAGGTTAAAGCAGGTACACCAGTCAGATGGGAGATAACTAATAAAGGAGTCAGCGGCTGCACCAATGCGATTGTTTCCAAAGGTCTATTTGACGGACAAATTCCTCTTGACAAGGACTTGAATGTCAAAGAATTTACACCTCAAAGGACGGGAAAATATAAATTTAGCTGCTGGATGGGTATGGTTTCTGGCATGATCGAAGTTGCTGATGCCAGCGGCCTTACTGAACCAGTCCAAAAAGAAATTCCCGCCGGCGCTGGAGGTGGCTGTGGAGGTGGCTGTGGAGGTGGCTGTGGCGGTGGCTGTGGCAATCCAGGCTGTTCTTATAGATAAAATGAAAAAAATAATTCTCAAAATTCAAGGGATGCACTGTGCCAGTTGCGCGATTAGTATAGAAAGCGCCTTAAAAAAAGAGGCAGGGGTTAAATCCGCCAATGTTAATTATGCCTCTGAAAAAGCGAGTTTAGAATTTGAGCCTCAAAAAATCAGTCTTAAAAAAATCCAAACAATCATCAAAAATTTGGGCTATCAAACCGAAGAAGACTCAAAAAAAGACAATCATCAAAAAAAAAAGACTAAAGAAATTAATCAACTAAAAAATAATTTTCTCGCTTCCCTTTTTTTGGGACTGCCTCTTTTTTATCTGGTGATGGGCAAAATGATTGGTTTACCGGTCCCCCCTCTTTCTCTCAGATTAAACATCGTTATTCAACTTATCATTACAACCGCCATCATGATTTTGAATTCTCAGATTTACATTTCTGGCTTGAAAAAATTAATCCAGAGAAATCCCAATATGGATTCTCTGGTAGAAACAGGCACTTTAGCCGCTTATTTTTACAGTTTAGCTATTTCTGCTGCCGCATGGTTTAAACCCGAAGGGTTTAAGGAAATCCACCTCTATTTTGAAAGCGCGGCTTTTATTTTAGTTTTTATCTCTTTGGGTAAATATTTAGAAGTCTCTACTAAGGGCAAAACAAGTGAAGCGATTAAAAAATTGATTGGTCTTCAGCCAAAAATCGCCACTGTTTTAAAAAACAACCAGGAAATCAAAATTCCCATTTCTGAAGTAAAAGTTGGTGACATTATTCTTGTCAAACCAGGAGAAAAAATTCCCGTGGATGGCCTTGTTGTTGACGGTTATTCAGGAGTGGATGAAAAAATGATTACTGGTGAAAGCATTCCTGTGGAAAAAAATAAAGGCGACGAAGTTATTGGCGCCACCATAAACAAAACAGGAGTTTTAAAATTTAGAGCTACCAAAGTTGGCAAAGACACGGCTTTGGCCCAAATTATCAAAATTGTCGAAGAAGCGATGGGCTCTAAGGCGCCAATTCAACTTTTGGCCGACAAGGTTTCTTTTTATTTTGTTCCTGCGGTCATGGTGATTGCTGTTTTGGCTTTTATTGTTTGGATTCTGGCGGGACAATCCTTTGTTTTTGCTTTAACTGTTTTTGTTTCTGTTTTAATTATTGCCTGCCCTTGTGCTTTGGGACTAGCAACGCCCACCGCAGTAATGATGGGCACAGGACTAGCCGCTCAAAATGGAATTTTGATTAAAAGCAGTAAAGCATTAGAGATTGCTCAAAAAGTAAATATGGTTGTTTTTGATAAAACAGGAACTCTCACTAAGGGAGAACCAACCGTTACAGACGTGATTTGTTTCAGGTCCGACCTGTTAAGAAAGGCCCCGACTCTTCGGGGCCATTTACTCCTGCAAAGCGGGAGCAGGTCGGACCTGTTACGGTTGCTACAAATAGCCGCTTCAATTGAAAAAAACTCAGAGCATCCCTTAGCCGAATCAATTGTTAAAAAGGCTAAAGAGAATAAAATTAAGCTTTTTGATGTTAAGGATTTTAAAGCTATTCCGGGAAAAGGCGTTATGGCTCAAGTCAAAACGGCCCGAGTTTTAGTTGGCACAAGGAAATTAATGATCGAGAATAAGGTTGATATAAGCTCGGTTGAAAAAGAAATGACAAAACTAGAAAAGCAAGGCAAAACAGCCATGCTTGTTTCTAAAGATGGAGATATTATCGGCATAATTGCCGTCGCCGATACTTTAAAAGAGCACTCAAAACAAGCAGTGAATATGCTTCACAAATTAGGAAAAAAAGTCGCCATCATTACTGGTGATAATAAACGAGTCGGTCAAGCAATTGCTAAACAAGTGGGCATTGACTATGTTCTGGCTGAAGTGCTGCCGCAAGACAAAGCAAAGGTGATTAAACAAATTCAAGAAGGTCATAAAATTGGAAATTGGAAATTGGAAATTGGAAATTCCTACAAACGCATTATTGCGTTTGTAGGCGATGGCATTAATGATGCCCCAGCTCTTGCCCAAGCAGACTTGGGTATTGCTTTGGGTTCGGGCACTGATGTGGCCATTGAAACAGGAGAGATTGTCTTAATCAGAAATGACCTTCGCGATGTCGTCAAAGCCATTGATCTGAGTCAATATACTTTAAGAAAAATCAAGCAAAATCTTTTTTGGGCTTTTTTCTACAATAGCGTTGGCATTCCTATTGCCGCCGGCATTTTATATCCTTTCACCAACTGGCTTTTAAGCCCCATCATTGCCGCTGCCGCTATGGCCTTCTCATCAGTCAGCGTTGTTTCTAACTCTCTTTTGATGAAAAGGTACAAAACCCCCAAGGTATCAGCCTAGTCCACCCCCGGCGTAGATGACACAGAATGTTTATTTGAAAAAATAATTAATTAAGATTAAAATAATATGAAGAGGAGATGAAAAATGTTTTCTTTAAAAAATAAAAAAGCTTTAGTGACCGGCGCTTCTCGAGGAATTGGCAAAGGCATTGTTTTAGCTTTAGCCATTCAGGGGGCTGATGTGGCTGTTAATTATCACTCTAAACAAACTGAGGCAGAAAAAGTGGCTGCAGAAATAAAAAAAATGGGGCGGGGCTCTTTTTCTGTTCAGGCCGATGTTTCTAATTCTAGTGAAGTGGCCAAAATGTTTGCCCAAATAAAACAAAAATGGGGAAATTTAGATATTTTAGTCAACAACGCCGGCATTGTTGAATCTGCTGATTTTGAATCAATAACAGAAAAACAATGGGATAAAGTTTTAGACGTCAATCTTAAAAGTCAGTTTCTCTGTTCTCAAAAGGCATTAAAACTAATGAGATCAGGATCAAAAATTATTAACATTGCCTCAATTGCCTCAGGCGGAGTAGGGGTTGGTTTTCCTGGTGTTGCTCATTACACGGCTTCAAAAGGAGGCGTCGTGGCTTTGAGCGAGAATATGGCTTTGGATTTAGGTAAAAGAGGCATTAATGTTAACACCATTGCTCCCGGCGTGATTGAAACAGACATGACTAAAACAATGTTGGAAAGTGAAAAAACAAAACAAGGTCTTTTAATGCGGGTTCCTAAAGGAAGAATGGGAACGCCGGCAGATATTGGCGCGGCAACTGCCTTTTTAGCCAGTGATGAGGCTGATTATATTACTGGTGTAGTTTTGTATGTTGACGGCGGTTGGCTGGCTGGTTAACATTGATAAATTTTCTAGCCAAATGCTGCTTTTATTGTTTTTTGAGCTGTTTTAAACAAAATTTAGCTTAACGTTTTTGTCCACGGCCGTTGATGAAAACGTGAAGCTGATAACTCACATTACTTTAGAAAAACTCTATTAACAATCGAATAAATAGAGCCCTTCTGCGTTAATTGGCTTTTCATGAGAATAATTTCTTTAACTTGAAATTTAGAAAAAGAAGGGGTGGGAAAATTTTTGATTTCTTCAGCAATTTTTAGCCATTTTCTTCTTGGACTGACTCGTCTGGCCCAACCAATAGTAATGTGAGGTGAAAAAACTCGTTTTTCTTTTGGAAAAGCCAATTTTTTCATTTCCTTTTCCAAATTTTTTACAATTTGAAAAAGCTCGCTTTGTGCCTCAACTCCAAGCCAAACAATCAAACTCTGGCTTAAAAAATATCCCAGCTTTTCTAATTTAAACCCGAAGGGTTTAATTCCACCTGCACCCCTCTTTATCCCTTCTAAAATCTTTTTCACCTTTCTCTCTTCCGCCCAATTTAAAAATTTTAGTGTCAAATGAATATTTTCTCTTTTTTCCCAGCGGATTTGAGGATATTGCGACTTAAGTTTGTCAACTAAATTAGCAATTTCTTTTTTAGTTTTTTTTGGAAAATCAATGGCAATAAAAAGCCGTGTTTTCATTTAAACATCAACAACCCTGTGCTTGCTAATCCTGCCATAACCGCACCAAAGTAAAAAGGCGCGCGGGGAGAAATACTTTGCCATAAAATTCCGGCTAAAAAAGAGGCCGGCAAAAGAGTTAAACCAATAGTCATATTATAAA
>JADHYG010000049.1 GCA_016782545.1 Candidatus Microgenomates bacterium
CTGATATTTCTTCACCTCAAAAACAAAATCATTGCCGTCAAAGTCAACTGAGATCATGTCGCCGGTTTTTATTTCTCCTTTAATCATGTGAGAAGAAACTGGATTTTCAATCATCCGCTGAATAGTTCTCCGCAAGGGCCGGGCGCCATACATCGGATCATAACCTAAGGTCGCTAACTGCTGAGCGGCCGGCTTTGTCCATGTCAAACCAATGTTTTGCTCTTCTAAGAGCTTAACCACGCTCTTAAGCTGTAAGTCAACGATTTTTACCATGTGTTTACCAAGCAAAGGCCTGAAAACCATAATCTCATCAAAACGGTTTAAAATTTCCGGCTTAAAGAATTTTCTTAATTCTTCTAAAAGTTTTTCCGCCATTTCCGCAAATTTCTCATCTTCAGCGGATTGAGCTTTTTCTTTTTGTTTTTCAATTTCCTGACCAACCGGCAATTGATCGTCAAAATTATTAGGAGAAGCGTTTTTCACTTTGGCGTTGCTAAAGTATTGACTTAAAGACTGAGTCTGCCATTCTTTATCTTCTGCCTTATTTCTAAACCAAACTCGGCCGCCAACAACAATCAGCTCTTTTCCATCTGGCGTAAAAAGATGAATGTCCCATTTTTCCGTAGGTAATTGCAATTCTGTATCGCTAAGAACATTAGCAGGTTTCTCTGGTATCACAGAATCATCTGAAGTCATTGAAACTACGTCTTCAGTGTTCTTTTCTTCCGTATCATCTGTGTTCTTCTCTAATTTCTCTTCTGTTTTATCTGTGCCTTCTTTATCCGTGTTATCTGTCTGCCCTGTACTGTCCTTGTCCCGCACCGACTGGTGCTGGGATGACGCTGGGGCATCCTTTGCTACCGATGGCTTAACCATATCCGGATCTTCGGATTGATCCGCCGCCAAAGACTCTGGCTGGACACTGTCAGAAGTTTCAGAAGTATCAAGAGTATCTTGAGTATCAGGAGTATCTGTTTTATCTGTGTTCTTTTCCTCTGTTTGATCTGCCTGCCCCGCATCGTCTGGTGCTGGAGTGTTATTTTCTCCAACGACGATAGAGTCCTTTAAATAATCACTCAAAAATCCTGTTTCCCAATCTTTTATTTTTAAACCTTTTCTTTTCCAAAAACGACTCCCTAAAGTAATCATCTCTACTTCTTGAGGAGAAACTGCATGACTGGCCACCCGCGCGGTTGGTAATTGTTCCTCTGGCCGGTCAGGCAAAGCATTGATAACAATATTGTCTTTAAAATAATCAATCAAAGAAACTGTTTCCCAGCCTTTAGCCGTGGTTGATTTTCTTTTCCACATTCTTCCACCTGAAACAATCATTTCTTCACCTGAAGGCAAAATTACTTGAGTTCCAAAACCATTTTCAGGAAGCTTAGAGGCTTTATCAAAAGGATCAGCGTTTTCTACCTTTTGACCTTCAAAATATTTTTTTAAAGAAGAAACTTCCCAGTCGTTTTTCTCCTTTTCCTGTTTTAACCAAAACCGTTCTTTTAAAGTAATAATTTCTCGACCAGTGGGGGTGACTGCATAGGTGGAAAGAGCCGGGGCCGCAAATTGAAGCTTACCGACCTCTAACATTTGTTTTTGAATTAAACCCGTGCCAATATTTGAAGTGCAAATGACAATTGTGTTTTTAAAAGAAACAGTCCGACCCTTATTATCAGTCAACCGGCCATCATCAAGTAATTGAATTAAAATATTAAAAACATCTGGATGAGCTTTTTCAATTTCATCAAGCAAAACTACTGAGTAAGGTCGGCGTCTAACTGCTTCAGTCAACTGACCGCCTTCTTCATAACCAACATAGCCTGGCGGCGCGCCAATTAACTTCGCCACCTCATGCTTTTCCATGTATTCAGTCATGTCCATCCGCACCATCATTTCTTTGGAACCAAATAAGATTTCTGCCAAAACTTTGGCCAGCTCTGTTTTTCCCACCCCAGTCGGCCCCATAAAGATAAAAGAACCAATTGGTCTTTTTTGAGAAGTTAAACCTGCCCGTCCCCGACGAACGGCTTCGGCAATAGCACTAACGGCTTCTTCCTGATCAATAATTTTCTCATGCATTAAATCTTCTATTTTCAAAAGTTTTTCTGATTCTTTGGCTGTTAATTTGGAAATAGGAATTTTGGTCCAGCGGGAAACAATTTCGGCAATGATTTCTGGCGTAACCACATTGGTTGTGGTTGATTTTTTCAGGTCATGAGCTTTTTGTGCTTCTTCAAGTTTCTCCTGCCTTTCTTTAATCTTTTTTTCAGTCAACTCAAGCTTAACCTGATCATTGCTTCTTTCTGCTTCTTTTTTTTCTTCTTCCAGTCTTTTTATTTTCTTCTGAAGGTTTTTAATTTCTTCAGGTAAAGAAATAGAGGGGATGCGAACCGCTGATCCAGCTTCATCAATTAAATCAACCGCTTTATCTGGTAAAAACCGATCGCCAATGTAGCGGCTAGAAAGCCGAACCGCTGCTTCGATTGCCTCTTCAGGAATAGAAACCTTATGAAAGGCTTCATATCTGTCGCGAAGAACTCTCAACATATTCATTGCCGCTTCAATGCTTGGTTCATCCACCATTATCGGCTGAAATCTTCTTTCTAAAGCTGGATCTTTTTCAATATAGCGGCGGTATTCAGCAATGGTATCAGTACCAATTGTCTGTAATTCTCCTCGGGCCAAAGAAGGCTTTAAAATATTAGAAGCATCCATGACACCCTCACCGCCAGCCCCGGCCCCAACCATATTATGAAGTTCATCAATAAATAAAATAATGGCGCCGGAAGAAGCTTTGACTTCTTTGATAAGACCTTTTAAACGCTGTTCAAAATCTCCCCGATGCTTGGCACCGGCAATCAAACTCATTAAATCAAGCTGAAGAATTTTTTTGTTTAAAAGCGGTTCAGGCACATCGCCGGCGACAATCCTCTGCGCCAAGCCCTCAACAATGGCTGTTTTTCCCACCCCAGCTTCGCCAATTAAACAAGGATTGTTTTTTGTTCTTCGGGCCAAAATGTGAATGGCTCTTTCAATTTCTGAACTTCTTTCTACCACTGGATCAAGCTTGCCGTCTTTGGCTTGCTGGGTTAAATCAGTGCAAAATTCTTCCAAGGGAGACTTGCCTTTTTTTTCTTCTTTTTCCAATTTGGCCTTGCCAGTTATTTTTTTATTTAATTTTTCAACGGTCAAACCATATTTAGCTAAAACTTGAGAAGCCATACCCTCGCCTTCCTGCGCCAAAGACAATAAAATATGTTCTGGAGAAATAAATTCAAAACCCAAAGACCGGGCCGCAGAAAGAGAAAGCTCAAGAACGCGCTTAACTCGGGGAGAAAACTGAGGCCGACCGCTGAAATTGCCTTTTTTAAAACTTTTTTCCAAAAAATCCTGGATTTCTTTTGGCGTTACTTTAAGCTCAGAAACCAGTTCATAAACACCAGAGTCGCCTAAAAGCCCTAACAAAACATGCTCGGTGTCAATATATTGAACTTTAAGTTCTTTGGCTTTTTTAACGGCCGTCATTAAACAAGCATGAGAGCGCTGGGTTAATCTAGTTAAAACATCCATACCGGCTCTTTTACCAGTATCAATTGAACTTCTTGTCTGGTCAGCCGCTTTTTTCTGCTCTTCTTCAGATGGCGGAGGGGATTGTTTACCAATTGGTTGATCACCTTCTTTTTTCTTTTGATCTCCTGAATCACTTTGATCATCTGAGGCGGACGGCGACTGAGGCGGTTGAGATGGTGGTTGAACTGACGGAGGAGCAACTGGTGTTGCTTGAGTTTTTTCTTCAACTACAGGAGCCTGAGCAGCAGATTCACCTTGATTTGTGTCAGGTGAGGTAGACTCGTCTTTAGGTTTCTTTTTTTTGATGTATCGACCAAGATTAAAAAGTTGTCCGGGCATTGATTTTAGTAAAACACAATCAAGAAAAGATGTCAAGGAAAAAAGTTGTTGGTAATTAGAAATAAAAAAGGTTCTTTAAGATAATTTATCGAAAACAAAAAGAAAATTCTTTGCCGGTTGCTTCAGCAATTTTATAAAGAGTTTCAATCGTAACGTTTTGCTCTCCACTTTCAATTCGAGAAATAAATTCTCTTTTAACCTTCATTTTTTCAGCCAGTTTTTCCTGAGATAAATGCAAGGCTTTTCTCAACTTCCTCAAGGCCATAGCTGCTTGAATATATCTAGTCCTTTTTAAAATTGCTGCCTGTCTTTTCTTGGGTAAACTTGTAAAAATCTTGTTATAAGATATTAAGTCTCCTTTTTTAATAGCCTGTTTAATCTTTTCATTCATACTGTTTCAACCTCTTTTGAGCTGTTTTAAGATTTTTTAATGGTGTTCTTTGAGTTTTCTTTCTAGGCCTTTTTATCAATGCATACTTTCTTTTTCATCTTGATTGTAATTTAAAAGTTACCATATGTCAAGAGTTAAATTTCATCACGCTATTTTAGAGCTATTCTTAATCACCTGAGGAAAAAAGTCTAATTTGTCAATGTTTTTTTCGTTTATTAAAAAAGGCCTAAGCTTTTGTTTATAATTCTTTAACTGTTTTTTTTCTTTCAAATATTTTTGTAATCCTAAATCAATCATGTCAGCAGACAAGCGATTGGCCTTGGCAAAATAATGATCAAAATGGGCTTGTTGTCCCATCAGCCAGACAAGATCATACATATCTCGCGGCAGTGTTTGCTTGCGGTTAAGATAAGCATGGAACTTTTGAACTAAAAATTGATTAAGGCCAATGGTGACTACATTAACCAAAAAGCCATAGCGATTAAGAAGAATTACTTCTCTTTTTTGTTTGTGCCAAAAATCAGCAAAGTCAAGCTTTACCATTAGTTTTTCTGACTGATTCCTGCTGATATTCAAATCATAAAGCAGATTTTTAAAACGAAGCTCATAATAAGCTCTTTTGGAAGTAATATTTTGATAGAGATCATGTTTAATGCTCTCTTGTTTCAAACTCTTAGATACAAGCTGAATAAGTTTTTTAACCTGCGAAGGAGAAGCTTTGACATCAAAATCAAGATCTTCAGAAAAACGATCAAGACCTCGCAATAATCTTAAAGAAGTACCGCCAACAAAAAAAATATTGACTGAGATTTTTTCGCGATAAATAATATCTAAAACCTTGGTTTGAAGATATTCACGCAAAATCGCCCTTTTTTTGGTTAACGGCAGATTATAGCTTTGGGCAAATTCTAAAATCTGGTCAAAATTGGCAGTAATATTGTTCATAATTCAATTCTTTTAATCCATTCTGGAAATGACTTGAGACAATCTTGATATACTGAATGATTAAGCTCTTTCAAGTTTAACCTTAAATCAGTAATCTTTTTTATTTTTCTAATATAGAAATAGTCTAAGAGCGCTTTTTCTTTTTTGGCAATTCTTATAATCTCTTTTAAATTGGGCGGGCTGATTTTAGTAAAACCAAAAAAAAGTTCTTTCTTTATTTTTGAATAGTAGAAACTGCCAAAGTCGTTTTTTATTTTCTTTGAATTAGTTAAACTTACTAACGTTATTGCTTGAGGAATATCTGGAATAATTCCATAATAGTTAAGAGCGCTCTCAAGGCTGATGTACGAAGGTTGATAAAGTAAGCCTGCCAAGACCAACTCATCAATCTTCTTTTCATCAAAACAATACAGTTCTCGCTTGATTTGTTTAATCAAACCCTTTTTAGCAAATCGAGAAAGCTGGATCTTAATTGAATGAAGACTTTCTGCTGAAAAAATCTTTTCAATATCAAGAAAGGTAAAAATGTTTGTTTTAACTTTGGCTTGAAGATCAAGATACTTCATCAATAAATAATATACAATTTTGTATATTACTTGTCAAACAAGCAAAAAATAATTAGTAATATAAGTTTCACACCATTTGTCATTCCGAACTCGTTTCGGAATCTAAGCATTTAGTCTGAGATAGATCCTGAAATAAATTCAGGATGACAAATTGGTCTCTAAGTAGAAAGTGCGAAACTCGTGAGCAATTTGGAATGACGAATTTCAATTCGTTATCTTCCCAATTCCTTCCTATTTCCAATGCGGCCGCATTTCATTTAGGAAGGAATTTTGCCTTGACAGGCAAAATTGAGAAAAGTGAAACCTGAGTTTGTGTCTCGAACACAAATTTCATGAACCATGAACGGTTTGAAAGCTTCTATGATGAAGTTGTCTCATAACCTTTTCTACGAGGCGACCTGCTAAAGTTCTTTCTTGTCTAAATGGAGGACAAACTCCATCAGGACCACGTAGTATTTACAAAGAAACTCCTATTTTTTTATGAAGCTCTTCGGAGTTTTTGGAGTAGATTTCAAAGACCTCTTTTGCTTCTGGCGGAGAGTTTTCAAATCTTTCACCTTTAGAAACCACCCTCTCTCTAAAAGTCACTTGTCTATCCTCATGAACCCCTATTCTTTCCGTAACCACTGGATGTAAAAAACTTTCTGTATCATCTATAACAGAAGCCCAATAACCGCCTTGCTCACCAAAAAATTCTAAACATCTACCTGAATTTGAAAACCGTATTATGCCTCCTGCCCCGTTTTTCAAAACAACATCCATCTCTGTTGAGTTATCAGCACATTCCTCCTCAACGGCTTTAAGGGCAGAAATAACACGAGGAAACATTCTTTCAAACATATGCTTATTATACACCAAACTCTCAAAATCTTAAAATCAATCAAGCCCTTCTATCTGACCCATGGCCGTGGGTCTAGAAGGAAGGAGTTTTGGAACGGCGGTTTTTTCAATACAATCTATCTAAAACGAAAAGAAAATTCTTTGCCAGTTGCTTCAGCAATTTTGTAAAGAGTTTCAAGAGTAACGTTTTGCTCTCCACTCTCAATTCTCGAAATAAATTCTCTTTTAACTTTCATTCTTTTAGCTAGTTTTTCTTGGGATAACTTTAACGCCTTCCTTAGTTTTCTTAGGGCCATAGCTGCTTGTATGTATCTGGCTCTTCTATAAATTCTTTCTCGCTCTTTTTTAGAAAAACCAGCCATGATTTTCTCATAAGGAATCAAGTCTCCCTTAACGACCGCCTCTTTTATTTTTCTTTCAGATTTATTCATATCTTTTAAGCCTTTCTTTGGCAATCTTTAAGTCTTTGATTGGTGTTTTTCTAGTCTTCTTTTGAAAAAAGTGCAAAATAATAACATGTTCTTTCCAGATATAAGCATAGATTCCTCGATAAGCCTCTTTCTCACTAACCCTAATTTCAAACAAATTCTTGGCTATTTTTTTGGCTTCTGGAAACTCAAGCCTTCCCTTTCTTCCTAAAATTTCAATATGTGCTTGAAACTCTCTTTGCACTTCTCTTCTAAAATCCTTAAATTCCTTAGTGGCATTTTTATCATAATAAATTTTCTTTTTCATCTCGATTGTAACTTATAAGTTATACGTTGTCAAGAAAAAAATTTCTTTCCTTAAGAGGTCGGACCTCCTGGAGGTCCGACCTCACCAAGAAAATTCTTAATTCAACGGCTAATAACATCAAGAACCTCGCCATCTTGACAAGTGCCGGAGGAAAGAATACCGCCCCAATCAACAGCCGTAAAGCCTTGACGGTTGGGAGCTGGTGGTAAATTCGGAGATTCTACTTTAACTAATTCTTCTAAAGGTTCAAAAAACAAACGAATACGGATAAAAGTGTCGGGGTTTTGAGAAAATTCAATTGGCTCAATTCTTT
>JADHYG010000007.1 GCA_016782545.1 Candidatus Microgenomates bacterium
CCAACAGCAACGCCAACCACTTTACCTTCTAAAGTCCAATCTCAAGAAACTGGCTTTTTATCTTTTTTAAGAAACATTCTTAATTTTTTTAGTGTTGGTAGGTCACCAGCACCTACTCAGCCTCCAGAAGTCATGGTCGGCGGACCAGTTCCATCTGGAACCATTATTGCTCCAACGGGTAGAACGCTTCAACTGGGCACTTTTGAACCTTTGCCTCTAGCCAAAGATTGTACGGAAATGTATTTTAGGGTGGTTGAGTAGCTGGATTTGATAGTATAGGAAGAGAAGTGGGATGTGAGAAATGAGAATTTTTTGAATTGGAATTCTTGATTTTTTGATATTTTTGAAGTGAGATAAGATTTCTTTCCCACCTCAAGAATTCAAAGATTCAAAATATCAAGATCAAAGATTCCCACTTCCCACATCTCATCTCGAGCTGGTTTTTTTATAGCGAATAAGAGACTATTGACTAACTAGAAAGTGTATGCTAGGCTGAATTTAAGATGAAAAAATCTTTTCTTATTGTTTTTTTTGTTCTAGCGTTCTTGTGTTTTAGTGTTCTGGTGGTTAATGCTCAAACTTCAACTCCTCGGCCTACTTTCCAGCCGACTTGTACGACGACGCCTTCAGCCACGCCAGTTCTGCCTGTGACTGGCTTGTCGGGAATAACTTCTTTAACCATGATAGGAGGATTAGTTTTAGCGTTTTTGGGAATTAGCTTTTTTTTCAGAAGGGCAACTGATTAGATCTTAATTTCAATTGCTTCTCCTTTTTCAACTTTTCCTTCCAAAAGGTCTTTGGCGATTTGGGATTCAACTTTATCTTGGATAACGCGCCTCATTGGTCGGGCGCCAAAAGCTGGATCAAAACCAAGCTCGGCCACTCTTTCAATCAACTCAGGAGTAAGTTTTAAAGAAATGCCTTTTTCTAAAAGCCGTTCATTAAGGCTGTTAAGCAAAAGATAAGCAATATCTTTAAGATTTTCTTTAGTCAAGGGTTTAAAAACCACCAGGCCGTCAAAGCGGTTAAGAAGCTCGGGGCTGAAAATATGCTTTTGTTGAATATAATTGATTAATTTGGTCGTCAGTTGTTCGCCGGTCGTGCCGTCATTGACCTTTGTTCTGATAAATTCAGCGCCGGCATTTGAAGTGGCAATAATAATTAAATTTTTACAGGAAACTTGTTTGCCAAAAGCATCAGTAAAATAGCCTTCATCCAAAACCTGTAAAAATAAATTCAAAATTTTTGGATGAGCCTTTTCGACTTCGTCTAAAAGTAAAACAGCAAAAGGGTTTTCTCGTAATTTTGCCGCTAAAATTCCGGGTGAGCCAGTATCAAAATCACCAATCAAGCGGGCAATATCTTCTTTGGTTTGAAATTCGGAGAAATCAATTCTAGTCATGATGGTTTCACTGCCAAAATAGGCCTTAGCCAAAGCTTTGGCGGTTTGAGTTTTGCCAACACCGGTGGGACCCAAAAATAAAAATGAACCAATGGGGCGGGATTTTTGGCTGATTTCCATTCTTGAGCGCTGCAAGGCTTTGGTTAAGGCCAAAACCGCCTCTTCCTGATTAATTACGGTTTGATGAATGGTTTTTTCTAAATCAATCAGTTTTTGTCTTTCCTGCTCGCTTATTTCTCCGACTGGAATTTTGGTTTTTTGGGTCAGAATAGTATTAACATGTTCAGGCAGAATCACTTTTATATTTTGTCTTTGAGCAAAAATAGTTGTTTCGTCTAATAAGTCAATCGCTTTTTCAGGGAAAGGAATGTGAGTGATAAGTTTATCAGAGAGCTCAACAATGTTTTTTAGGGCCTTAAAAGAAACAGTGACGCCAGTGTTTTTTTCAAACTTAGGCAGGATTTCTTCTAAAATGATTAAAGCTTCCTGCTTTGTTGGTTGGTCAACCTCGATTTTTTCAAAGAGTTTTAAAATATCAGGATTTTTAAAAATATATTTTTGAAAAGAAAAAGGAGTGGTGACGCCGACCATTTGGATTTTAGTACCTGAAAGATGGGGAATAAAAGAACGGGTCAGATTAACCCGGCCGGCGCCGGTGGAAACATATTTATCAAGGTCTAAAACAACTAAAATTATATTTCCGGCTTGTCCTGCTTCTTTTAAAAGCTTGTTTAAGTTGTCTCGGGCTTTGTGTTCATCAACCGCTTCTCCTAAAAGAGCCGTCATATTGAGCTCGAGGACTCTTTTTCTTTTTAAAGCCGGAGAGACTTTTCCTTCTTTAACTTTTTTAGCAAAGCCCAGGACTATAGTTTCTTTACCAACGCCTGATTCACCAACGAGGAGGGCATTATTTTCGGCACTGCGGGTAAGAACCTGTTCGATTTGAATAACTTCTTTTTCTCTGCCAACAAGATGGTGGGAATAGGGTCGTGGTTGGGTCAAGTCTTTTGAAAATTTGTCTAAACGGGGAGTAAAGCCATAAGCCCAGTCTTTGCCAATGCCGGATATTTTAAAAAGATTAGTTAGCTCCCAAAAACGAGTTTTTTCTTGACTTGCTTTCCAGATTCTTTCAAACCAAGCTGAGATATAAGGAATGTCTTCTTTATCCAAAGCCCTTTTTGATAAAAAGTCTTGGTAAGCTTTTTGTCTTTTTTTCTTAATGGCTGCCGGTGTTTGAGACCAATAAAGAGGAAAGGAGAGAAAAGGCATTAGTACCCAGAGAGGAATGATGATTAGTCCTGCGAGAATAGTCAAGCACTCAACAAAAAGCCAGACAAGGATTACGCTCAAACGAACACAAGCGCCAATGATTCTTGAAAAAAGATTAAAAGTAAATCTGGTTGACCATTCTTCAAGGGAAAAATAAGGCTTAGTTTTGACCATAAACTCTCTTTTCCAAGGCTTGAATAGAGTAGAAGAGAGAAGATCAATGGAAAAGAAATGGTAGAGAAAGATTAGATAGTTAAACCAGATTTTAAGAATATTTTGAACCGCGCTAGTATAATGCCAGAAAAGATAATCAATGAGAATTTTCATCCTAATTCTAATTTAGCATAGATGAAGACTTGGAGCAAGTAGGGTTTAGAGTGAGTGAAGATGGATTTAATGTGGATTAATGTGGATTGAAATAAGTAGGGCTTGGGGTTTTTATTTAACACAGAGGTGAACGATCGCTTGACCTTGTGTTGGGGTGGTGCTAGGATAAAAGTATAGTAAATATGGGAAATTTTAAAGAGAAAAGAGAAAAGCAAAGTCAGAAAAAAGTAAATAAAAAAAGCGAAAAGAAAAAAGTTTTAGCAAAGATAAAAAAGAAAAATAAGGTTTTGCCTTACGGAAAAAAATTGGATTTGAAGGAAGTTGATTGGGAGAAGATTGCTGAGATCTTTAAGCCTGAAAAGAAATCGATATTAAAAAGACTGGAGAAAGAGATCGAACGCTATCCACATGCAAAAGAAATTCTCTATCTTTTAGCCGGAGGAGGAGTTTTGGCCGCTTGTTTGGTTGCTCCTGGCCTAGCAATGGCTTTAAAACCCTTTATTTACAATGGTAAAGGCTATCAAAAGTCAAGGCTAAAACAGACGTTGAAAAGACTTAAAAAACAAAAACTTGTTGAGGTTGTTGAAACTAAAGAGGAAATGGTGGTGAGAATTACCAAGAAAGGCAAGATTCGAGCGCTTCGTTACAAGCTTGATGAAATGAGAATTAAAAAACCTAAGAAATGGGATAAGAAATGGCGGATTATCATTTTTGACATTCCTGAAAGGAGAAAGGGATTTAGAAATATTTTTAGAAAATATCTAAGGCAATTAAGACTTCATCATCTTCAGAAGAGTGTTTATGTTTATCCTTTTCCTTGCTTTGATGAAATAGAATTTTTACGGCAGATTTTTGGAGTTGGTTTTAATGTTACTTATATTGTTGCCGAAAGCATAGAAGAGGATAATTATTTAAAGCTGAAATTTCGCCTTTCTTAAGCCCTGACTAGAATTACCAAGAAAATAGAAGATAGATAAAAGAAGATAGAAGCTTAGCACAAAGACGAACGATCGTTCGCCTTTGTGTTAAGAGAGAAGAAGAGAAAGAAAGAAGAAAAGAAAGAATAGAGAAAGAATGGGGAGAGTATAGAGAGGGATTAATTAATATCCTACACCTTCACCGGTACGGAGGATGGCAATGGAGACATCAAGACCATTAGTAAGGCAGTCTCGGTTAACATCACCCAGAGTGCCGCAATTTTCAGTGGATTGGTAGGCGTTTTTTATAATAAAGTAGTAGTCGGCGGCGGTGACAGCACCATCACCATTGCACGCCTGATCAACCATGGTAGCGGTGACGCTTCTGGCCGGGACGCCGAGAGGAGGAGAGCCATCGTCACAGCCTGGAATACCGGGATCATCATTAAAACAGATTTCTGCTCGATCTTCGCAAGTGACTCCTTCCCAGGTGCCATTAGCCAAAGTACAATAATACTGGCATGGATCATCTGCATCTCCTGAAGAGCTACATTCAAGGTGAACTTCTTTAGATTTACAAGGCCAGGCATTTTGATTACAGGCCTCACCGTATACTCGAGGGCAGGTTTGGGCTCTTCCGGCCGTATCTTTACATTCACCAGCACCTGGAGTTGCTTCAGGAATATTGAGAGTGATTTGGACACCGCTTGCAGGAGCAGTGACATATTTTCGGTCAACGGTAATATACCTGCCAGTGTCATTTAGCCAGGCGCCACTGCGCACTTGATACGTTTCGCCCTCATGAATTGTGTCCGAAGTGATACTAAAAGGGCCGCCGCTTGTACCCAGATACTGGTTTCCTTTGCGGTCATTCTCATCATCAGGATCTGTTACAACAACAGGAATTTCGTCAAATTCAACTCCACCTGAGTTATTGACAGTGACATTACCACTAATTGTGCTGGTGGCGCCGGGAGGAGCACAGGAAGTAGTGATGCCGGAAGGACCACAAGTTGCTGAGCAACCATTATTAACAGTAGTAGCCGACCCAACTGCAGTCTGACCTTGTCGGCACTCAGCAAATTGAGGATTGACAGTAGAAGAAGAACAACTATTGCATTCATATTTATCACAATAATAAGTTTTGGCGCTCCCGCTATTGTTGGTGATGGTGGTATTGTGATCGCTGCCATCTCCGCCGCTACAACTATATCCGGCGCCTTGTATTCCGCCTTCATGAGATGACAAGCCACAACTACTATCTGCCCAAGCAACCCAACATTTTCCCTGATGATCTCCCATATGCCAATCATATTGATAAGTTTTTCCTCCCGGAGGTGGTGCACCGGTTGAAGTTGGCGTCGGTGGCGCGGTTGTCACTGTAGGCGTGGCAGTGACAACTGGTGTGGTAGTTGGCGTTGGAGTAGGTGTAAAAGTTGGTCCGGTTAGTTTCCAGCCATAGACATATTCGGCGCCGCAATCGACATTAAATCCAGTCAGAGCAGCAACTGCTCCAGCATTCGTTGGACAACTAGGTGGGCTAGCACTACAATCAAAGCCTTCTATGCACTTGCTGAGACTGCAAAAAGTATCTACTATTGTCCAATTATCAAGCAGATTTAAAGTAGCTGAGGCATCATTTCTGATGAAGCTTCCCGAGAGATTATCATTATAAAAAAGAGGCGTTTCACCGTTATTATCAAAATTTCCAGTTCCAGGGATAGTACCAGAGGTTGAAAAACCAGTTCCGTCAATAGAATTACCCGACGCGTCTTGAACTTGCGCTTTGGCTTTAAAAGGACATTGAGGAGTGATAGTTCCTGTTGGCGTGGGCGTTGGGGTTGAAGTGGGTGCGGGACAGAAAATGGTAAAAAGAAGACGGGTATGATGGCTTTGGGCAAAAGCGCCATCTGCCCAAAGATAAACTTCTTTTTCATCACCGGGCCCCCATTGATGATCCTCCGGATATGCGAATAGGTTCGGTTTAAAGGTAAGTTCGATATCAAACCATTTAAGATAAGGCATGCCGGCAATAAAATCTGGATCAACTTCGCCGATCGTTTCTGGATGATTAAAATAGTCTTTAGGAGTTAACCAAAGTCTGACATTGGTAGCGGTTTGAGGATCTCCTAATTCCGGCATATTGCGAGAGTTGCGAATTTTTGCGTTGATAGTGGTTTCTTCACAAACTGGAATTCTGCTTGGAATACCCATAAACTCAAAATCACTTCTATCTCCTGTTTGAGGTGTTGGTGTGGCGGGAACTGGAGTTGATGTCACCGTCGGTGTCGCCGTTGGTGTGCCAGTAGCCGGAGGTGTGCCCGTTAGTGAGGGAGTGGGGGTTGGGGTGGGAGTAGAAGTTATAGCTTCGCAAGGACAAGAGACTTGTCCATTAGGACAGTCAGGGATAGTACAACCAGCTTTTTCAGGTCGGACATCGTAAACGTAAGGCTCCGCTCGACAAGGAACCGGTGGCCAATGGGGTGGTGCTTCTTCCCAAGAAGTAATATTAGGGCCAGTGGTGGTAAGATGACTGCCGTTTTTCCAGATCTGGTACCATTCTTCATCATCAACATCATTCCAATTAAGGGCAATGTTACAAGTGCTATCACCATTATCCACTGCGGTAACTTGGGGAGCAGAGGGGCATGAAGGGCACTCGGTAGCCCCAATATAAAAAGGAGAGGAGGGGGTGATTTTCACTGCTCGGCTAGCCAGAAGAGCACCCAAAGACATCACTCCCAGAGCAATGAGGGTTAAGACGGTGACTATTTGGCCGCGTTGTTTATACATGAATTTTTGATGTGGGAAGTGAGAATCTTTAATCTTGATATTTTGAATTCTGGAATCTTTGAAATGGGAAAAGATTTTATATTTCATATCTCACTTCAAGAATTCCAAAGTATCAAGGATTCAACTTCAATAATTTCTCACCTCACACATCTTACTTCTCTTCTTTAATTTTAATAAATCTCAAATACTGCTCCCTTTGTTTCTCCCAGAACATCTTCTCCTTTAACCGCCACCAGAGAAGCTTGATCAAGAGAAACATTAACTGAACCAGTCTTCAAAGCTTTAAAGGTCACACTGGCCAGAGCTCCTTCTCCCTTGGCTCCTCCTGTCTGCTTATCTCCTGCACCAATGGTACCAGTCAGATAGACTTTACCATCTTCTATCTTCTTGATTGGATATTCAGCAAAGAACATTCCTTCAGAGATTTCTTCTGCCACCAACACCTCAGGATCAAAGGTTAAAACAGCATCAACTGTATCAACTCTGTTATCTCCTGTTTTAAAGTTAATAGTTACTAAAAAAGTATCTCCCATCTTCAGAGACTGATTTTTGGGAACTAAACTCAGACTAGCTAAACTAGGTCCTTCTTCAACAAAGGGAATTTTCTGAGGAGCAGTCTCTCTTGGCCCTTTCATTCTTACATAAAACACGGTTCCCAAAAAACCAAAAACAAAAACAAAGAAAAAAAGAACGCCCACCCCCATCTTATTCTGTCTAGGAAGACCCAAGAACTCCTGCCATGCTTGAGAGAGTTGCTTCATTAATTTCAGTGTAGAATAAAAGAGAAGAGTTTGTCAAGGGGGAAATTCATTAAAACACGAGAACACTAGAACACAAGAACAAGAGAAATTCAGTGGCAATAAAACAAATTAAGATCTTGTGAGGTTGGACCTCAAGAGAGGTCCAACCTCTAAGAACAATCTCTAAGAAAAAATAAAAGAGAAATTCAGTGGAAATTGGGGAAATAAGGCAAGTTTTTTGGGGCTTTACAAAAAAAAATTTCTTGTGTAAGATGATGACTATGGTTTTGTCAGACAGAGATATTAAAAAAGCAATTGAAAATGGAAGAATTAAAATTACGCCTAAAATAGACGAAAAAACTCAACTTGGTTCCTGTTCAGTTGATTTGCGGCTCGGCAATAATTTTCGAATCTTTAATTACAGCCGCTATCCTTACATAGACCCATTTAATAAAAAATATCTGCAAAAAATCTCCAAAGAAATAAAAATTAAAAACAGTAATCCTTTTATTCTTCAGCCCAGTGATTTTGTTTTGGCAACGACAATTGAAACTTTGGAAATTAGTGACGATATGTTAGCTCGACTTGAAGGGCGATCTTCTTTGGGACGACTAGGCATTATTGTTCACTCAACCGCTTCAATTTTTGATCCTGGCTGGCGGGGCAAAATTGTGATGGAGCTTGGTAATATGGGCCGGATGGCGGTCGCTCTCCATCCAGGCATGAGAATCTGTGCGCTCACTTTTGAACAGCTGACCTCGCCGGTTGATGTTCCTTATCATAAAAAGCAATCAGCTAAGTATGTGGATCAGAAAGAACCGCTAGCATCAAGAATAGCTGAAGAGAAATAAGAAAATTATTATGCATCGTACTTCTGATCTAAAACTTGATTTTCTCGGTTGGATTCCTCGTTTTGAGGATCAGTTTATTGATTCACAATCAATTATTGCCTTTTCTGCGCTTTTGTCTTTCAAAGGCAGGCAGTCGGTTAAAACTCTTTTTAAAGAAGCCCTAGTCGGAGAGGGAAGTGTCAGTAAAAAGGTAAAGGCCATTCTACGCAAATCTTCTTTGCGCGGCCATGCTTCATTGTCAACCACCCCGGCTTTGGCCATTTCTTTTCAGGGAAGTAAGTTTTTAGATTCGCTTTTAACGGGGACTGTTTTTTCTTCTTCTTTAATGTCATCAGGTCGTCGAGCACAAACTTCAGCTAAAGATATTGTCTTTCCAGACAATATATATATAAGGAAGGAAACTCGTTTTTTATATCAAAAACAAATGGAGAAAAATATTGATTTTTTAAATAAAATGCTGGCAAACGGTATTCCTAAAGACGCGGCCAGCAAAATAATGCCTTATGGTTTGGTGGGGACGGGCACATTGATTTTGCCAATTGAATCAATTATTGGTTTTGAAAGAGAGCTGGAGCATGAAAAAGAATGGATGCCGGAAGATGCGGTCATATTTTTAAATGAAGTCAAGAAAAAGCTGAAAAAATTTGGCCTTGACGATCTTTATCATACCAGAAAAGCTGCCCCCCGCAATGTTTATCATTTTCCCAATATTTTTAAAAATCCAAAAACAACCAATATGGCTCAAGATTTTTCCAAAGGATTAAAACCAGCCAAACTATCGCAAATAGTCAGCTTTGAAGCACAAATGACGCCTAATTTTCGAAAAAGACTTAAAGCCCTCAATCAAATAATTAAAAACATGGCGACGTCAAAAAGAAAAATTAAAAATCAATGGCTAAAAGTTTTACTTAAAAGAAAAGAACTTTGTCGGGATTATAGTCCGGCCGTAGCTTTATCAATGATCTCTTCTGTTTCCTGGCGGGTTTGGGGAGAAAAAAAGCGCCATCGAACTGTGCCCCAAGTAGTTGATTCAATTTATGCTTCAGTTGAGCGGGCTTCACGTGTTTTTAAAAAGGCCTATCCAAAGATCAAAACAAACAAGATTGAGGATAAATTGTTAAAAGAGATTGATTTTGTTTTTGCAGTGCCGCCGGCGATTGTCAGTGATAAAAAAATCTTGGCTAGTTATTTAAAAACCGTGGCCGAAAGCTTATTTACTTATGAAGAACTAATTAAAAAAGGCATTCCGGCGCGGGACGCGATTTATGTTATTCCTCGAGGGATTAGAATTCTGGTTTTGCAGAACTTTGATCTTTATAATTTGATTACCGGCTATTATCCTTTACGCTTGTGTCCGACCGCTGAAGAACAAATGAAAAGAAGAAGTGAAGTAGAGTGGCTGATGATTAAAAGGGTTTTGGAGAAAAGAGGTTTGGAAGATCTTTTGTCTCTCATTGTGCCTAAATGTCATTTAGCCGGTTTTTGTCCGGAGCAAAAATCCTGCGGTAAAATAAAAGCTTTAGTCCCTTATTATAATGAAGAGTTTCATCAGGAGATGAAAGAAGAGTTGGAGAAGAAATTTTTAGAATCAAAAAAGGGGGATTGGAAAGGGCTAGATAAGGGCTTAGCCCTTATCTAGGGCGGGGGGATGGGATAAACGGGTTTCGTTACAGACCTTTCAAAATCGCCTGCGATCGCTGGTGTTTTTGAAAGGCTGGCATAAGCAGGAAGCACACTCTAGTAGCCATAGGATAGAAAGTTAAATAATTATCGGATCATTCAACTAAATTTATCTGCCCCCTTTTTAATAACAATAATGAAAGAATACATTAAATCTGAGGAGACGACAATAAATGACCTTATTAGGATTGCGAAAAGCAGAGAAATAGAATCAAGAAAATATCCTTTGGTAGAAGGAGTAGGTCCTCAAGGAGTTGGTAAAAGCACTTTATCTGAACGTTTAGCAGAAGATTTAGACGGGACATATATTGAAGAAGATTTTGAAGGCTTGCAAGAAAAATTAGGCAGACTGAATGAATTAAAGAAAAAAATTTTGTTAGGAGAAGAAACTGAGGGGATGAAAAAAGCAACTGACAAAGAAAGGGAGAGGGCGGCAGATTTGGCTTTTGAACTTGAAAAAGAATTTCTTATCAGAAAAGTGCGTCAAAAACCAAGAGTTGAAGAGGCATTAAAAACAGGTCCTGTTTTTTGGGATGCCAGTATTTGGACAGACCTTATTTATGCCATGACTTATCGTCAATTAGGAATAATGAGAGAGGCAGACTATCAATCATATTTAAGCATTTTTTCAGCAGCGCTTTCTGAATTGCCAGCATCAGATTTAATTCTTGGTCTTCAAGTTTCCGGTAAAGTCTTAGCAGAAAGAGCAGAAAATCGTTGGAAAGAAAACAAAGAGCGTCAATTTGAAAGAACAGTTCCTGATGAGTTTTATCAGGCAATGGCCAATCAAGGCATGTTGTTGATAGACAAACTTGACCAAGCTGATTTGCCAGTAGAAATTATTGACACTGATAAGTTAGATTTTACCAAAACAGGCCTAGATGGAAAGCACACTGTTGAGAAGATTCAAGGAACTCTTATTGGTTTGGGTTTTATGGGGGATATAGAAAAAGATGTTGATTATATACCGTGATCGCGGTATGTAATGGAAGGCTAAAACGACGGAAAAAAGAGTAACAAAATGAATTTTGTCAATCCAAAAAGATGAATAAAAAACTAAAAAACATTAAAATCTTGATTTGGGATGTGGATGGAACACTTTATCAAAGTTCGTCATATTATCAAGCAATTGCCCGAGAAGAAGTTAATCTTTTGGCGAAAACAAAAGGAATTTCAATTCATGAAGCCAGTCAGCTTTTAAAAGAAAAAAAGAAAATTTATAAAAGCGCGACCAGAACTTTAGTAGAGCTTGGTTGTGGCGACATTAAAGAAGTGGGAAAAGCAATCGAGGCTAAAGATAAAGAAAAACATTTTCAAAAAGATCCAAAACTTTTAGCAGTTTTTAAAAAACTATTTCAATTCAGACATTTAGTTTTAAGAAATGGGACTTATAAAGGAACACTGGAAACTCTTAAAGTTTTGGGTTTTGGAAAGTTTTGGCCGTTTGAAAGGGTTTTTGGCGTAGTGGATGATTTTGAAACCGTTAAGCCCGACCCAATTATTTTTGAAAAGTTATTGGCATATACAAAACTGCCAGCTGATCAGCATTTGATGATTGGTGATCGAGTAGAAGTTGATTTGGTGCCAGCTAAAAAAATTGGCATGAAGACATGTCTTGCCTGGTCTAAGTCTGATGATCCAAATGTCGATTTTATTCTTCCTACAGTTTATGATATAACCAAGATAGTATGAAAGTTTATTTTACCGCCTCAACCACAGGTAATGGCAAATATCAACCACAATACCAAAAGGTTATTAACCTGATTGAAAAACTGGGTCATCAGCTGATCTCAGGCGAGCAAATAATTAAAAAAAATTTTCTTTCTCAGGATCAAAAACTAACAAAGGAACAAATCTTTTCTCGTCAAAAGCAGAGAATAGAGCAATCAGATTGTGTAATTGCTGAAGTAACTTCACCATCTCATGGTGTTGGCGGGGAGATTGCTTATGCCTTAATTCAAGAAAAACCGGCCCTATCTCTTTTTTATAAAAACTCAGAAGACAAGCTTTCGCCAATGATTGCCGGCAATCCGTCGGACAATCTTTATTTAGAGCATTATGATGATAATTTAAAAATCATTCTTAAAGATTTTTTAGTTCATGTTCAAAGCAGCAAGCAAAGAAAAGGCAGATTGATTGTGATTGAGGGCGGAGATGGTTCAGGCAAAACAACTCAAGCCAGCCTTTTGGTGAAGTTATTTAAAGAGCAAGGTAAAAAAGTAAAATACATGGACTTTCCGCGTTATTATTCTTCATTTCATGGCAAAATAGTGGGTGATTTTTTAGCTGGTAAATTTGGTAAATTAAACGAAGTTTCACCCTATCTTATTTCTCTGGCTTATGCTCTGGACAGAGCCTCGGCCAAAGAAGAAATGGAAGAATGGCTGGGTCAGGGCGGCATCATTGTTTCCAATCGCTACGCTACCTCAAATATGGCTCATCAAACTGCTAGATTACCCCAAAAAGAAAAAGATAAATTTCTGGAATGGTTGGATAGACTTGAATATCGGGTTCACAAAATTCCCAGACCGGATCTAATTATTTATCTTTATGTGCCGTGGAAAATCGGGATGGAATTAACAGCCAAGAAAATAGACAAGAGGAGATATATTAAAGGCATGGATATTGCCGAAGCAGATATCAAACATCGTCAAGAGTCAGAGAAGATGTATCTTTATTTAGCCAAAAACAAACGCAAATGGATAAAAATTGATTGTACTGAAAATAATAAAATCTTGCCAAAAGAAAAGATTCATGAGATGATTGTTGAGACTTTAAAGAAGAAGAGAGTAATGAGTAATGGGCAATGAGTAATTTGGAATGACAAATTTCAATTTGTTATTATTAAGTAACAAACTAACCACAGTACCATTCGGCGCATGGCACGAGTTCGTCACTCCATTTTTATGGATTATTTAAAAGCTTTAAAAAAATCAGATAAAAAAGCAGCATTAATCATTCTGGCTGAAGAAAAAAGGCAGGCTGAAGGGTTGGAAATGATTCCTTCAGAAAATTATGTTTCCCGGCCGGTTTTGGAAGCTTTGGGAACTGTTTTTACCAACAAATACTCTGAGGGTTATCCTCATAAACGCTATTATGGCGGCAATCAGGTTGTTGATGAGATGGAAATTTTAGCTCAAGAAAGAGCCAAAAAATTATTTGGCGTTAAATTTGCCAATGTTCAGCCCTATTCTGGTTCGCCCGCCAACCATGCGGTTTATTTTGCTCTTTGTCAGCCCGGCGATGTCACTATGGGCATGGATTTGGCTTGCGGCGGCCACATTACCCATGGATTAAAAGTCAATTTTTCCGGCATTTATTACCAGCCAGTTTATTATCCGGTTGACAAAAAAACAAACCTCATCGATCATCAGGTAGTGGAAAAATTGGCAAAAAAACATCATCCCAAACTAATTTGGGCAGGCGCCACCGCTTATCCAAGACTTTTTGACTGGAAAAAATTTGCTGAGATTGCCCATTCTGTTGGTGCATATTTAGCCTGTGACATTGCCCATTATGCTGGTTTGGTGGCTGGCGGTGCTTATCCTTCGCCGGTTAAATATGCTGATGTGATTACCACCACCACTCATAAAACTCTGCGCGGTCCTCGAGGAGCAATGATTATGACCAATGACGAAGAAATTTTTAAAAAAATTAATAAAGCGGTTTTTCCCGGCCTTCAAGGTGGACCTCATAATCACCAGACCGCGGCCATTGCTGTTTCTTTAAAAGAAGCGCAAAAAGCCTCCTTTAAAAAATATGCTCATCAGGTGGTGAAAAACTGCAAGGCTTTAGCCAAAGAACTTAAAAAATATGGTTTTAATCTGGTCACTGACGGCACTGACAATCATTTGATTTTGATTGATTTGCGTAATAAAAAAGTTGCCGGTAAAGAAGTTCAAGAAGCCATGGAAAATGTGGGTATTTCTCTTAATAAAAATGCGATTCCTTATGATCCGGCTTCACCCTTTCGGCCTTCCGGGATTCGTTTAGGGACACCAGCTTTGACCAGTCAGGGGATGAAAGAAAAGGAAATGAAAATGGTGGCTTTTTTAATGAATGAAACAGTGAAGGCCATAGGAGAAAAGAAAGAGAGTAAAAAGTTAAAAGCAATTGGAAAAAAAGTCATTAAATTCTGCCGTCAATTTCCCATCCCCGGACTTGATGGTTAAGTCCAGTTTAATAGTTTAAACCATTAAACTAAATCCTTGTTGTTTGAAATCCTTCCTGTTTTAGGTGCGGTCGTACCTTTTTAAGGAAGGTTTTTTTAAAATTCAACCTTTCAAAAACAGCGGCGATCGCAGACGATTTTGAAAGGTCTGTAACGAAACCCGTTTATCCCATCCCTCCGCCCTAGATAAGGGCTAAGCCCTTATCTAGCCCTTTCTAAAGCCCTAATCAATTTTCACTGAATTTCTATTGAATTTCCGACTTTTTGCTTTTTTGCTTTAATGTTCTAGTGATCTAATGTTCTCGTGTTTTAATGATTTTTCTCCTTTACTTTTTTCTCAAGATTTGGTATAAATAGATCATCACTCACACTCAATCTTTAACTCCTGGAGTAGAAAGCTCCAAATAATGAGTGGAGGAAAAAAGGAGAAATATGAAAGAAGTTAGTTTACAAGATTTACTTGAAGCTGGTTGTCATTTTGGCCACCAGTCAACTCGGCTTAATCCCAAGGCCCGCTCCTTTATTTTCACCAAAAGAGACAAGGTCCACATTATTGATTTGGCGAAAACTAAAGAAGGTTTGGGAAAAGCAGCTGAGTTTATCAGAGATTTGGTTAAAAATGGCGGTGAAGTTTTATTCGTGGCCACCAAAAGACAAGCTAAAGGAGTTGTTTCTGAAATCGCTCAAAAAGCCGGCGCGCCTTATTTTACCCGCCGATTTATTGGTGGTTTTTTAACTAATTTTGATGAGGTTAAGAAAAATATTGAAAAATTAGCTAAAATGACTGAAGAGAGTGAAAAAGGAGAATGGGAAAAGTTTACTAAGCACGAACAGTCACAGTTAAGAAGAGAAATGGTTAAGCTGGGAATTCTTTATGACGGTGTTAAGCAGGTGGAAAAGGTTCCTGAGGCTCTTTTTATTGTGGATATTCAAAAAGAAGCCGGAGTTTTGCGGGAAGCAAGAAGTAAAGGCGATATTTTGATAGCCGCCATTGTTGATACTAATGCCGATCCAAACTTGGTTGATTATCCAATTCCCGCCAATGACGATGCGGTCGGATCAATAAAATACATTACAGAGTATATTGGAGAAGCGTATAAAGAGGGAAAGAAGTTATTTAAGAAAACTGAAGTTAAGAAAGAATCTGAAGGAGAAAATCCTAAATCCTAGTTTCTGAAATGAGATGTGAGAAGTGGGAATTTTTGAAAATGATATTTTGAATTTTTGAGTTTTTGAAGTGAGAATTATCAAAAGATCTCACTTCTCACCTCAATATCAAATGCATCTCACTTCGCACTTCCCACTTCTAAATCTAGAATTTAGAGTTTAATATAAATTATGATTACCATCAACGACATTAAAAATCTCCGCGAACAAACCAATGCACCAGTAATGGAATGTAAAAAGGCGCTTGAAGAAGCAAAAGGCGATGTTAAAAAAGCTAAGGCTTTATTGGAAAAATGGGGCGTGGTCAGAGCTCAGAAAAAAGCTGACCGGGTTACTTGCCAGGGCCAGATTTTTTCTTACATTCATACTGGCGGTAAAATTGGCGTCATGTTAGAGATTTTGTGTGAGACTGATTTTGTCGCCAAAAATCAAGAGTTTCAAAAATTAGGCAAGGAAATTGCCATGCAGATTTCGGCGATGAATCCCAAAGATGTTGACCAGCTTTTAAAACAAGATTATATTAGAGATGCAAAAGTAAAAATTGCTGATTTGGTTAAACAGGCCATTGCTAAAATCGGCGAAAACATTGTGGTCAAGAGATTTGAGAGGTTTGAAATTTAAGGAAGAGAAATGGGATGTGGGATGTGGGAATCATTGAAACTGATATTTTGAACTTTTGAGTCTTTGAGGTGAGAAGGCAGTTTTTCCCACTTCAAAAATATCAAGAAATCAAGAATTCTAATTCAAAAACCTCTCACCTCTCACATCTCACTTCAACTAGGCTTTATGGATCAACAAATTTTACTTCCAGAAATCAGAGAGAAAATGGGAAAAGCCCTTGAGGTGTTGGAAGAAGATTTGGGAACTATCCGCTCAGGTAGAGCAACCCCTTCTTTAGTAGAAAACATTAAAATTTCTTGTTATAACGGTACACAAACTCTTAAACTTTTGGAATTAGCGACCATTACCACTCAAGACGGTCGGACTTTATTAGTGGCTCCTTTTGATTCAAGCGTGATTGAAGAAATTGAAAAGGGAATTTTAAGTTCTAATTTAGGCTTAACACCAGCAGTTGACGGCACTTTGATTAGAGTGACCATCCCACCGCTTTCTGAAGAAAGAAGAAGAGAATATCTAAAATTGGCTAAAGCCAAATTGGAAGGCGGGAGGATTATGATCCGCCAGATTCGTAAAGAAGTAATGATGAGAATTCGAAGATCAGCTGAATCTGATGAGACTAATGAAGATGAAAAAAAGCATTTAGAAGATCAGGTTCAGGAAGTGACTAATGAAGTTAACAGCAAGATTGAGATGATGGGAAAAAGAAAAGAAGAAGAATTGATGACGGTATGAATAATTCATAGTTAGATGGTTAAATAGTTAATTGTTAAATTACTAAACCATCTAGCCATCTGACCATTCAACAATCTATTTTATGACTCTAACCTTTATCGTCTTTATCTTTGTTATTTCCATTTTAGTTTTGGTCCACGAGTTGGGCCATTTTTTGATGGCCAAAAAATTCGGCATTAAAGTGGAAGAGTTTGGTCTTGGTTTACCGCCAAGAATTTGGGGAATAAAAAAGGGAGAAACAACTTATTCCATTAATATTTTACCTATTGGTGGTTTTGTGAAGCTCTTTGGAGAAGAGGGAGAAGAGGAAAACTCCAAAACTCCAAAACTCCAAAAAGCCAAACTGGAGCGGGCTTTTTTTGCAAAACCTCTTTGGCAGAGAGCAATGGTTTTATTAGCCGGAGTGGTGATGAATTTTATTTTAGCTGTTTTGGTGTTTTCTTTTTTGTTTACTCAAGGCGTCTTTGTGCCCACTGATCGAGTGACAGTAGAAAAAGTTGAAGAAAATTCACCGGCAGAAGGTGTAGGACTTGAAGAAGGTGACATTATAAAAGAAATAAAAGTTGATCTCTTACAGGACTATCCTGGAAGAAGTTCAACTCAGGATAGTCCTGGAATTGAAATTAAGTCAGCAGAAAAATTAATCAATTTTACTAAAGAACATCTTGGTGAAGAAATTGAGTTGCTTGTTTTGCGCGGCGAAGAAGAATTGACTTTTAAAATTACCCCTCGTAAAGATCCTCCGGAAGGGCAGGGAGCCATGGGAATTGCCATTTCTGATTTTGAAGAAAAAACCTATCCTTGGTATAAAGCGCCGTTTTGGGGGACTTATGAAGCTTTTAAATTAAGCGGCGTTTTGGTAAAGGGTCTTGGTCAAACTTTATGGCGTTTGATTACTTTTCAACCAATAAAAGAAGAAGTCGCTGGTCCGGTGGGCATTGCCCAAATTACCGGCAAAGCAGTCAAATTTGGCAAAATGGCGGTTTTGGAGTTGCTGGGATTGCTCTCTTTGAATTTGGCAGTGATTAACATTCTTCCTTTTCCGGCTTTGGACGGCGGACGGCTTTTGTTTCTTGGCACTGAAGCAACAACAGGTAAAAAAATCAAAGCTAAATGGGAGAGAATTGCTCATCAAACCGGCATGACTATTCTTCTAGTCCTTCTTTTGCTGGTGACGATTAATGATGTGTTGAGGATAGTGAAAAAGTAGAAAAGAGAAATACAGTGGAAATTCATTGAAATTCAATAGAAATATAAGAGAAATTGGAATGACGAACTTTTAGTTCGTTATTTTTTTGCTTTCATTTTCTCCTATTTAATCCATAAGCTGTGTTTATAAGCAAAATTTAGCCTCAATTATTTAATTCAGCACTACGATCGTAGTCTGAAATTAAAGACTTAAAAAAGAAATGACGAAATTTACCTGCTTCGCCTGACCCGTCTCGACTCGGTTGACTTGCCTCGATTCGGCGAAGCGGGTTCGAGGTGGGCGGCGGTCAAGGCGGGTTTCGTTATTTTTTTGTTTAGGCTTGCTTTTTCATGTAACGATCGTATCATCAAAAAGCAAGGGTAAAATTAATGATTGTCAAGAAAAGAGAAAAATGGTAAATTAAGAATTAAGATAATTGCTACATGGTTAAATGGTTAGATGGTTACGCGAAATAAATTTCGCTAGAACAATAACAAAATAAATTGCGTCAATCCAAGAAAACTTATGAAATATTCACAACTCTTTGGCAGGACGATTAGAGATGAGCCGGCAGAAGCACGGCTGGCAAGTCATAAGCTTTTGGTTAAAGGCGGATTTATCCGTAGAATTTCCACTGGCCGTTGGTCTTATTTGCCTTTGGGTATGCGGGTTTGGGAGAAAATCTACAAGATTATTGACGACGAAATGAAAGCCATTGACTGTCAAAAACTGGTGGTGCCCACTCTTCAGCCAATTGAAATTTGGCAAAAAACTGCTCGTGACAAAGCTTTTGGTGAAGAAATGCTGGTCGTTGATGATCATCACGGTGCCACTTTTGCCATTGGCGCTACGGCTGAAGGCGTCATGGTTGAGCTGGTGAAAATGTTTTCTCCTTCTTACAAAGATTTACCTTTGGAAGTTTATCAGTTTTCCAATAAATTTAGAGATGACAAGCGACCACGAGGTGGGATTATGCGGGTACGGGAATTTATGATGAAAGATGCTTATAATTTTTGCGCTGATGAAAAGCAGTTTATGAAAAGCTATCAAAAATTTTATGATTCTTATTTAAAAATTGCTAAAAAACTTGACCTTAAAGTCATTCCTGCTTTAGCTGACTCAGGCGCCATTGGTGGCAGTTTGTCCCATGAGTTTCATGTTCAATCAAAAGACGGCGACCAAACATTTTTTGTTTGTGATCAATGTGGTCATGCCGTTAATTTAGAAAAAGCTGAATTCGTCAAAGAAGATCGTAATTCTCAAGAAAAAGAAAAACCTCTAAAGGAAGTCGAGGCAAAAAGAAGCACGACAATGGGAGATGGAGTCAAGCTCCATGGTTTGCCTTTATGGCAACAGATTAAGGACGTGATGTATGTTGACGAGAACGACCGGTTTATTCTAGCCATTATTAGAGGCGATTACAATGTTAATGAAACCAAGTTAAGAAATCTTACAAAAACTCATAATTTAAGACACGCTAACAATGACGAGATTCGCAATCAATTAAAGTCTGAACCAGGATTTATTTCTCCTGTTGGAATTAAGAAGAACTTGTCGTCTAAGATTAAGTTGACAATTATTGCCGATGAATCATTAAAATCAGTTAAAAATGCTTATGGAGGTGCGAATAAGAAGTTTCGCGACTTACTCAATATGAATTTTGGCCGTGATTATCAACCCGACATAGTTGGCGATATTGCTGATGCTCAAAATGGCTCTATTTGTCAAGCCTGTAAAAAAGGAAAACTGCGATTGAAAAAGGGCTTTGAATGGGGCCATTGTTTTAAAATTGACCACTTTTATACCAAACCGCAGGAAGGTTATTTTACTGATCAAGCTGGTCAGAAAAAATTGCTTTGGATGGGTTCTTATGGAATTGGCATGGGCCGCTCCATGGCCTCAATTGTAGAAACTCATCATGATGAAAAAGGGATTATTTGGCCGAAAAGCGTGGCGCCGTATCAGGTTTATTTGTTAGCGGTTGATTCTTCAGGCAGAAAGCGAGCTAATGAGATTTACACAGAACTACTAAAAGCAGGAATTGAAGTGCTTTGGGATGATCGGGAAGATGTTTCGGCTGGGGTTAAATTTGCTGACGTAGATTTAATTGGTATTCCTGTCAGGTTGGTTATTTCTCAAAAAACAGGTGAAAAAATTGAATGGAAAGAAAGAACAGAAAAGCAAACCACTCTTTTAACCCTTGATCAAGTTTTAAAAAGACTTGTCTAAAACTTATAGAATTTACCTAATTTACCCTTGCTTTTTGATGCAACGATCGTGTCATGGAAAAGCAAGGGTATTTTTAAAGATAACGAATTAAAATTCATCACTCCGATTTTTCTTCAAGGACAGGTCTTTTAGCACTGGCAACGAACTAAAGTTCGTCACCTTCATTATCCCAATTTCCCCAAATTTCTTTTAACAATATAGCAATTAGCAATATAACAATTTCTTTTTTTCTATTGTAAATTTGCTTCAAAAGAATTAGAATAAACAAGATTGTTAAATGGTTAAATAGCTATATGGTTGCGAAGATAATATTTTTATGAAAAAGATTGTCACACATTTTGGGCCGGATCTGGACGCCATTACCAGTATTTGGCTTATTAAAAGGTTTTTTTCTGGCTGGGGAGAAGCCGAGATTTTGTTTGCTCCGGCCGGAGGAACCTTAAATGATGAGCCAGCGGATTCAGATCCAAACATCCTTCATGTTGATACTGGGATGGGGAAATTCGACCATCATCAATTGGATGAAGATACTTGTGCAGCCAAGAAAGTTTTTGAATTTCTCCGCACTGAGAATTTAAACTCTTCGGGTTTAAAATTTAGCGAAGACGCATTAGAAAGACTGGTAGAAGTGGTTAATGATGTTGATCATTTTCAAGAAGTTTTTTGGCCTAATCCGACGGCTGATTTTTATGATTTTGATTTAAGAACGATTTTTGATGGTTTAAAGCTGATTTGGCCTGATCAAGATGAAAGAATTGTTGAATTTGGTCTTGAGGCTTTGGACGCAGTTTATAAAAAATTTCAAAATAAAGTCTGGGCAGAAGAATTATTAAAAGAAGAAGGAGTGGAGTTTGAAACTCAATGGGGCAAGGGGATTGGCATTGAAACAACCAATGATGAAGTGATTGCTTTGGCGCAAAAGCAGGGTTATAAAGTTGTTTTGAGAAAAGACAGCAAGAAACAATATGTTAGAATAAAAGCAAGGCCTGAAGGAATTAATTTGCAAAAAGAATTTGCAGAATTGAAAAAAGCTGATTCAGAAGCAACATGGTTTTTTCATCCTTCGGGGTGTATGATATTAAATGGATCAGTAAAAAATCCTAAGACTAAGCCAACAAAACTTAGTCTTAAAAAGATTATTGAAATATTGGGAGGAGGTGTGAGGTAAAAATGGCAGTAGTTAAGGCAAGGCCTGGAGATACGGCTGACAGCATGATCAGAAAATTTTCCAAAAAAGTCTTTGATGAGGGTATTGTTGAAGAAGCAAAAAAGCGGGAATTTTTTAAAAAGCCGTCTGAAATAAAAAAAGAAAAGAGAAAAGAACTTAAAAAGAAGTTTAGGAAAATAAGACGATGAAACAAGCTTTGATTAAGTCAGAATCGCGCTATCCAGTTAATAGAAAAAAAATCAGGCAAAAGGTTAAAGAGATTTTTAAAGCAAAAAAAATTACTGGTGAGACTGAAGTTTCTATTGCCGTGGTAGGAGACAGGAAAATGAAGACTTTGAATGAAAAATATCGCAGTAAAGAAGGGACAACACCGGTTTTGTCATTTAGTTTGGACGATCATAAAAAACGCCAATTTCCGATGACTTTTTCTTCACCAGATCATGTTTTGCGTTTGGGAGACATTGTTATTTCTTTTCCTCAAGCCGTGCAAATGGCGGCTGATGAAGAAAAATTAGTTGATGATAAAATTAATGAGTTAGTGGAACATGGGATGGGAAAGTTGCTGGGAGAAGAACACAGATGAAACAGAAAAAAACAGATAAAACAGATCTGTTTAATCTGTAAGAATCTGTTAAATCTGTGTTTATTATTTATGGTTTTTTATCTTAAATATCGGCCGCAAAAATTTGCTGAATTAGACATTAAAATCGCCCGGGAAAGATTGACTAATATTTTTTCCTCGGGAAAGTTTCCTCATGCTTTTTTGTTTTGTGGTCCCAGGGGAACAGGTAAAACCTCGGCGGCGCGGATTGTCGCCAAGGTGATTAATTGCGAAAAAAGGAAAGATTTTGAGCCCTGCAATCAATGTGATTCTTGCAAAGCAACTACTACCGGCCGGCATTTGGATGTTTTTGAAATTGATGCCGCTTCAAATCGGGGTATTGACGAAATCAGAGATCTTCGCCAGAAAATAAAGCTGTCTCCTTCTTCGGGAAAATACAAAATTTATATTATTGACGAAGTGCACATGTTAACCAATGAGGCTTTTAATGCCCTTTTAAAAACCCTAGAAGAACCGCCCCAGCATGCTCTTTTTGTTCTGGCGACAACAAGAGTTGATAAATTGCCAGACACGATTACTTCAAGGTGTTTGCGGATTGATTTTAAAAAAGCAACTGAAGAAGAAACAGTTCGTTCTTTAAAAAGAATTGTCAAAGGAGAGGGGTTAAAGGTTGACGACGAAGTTTTAAAATTTATTACCCAAGAATCTGATGGTTCTTTTCGGGAGGCAGCTAAAATTTTGGAAGAAGCTTCGTTATTGAAAAAAATAACTTTAGATGGGGTTAAAAAAATTCTTGGTCGGGATAAAGATTTTGATCAAAATAGCTTTTTAGAATGGCTAGCCAAAAAAGATGCTAAAAAATGTTTAGAATGGTTGATTGATGCTGGAGAAAAGGGAGTTGATTGGCGGGTGTTGACAGAGGATATACTTAATCAACTGCATGATTTGTTAATGAAGAAATTTGGGATTAAAAAGCAACATAGCAGCATAGCTACGCAGCAACTTAGCATAGAAGAATTAAAAGAACTGATTGAGCTTTTTTCAAAAGCGCATCAGGAATTAAGAATGGCAGCGATTCCATCTTTGCCTTTGGAATTAGCCGTGGTGGAGTGGTGCGAAGGGGGGTGTAAAAATGTTTAATCCTTTAAAATCTTTAGGCGACATTAAGAAACTGCGCGAACAGGCAATGGAAATGCAGCGACAATTAGAGGCTGAAGAGATTGAATTGAACAAAGACGGTGTTCATGTGAAAATGACTGGCAACCAAAAAATAAAGGAACTGACTATTGATGGCCAGGAAGACAATCGTCTTGCTGAGGTTATTAATGAAGCTCTGAAAAAATCTCAAGAAATTGCTGCCAGAAAACTGGCCCAAATGGGCGGTGGACTTCAGGGATTGCTGGGGAAATAAAAAGTCTTGGAATGACAAAATTCATTTTGTTATTTTTGTAGGATAACGAACTCAAAGTTCGTCATTCCAATCTAAATCAAATATCTATGAAAAAACTAGTTTTATTTGACATTGATGGGACGCTTTTAGAAGCTGGTCATCCTGTAGCTCGTGCTCGTCATTCTCATTCAATCAAAAAAATCTTTGGGATAGAGACAATGATTGATTGGTCTAAGCATAGTGGCTCAACTGATAAAAAAATTGCGGTTGATATTTTAAGAGAAAAAGGAGTTACAGAAAAAGAGATTAAGTTTAAGATTCAACAGATTTTGGACGAGCAGTATTATTATGTGATGAAAAATTTAAAAGAAGACTTTAAAGAGCGAGTTCTTGAAGGAATAGAAGAGCTTCTTAAAGATTGTTTAAAAAAGAAAGAAATTTGCTTGGGTCTTTTAACTGGAAACTATGAAAAAATAGCTTGGTTTAAATTGGAAATGATTGGTCTGAAAAAATATTTTGATTTTGGCCTTTTTGGCAATCAAGCCGAAGACAGAAATGCCTTAGCCAAAAGCTTATTTAAAAGAGCAGAAAAGCATTTTAAAAGAAAATTTAAACCTGAGAGTGTTTTTATTATTGGCGACACACCTAGAGACATTGAGTGTGCTAAGGCGGCGGGCGTAAAGGCGATTGGTGTTGCCACTGGTCAATGGAGTGTGGCTGATCTTAAAAAGGCCGACGCTGATTTTGTTTTAAAAAATTTAAAGGATAAAAAAAAGATTTTAAAAATCATTCTCGTTTAATTTTAACTGAGGTTTTTAACTGAGGTTGGACCTATCGAGAGGTTGGACCTCTCTGGAGGTCCAACCTCTTAGGAAAACAATGTTTATTCCTGGAAAAATTGTCAAACAATTTAAAACCAAAAAAGGCAATGAAGTGGTTATTCGTTATCCTAAATGGGAGGATTTAGAGCAATTAACAGATTTTATTAATAATCTTTCTCAAGAAGACACTTTTGTTTTATATAATGGCGAAATCGTGACCAAAGAACAGGAAATGGAATATCTTGTTCAGGCTTTTAGGAGTTTGGAGAGAGGCAATCGAATTCAACTTTGTGCTTTTGTGGGTGATAAATTAGTGGCTAATTCATCAGTGATTAGAAAAAGGCTGCGGGCTAAACATGTTGGGACGATTGGTATTTCGGTGACCAAAGGTTATCGGGAAGAGGGTATTGGCAGTGAGGTTATAAAAGTTTTGATTGATGAAAGCAGAAAATTGGGTTTAAAAATGTTATCAATTGATTTTCTGGCTAATAATGAACGCGCTCAGCATGTTTATCAGGAAATTGGCTTTAAAGAATGCGGTTGCTTTCCCAAAATGTATTTTTATAAAGGAGAGTATGTGGGTCAGATCTTGATGTCTTTAGAGCTTTAATACCGCTCAAACTACTAAGATGATTTTAGTTACTGGTTCTTTGGCTTTTGATTTTATCATGAATTTTCCTGGTAAGTTTTCTGATCATATTTTACCGGAGAAAATTCACACCATTAATCTTTCCTTTTTGGTCAAGGATTTAAGGCAGGAAAGAGGTGGTTGCGCGGCTAATATTGCTTATAATTTATCCCTTTTGGGAGAAAAGCCAGCCATTTTAGGAGTTTTAGGAAATGATGGCCGGGCATATAAAAAATGGCTCAAAAACCAAGGCGTTGATGTTTCAATGATTCCATTCATTAAAACAAAGAGAACTTCAAGCGGCTTTATTATGACTGACTTAGTTGATAACCAAATCACTGGTTTTTATCCGGGAGCGATGGAAGAAAATAAAAAATTAAAAATAAAAAATAAAAAACACCCCAAACCAGAACAAGTTCGGCTTGGGGCAGACACATTAAAATTTAAAAAGATTAGATTTATAGTGGTTGCGCCTAACGATCCAAAGGCAATGGTTAATTTTGCTAGAGAATGCCAGGAATTAAACATTCCCTATCTTTTTGATCCGGGGATGCAGCTGCCGAGATTGACAAAAAAAGATTTAGAAATCGGTATTAACGGTGCGAAAATTGTTATTGGCAATGATTATGAAATAGCATTAATTAAAAACAAAAAACAGATAACAAAGAACAAAAAACAGATTTGGATTACGACCTTGGGAGAAAAGGGATCAATTATTGACGATAATGGTAAAATGATAAAAATAAAAGCGGCTAAGCCGAAAAACACTTCTGATCCAACTGGGGCTGGTGATGCTTATAGGGCTGGATTTTTAGCTGGTTATTTACGCGGTTTTGATTTAAAAACTTGTGGCCAAATGGGCAGTGTTTGCGCGGTTTATACTGTAGAAAAATATGGGACAACGACGCATCGGTTTAGTAAAAGACAATTTATTAAAAGATACAAAGAAAATTACGGAGAGGAGATAAAATTATGAAATACGATGTGGCTGATTTATCATTGGCGCCAAAAGGCAAACTGAAAATTGAGTGGGCGGGTCGGGCAATGTCCGTACTTTCCTTAATAAAAAAGCGCTTTGAAAAAGAAAAGCCTTTAAAAAGCGTTCGATTGAGTGCTTGCCTTCATGTGACTGCAGAAACTGCTAATTTAATGCTTACCTTAAAAGCAGGCGGAGCAGAGTTGGCTCTTTGTGCGTCTAATCCTTTATCCACTCAAGACGAGGTAGCTGCTTCTTTAGTAAAAGATTTTAAAATTCCTGTTTTTGCGATCAATGGTGAAAATAAAAAAACTTATTATAAACATATTAAAAGTGCTTTAGTAATCAAACCAAATATTACCATGGATGATGGAGCAGATCTTGTCGCTTTGCTTCATAAATTAAAAATTAAAAATGAAAAATTAAAAACTACAATTCAAAATGCAAAATTAGAAGAATGGGAGATGCTTGGTTCATCGGAGGAGACGACGACTGGAGTGATTAGGCTTAAAGCAATGGAAAAAGATAAGGCTTTGAAAATACCGGTTTTGGCAATCAATGATAGCCAGACAAAGTTTATGTTTGATAATCGTTATGGCACGGGACAGTCAACCATTGATGGAATTTTAAGAGCGACCAATATTTTACTAGCTGGTAAAAAGTTTGTAGTTGTGGGTTATGGTTGGTGTGGAAGGGGGATTGCTCATCGGGCTCGAGGTATGGGCGCTCATGTGATTATTTGCGAGGTTGATACAGTCAAAGCTTTGGAAGCAGTCATGGATGGTTTTGAAGTCATGGCCATTTCAAATGCAGTAAAAATCGGCGATATTTTTGTGACCGCAACTGGTGATAAAAAGGTGATTGATTTAAAACATGTTAAAGGCATGAGAGGGGGCGCGATTTTGGCAAATAGCGGCCATTTTAATGTAGAGATTGATGTTGCTGGTTTAGAGAAAATTGCTAAAAAAAAGCGCCGGATCAGGCCCTTTGTTGAAGAATATACGATTCAAGTTCAAAACTCAAAGCTCAAAACTAAAAAAATTTACATTCTTGGTGAGGGGAGGTTGATTAATTTAGTGGCGGCCGAGGGTCATCCCGCAGAGGTTATGGATCTTAGTTTTGCTAATCAGGCTTTGGCAGCCGAGTGGTTTTTGAAAAACAAAGGCAAGCTTGAGCCTAGAGTCTATCAGCTTCCCAAAGAAATTGATCAAAAAATTGCCTTTCTTAAGCTAAAATCAATGGGAATAAAAATCGATAAATTAACCCCAGAGCAGAAAAAATACCTTTCCAGTTGGCAAGAAGGAACCTGAGGAAAATTTCAAACTTTAAAACCAACCCCGATTTTTTATGTGATGGAAAAAGAATGGCGATTTTAATATAATGTTAATGTCATGATTATTCCTAGAGCGATTCAAAATTTAATTGAGGCTTTTCAAAGACTGCCGGGAATTGGGCCAAAAACAGCCCAAAGATTGACTTTTTATCTCTTGCATGTGCCCCAAAGAGAGCTTGATCGTTTTGCTGAAGCGCTTTCTGGTTTAAAAAGAAATACCAAGACTTGCTCTATTTGTAAAAATGTTGATGAGATTGACCCCTGTTCTCTTTGTCAAGATCAAAATCGTGATCATTCAAAAATCTGCGTGGTTGAGGATGTTTTAGATGTTTTGGCAATTGAGAAATCAGGTAAGCATCGGGGCGTTTATCATGTTCTTCATGGTAGGATTGATCCTTTAAATAATATTGGCCCGGATGAGATTTTTATTAGAGAACTTTTGCAGCGACTGACAAGGTCCGACCTTGTCAAGGAAATTATTTTGGCAACTAATCCAGACATGGAAGGAGAGGCAACGGCGATGTACCTCGCGAAGAAACTTCGCGAACTAAAAACTAATCCGCCAGCTGGCGGAGAAAAACTAAAGATTACCAGATTAGCTCATGGGTTGCCGATTGGGGCCAATATAGAATATGCTGATGAAAGGACATTAGGTGAAGCGCTCATGGGAAGGAAAGAGTATTAATTTCTGAATGAGGTTGGACCTCGTTGCGAGGTCCAACCTCTATAAGGAAGAAATGAAAAAACAAAGAAAACCAGGATTGGTCAGCGAGTTTGAAAAAGAAGTTGGCGAAACAGTCAAGACTGGCAAAGAACAGGTATCTTTGGGACAGGCATTCAGTGAATTGTTAAGCCAAATTTTTGGCGGGGCCACACCACCTACACCTGAACGAATGAAAGAATTGAAAACCGAAGAAGACAAGATGGGCAGAGAAGCAAGGGCAAAAGTACTTGAGCAGTTTATGGGTCCAGCACCGGCGCCAACAGAAAGAGTTTACGAAGTAAAACAAAAAGAAGAAACAACAAAGAGAATGAAAATGCAAAAAGAGGCTAAGAAAAAATCAGGCATGGAGATTCTTCAGGCGCCGCAAGGAAAAACCCAAAGAGGCTCTGCTTTTGCTTCTTTGAGAAGAAAGAAAACCGGCGTAGAAAGAAAAGGAGGGAAGTTTTAAATCATAAAAACATTAAAGCATTAAATCATTAAAACAATTTTGCTTTGAATTGAATTTGTTTAGAACTATCAGTGAGTTTGACAGGATTAATAATCCTTGTTATACTTACTAACAATTGAATAAAGACTTTGAAGGAGAAAAAAGGTCCGACTGAATCGGACCAATGCGCTCCAGAGTTGATCAGCCGAAAGAAAACAAGTAGGTTGATACGGGTGCGCCCGTTATCGCGCTAGAGTGTCATTGGTTAAGCAAGCACTCGATGAGGTTTGAAGCTGTGAAGCTTCAACGAATTTAAGGTGGAAACACGGTAATACCGTCCTTAAGAGGGACGGTTTTTTTGTGGAAAAAATATGAAATACAACAATATTCTAGAGACAATCGGCAAGACGCCGATGATTAAAATTCAAAAATTAAACCCCAACCCCAATGTGAGCATTTTCGCCAAGCTCGAAGGGAATAATCCTAGTGGTTCGGTAAAGGATAGAATTGCTAAATATATGATTGAAGATGCAGAAAGGCGTGGATTATTACAATCGGGAAAGGTTATTTTAGAAGCTACCAGTGGCAATACCGGTATTGGTTTAGCAATGGCGGCCGCTTTTAAAGGATATAAGTTTATAGCGGTTATGCCAAAAAGTGCCAGTGTTGA
>JADHYG010000050.1 GCA_016782545.1 Candidatus Microgenomates bacterium
TTAGTCAGGAGAAAGGCCATAATAATTAAAAAGCTCTTTGGCGATATCAAAAAATAATGGCGCGGCTGTTTCTGAGGCCCACGGAGAAGCACTTGGTTCACGAAGAATAATTAACATTACGAATTTAGGATCATCAGCCGGTGCAAAGCCAATAAAAGAAGCCACTGTCTTATCTGGATCATAATGACCGGCCACGGGAATCTGGGCTGTACCTGTTTTTCCGGCAATCCTAAAACCTTCTGGAACGTTCCATTTTGCCTCACCGTGTTCAACTGACGCGACCATCATTTCTGTTAAAACGGCGGCCGTTTCAGATGTAATTACTTTTTTCCCAACTTGAGGCTTTATTTTCTTAACTTTGCCATTTTCATTGATAATTTTCTGAACCACATAGGGCTTTACTAACCTGCCCTTATTAGCGATCGCCCCCACCGCTCTCAGTATTTGAATTGGTGTCACAGCAATTCCTTGACCAAAAGATGCCGTCGCCAAATCAATTTCTCTCCATTGCTCTTTTGGCCGAATTTCTGGTAAAAACTCTTCTTGAAAGTCAATATCTGTTTTTTGACCAAAACCAAATTTTTTTAAATACGAAAAGGTGTTATCCAAGCCTAATTTTTCCGCCACCCAAACCATGCCCACATTGGAAGACCTTTCCAAAACTTCTGTCATCGTAATTTCACCGTTATATTCATCATTCCAGGTTTTTATTTTATATCCGCCAATGGAAACTGGTCCCTTTTCATCATATAGAGTATCAGGTTCAACTAATTTCTTATCCAAGGCCGAGGCCATAATAATAACTTTAAAAATCGAACCTGGTTCAAAAAAATCACTGATAAGGGGATTTTTAAATCTTTCTTCATTAAAATCTAAAAAATTTTCCTGATCATAAGAAGGATAAGACACCATTCCTGAAACTTCCCCGGTTTTAGGATTCATTAAAATTACTCCTCCAGTTTTAGCATCATATTTCTTAATACCTTCTTTTAATTTATTCTCTAAAATATACTGAACTGTCCGATCAATATTTAAAACCAAACTACTGCCATTTTCCTTGTCAAATTCCTCTCTTGAGCTTGTTAAAATCGGATTTCCTTGAGGATCTTTTTCAATGGTTAAAAAACCGGGTCTGCCTTTAAGCTCTCGATCATAATAGCCTTCAAGACCAAAATAACCCTTATCTTTCCCTGCAGCATCTTTACCAACAAAACCAGAAAGATGGGCGCTCGCCGACCCTTCGGGATAAAAACGCTTTGATTCTTCTTGAAAGCCAATTCCTGATAAATTTAAAGCCTTGATTGCTTCTACTTTGTCATCTTCCACTTTGTGTTTAATGGGTGTCCAAAAGAGATTTTTTTGGGAAAGTCTGGCCGCTATCGTCGCCTCGTCCATTTCAAGAATTGAGCTTAATTCTTTGGCTGATTTTTCATCGTTCTCAGTTTCTTTTGGCTGAGCAAAAACTAAAAAGCATTTTTCATTAGCAACCAAAGGCTGACCATCTGCATATAAAATTTCTCCTCTTCTGGCGGGCATTTCTTCCTTGAGAAGATATTGATCCTCAGCCTGAACTTTAAGTTGGTCAGATACCAAGAATTGCCAATAAAATAATCTGGCAATAATAATTAGGAAAAATAAAAAAATAAAAATAAAGACTACGGATATTCGCTTCATCTTCTTAAAAGACTTTAGTAGGAGTTTTTTAGGGCGAAAGGCTCATCTGTAAGATAGAGAAAATTTTCTACCCTTAAGAAACCCATTTCTTCTGCTTTTTCGGCAATGATTGTTAAAGAAGAAGAAATAGCAATTTCTCTTTTGAACCATTCATTTTTTTCTTCCAAAATTTTGATTTCTTCTTCGATTTGAGTTAATTTTTCTCCAGCATTAGCTAATTGATTAGAGACAATGACTTGGAAAATGCCCAAAAGGATTAAAACAAAAATTAAAACTTTAAAAAGTCGAAAGGTTTTTTTCATCTTGACTTAAATCCGCTCGGCTACCCTCATCCGCGCGCTTCTTGCCCTAGTGTTTTTTATAATTTCTTCTCTTGAGGGTCTGATTAGTTTTTTGGTAATTATTTTTAAATTCTTAGTTCTTAAGCTAAATTTCACAATTCTATCTTCTAAAGAGTGAAAGCTAATAATTACTAAACGCCCGTTTTTTTCTAAAAGATCTATGGCTTGAGATAAGGTTATTTTTAAATTATCAAGTTCGTCATTAACAATAATTCTCAATGCCTGAAAAACTCGAGCTAATTGATTAGTATTTTTACCACCAATCACTTCAACTAGTTCTCTAGTTGTTTTTATGGGATGGGCGCGAAAAATAGCGTTAACAATTGCCCGAGAATTGATTTCTTCGCCAAATTTAGTAAAAATCTCATAAAGCTCCTCTCGGGTTGAATGATTAATAATCTCTGCGGCGGTAATTTTTTGACTTGAATCAATTCTCATATCAAGAGGTTCATCTCTTAAATATGAAAATCCTTTGCCTGATTTTTCAATCTGCCAACTAGACAAGCCTAAGTCAAAAAGTATCCCCGCTACTTTATCAAAACTATTCTCTTCAGCAATTTTTTTTAAATTTCTAAAATTTCCTTTTTTTAAAATCAGTTTCTTATTCTTAATATATGTTTTTACTTTTTCATTTTTAGTTTTTAATTTACTTATCGTTTCCGAGTCTTGATCTATTCCTAAAACAAGGCCGCCTCTTTTTAGAATTTCTTTCGTGTGACCGCCGCCACCAAAAGTCGCATCAATATATTTTTTCCCTTTTCTAATGTTTAAGGCCTCAATTACTTCTTTTAAAAGAACTGGTTTGTGAAAATCTTCGTCTTTCATCCCTTAAATCTTTTTTGAATATTCCTGCCATTTTTCACTCTCCCAAATCTCAAAATGATCACCAGCACCAATAATAACCACTTTTTCTTCTATTCCGGCAAAATCTTTTAAGCCGCTTGGCAAAACTACTCTTCCCTGACTATCAATTGACGAAACCATGGCGCCAGCAAACATCTGCCGTCTTAATAATCTGCCTTTTTCTTCGTATAGGGGTAATTCCAGTTGTTTTTCTGCTAGTTTTTCCCATTTCTTCCGATCAAAACCAGCAATATAAGACTCAAAGCCTCTGGCAAGAATAACTTCATCACCAGAGATTTCACTCCTAATTTTTTTAGGCAAAGCCAAACGATTCCCACCAGTGAGACTATGGGAATATTCACCCAAGAATAAACCTGTTTCAACAATCTTCACCATTTACTACCATTTTGAGCCATTGTGAAACATTTGTCAAGGGGTAATTTCACACTTTTCACCAGAAATTCTCTAAATAAGTTAAAAAGCAAGTCTGTCAGAAAATTATTCAAAAAATTATTGCCGTTGTGGAATTTTGTTTCATTGTTATAGAGTTATTTTAAGAAAAAAGGGGCTATCTCAAGAAGAAAGAGAAAAAAGAAAAGCTTAGAGAAAAACTTAGAGAAGATTTACGCACACGTTTTCATCCACGGCCGTGGATGAAAACGTGTAGCTAATTTTAAAAAAAAATAATTAATAAATAAGGTTAAAGTTGATGAAGACGCTAGTGAAAAAACTTGCGAAGATGAAAGCTAATAAAGTTATAGATACTCACCCCGTTTGCGGGATGGTTCTCTGCCTGCCGGCAGGCAGGTCTGTTTCGCTCTGTACCCGCCTTCGGCGGGACTTATTTATATCGGCTTCATCCACCTCGCTGAGCGGGGTGGTATTCGCCTTTCTTGAAATAAATAAGTCTTTTATGTAGATATTCTTTTAAGAAGCGCTTCTACTTTTAAACGAGACCAGTCTAAAGGCAATAACTCTCTAGGCAAACAAGGATCAATAGCCAAAATCTCCAAATAACGACTCTTAACTTCATTTGCCATTTTTTCTTTTGAAATTTTTTCTTTTTCTTCTTCCCAAAAATCAAGAATTTTTTTATACTGCTTGTTGATTTCCCCAAGTCTCCAAAGCTTACTGGCTAATACTCTTTCATCACCAGTTAATAATTCTTTAGTAACAACAATACAAACATTCTCAGTTAATCTATGGTTTTCTAGAAAATCTCTCATGTCTTCTGCAAAATCATGAGGAGTAATATATACGCTTTGTTGAAATCGTGCAAAGTCAAGTTCTCTAAGTTTTCTTCGTAATTGATCACGAACTTTGCGAGAAGTTTCTTGAATATCAAATAAAACTAACCGCCATTTTCGATCCCACTTCTTTTTTTGAAAGCTTAAAAGAGGAAAATCGCGAGTTAATTTCTTTTTCCCTTTCCCAGTTAATCGAAAATAGGGTTGATCATTTTTAAATATCTTTTCAATATAACCAGTCTTTAAAGAACGTTTCACTGATTCTTTTACATTCCTTTTTCTAAAACGTGGCGGCACCCATCTATAAACAGTCTGATAAGAATAGCTCATCAGCCCTCCAGCATCAGCCAAGTCTTCGAAAAGATCTATCGCAGCTCCTAAAAGAAGAAGAATTCTATCTTGATTTCGAAGCAATTTCGCCATTTATTATCTCCTTTCTTTCAGCTAAATGAAAATTAAGACAATAAGTGTTACCAAAATACTAAAATACTAAAAAATACTAATAAAATATCAATTTAAAGTATAATTTAGCTACACGAATTTGTCAACGGCCGTGGATAGAAACGTGTGCGTAAAAATCGAGTTTTGCTTCAAAAATCTTTCAAAAATCTGGCATAATTGCCAAAAATCTAATGGATTTCAAAAGTATTCAGAAAATATTTAAGAATAATTTTGAGGATTGAGTGGATTAGAAAAAATTTATGGAGAATTTTTTATTTTATGAATTTGAAGGTTGAGAGGATTTGGTCAAATATATTTAAATCACCAATTTCCAAAATAATTGATGAATAACCCCCGCCTGGATTTTCTACATCAACTCTTTGTTCAAACCCTATTGTTGAAGTTTGTTCACCCCTGATACCGCTATAATTATTGATTATAACATTTCTAATAGTATCATTCGCCTCAGAACCATTGGTATGGGGGAATAACTTCGGCATATCCAAATCAGGAAAAAAACATATTTGAATACTTGTATGTTTTTTTAAAGTTTCAGCATCTAAAAGATGTAGTTGTGTTAATTGTTCTGTTTGTAAATCACCAATTTCTATACAACTTCTATCTACATATATCTCTTCATATTCATAAACATTCCAATTGGGAGGATAACTGACAGAATAATATTTATCTTTGGAATTATATGTTTTCCAATTGGCTGTTTGGTCAGTTACTGGGCTTGGGTTAGTAGTTGGTTCTAATACTGGCGGAACTTGAGCAGTCTGTTTTTTGAGTTGATAGTTTTGATAGGCGAAAATGGCAGTGATTGCTAAAAGCAGCGAAAAAACTGTAACGGCAATAATGAAGCCGGTTTTTTGCTTTGGAGGTTGAGACGGATTAGTATTGTTGGTTTGGATTGCTTCTTTTTCCATAATCAAAGAGTTCTCTCGCTCCGTCCCACCATCCGAGGAGTCAAAGCCCACCTCGGAGGAGGGACTTCGCTTTAGACCGCCTCGAAGAAGGCAAAAGCATAACAATTAGTAATTAGTCAATTTTCAAAGCTCGTATTCTTCTTGGAATTGGGAACTGCCGTCAGGAGAATTGAATTTTAAAACTAAACTAATTGTTTCCACACCCGTATCATAAGTACAAACATTTCTAGAACATGTTCCTAGATCAATTTTTCGCTCAACCTCTTCTTCTCCTTTTTCAAGATGAATAGTACCCAATACTCCTCTAGGCAAACCCGCACCAGTTTCATAACTCAACTCATAATCAATCGAAGTTGTTTCTGGAGGAATTTGACTGATAGTTAAAGTTACGGCCTTGCCGTCAGAACGAGAAACCAAATCCACCTCAACGCTTTCATCAACCTTAGACAAAACAACGGTTGGTGTCGGCGTAGGCACAACTTCGGTTTTTCCGCTCATCTTTGTTTTTAAAAACAAAGAACCAATAACTAAAACAGCTAAAACAGCAATGATAATTAGGGTTTTTTTATTTTTCATATTGCCTCCAGCATTTAATTCGCTCCATCCCACCTCCGAGGAGTCAAGGCCCACCTCGCAGGAGGGACTTCGCTCAAGGTTTTCTTAAATGTATTATTCTAATCTTTTGTTAAAATATTCTTTTAATTTTTCTATTTTTATTCTTTTTTGTTTTGTTGTATCTCTGTCTCTGACAGTCACGGCTTTATCTTTTAATGTATCATAATCTATGGTTAAACACCAAGGAGTACCAATTTCATCTTGAGCAAAATAGCGCTTGCCAATATTGCCCCGATCATCCCAAACAGCAGGAAAATCTTTTCTTAATAAATCATAGACCAGACGGGCTTTTTTAACAAGCTCTATCTTGTTAGCCAAAAGAGGAAAAACAGCCATTTTATATGGCGCTAAATATGGGGCTAATTTTAAGAAAACCCGCTTTTTTCCTTTTACTTGCTCTTCTGTGTAGCTATCAATTAAAACTGCCAAAAACGACCGATCCATGCCAAAAGTAGGCTCAACGACATGAGGAATAATTTTTTTTCCAGTTTCATGATCAGTGTAGCAAAGATCAACACCTGATTTTTCCATGTGATTTTTCAAATCAAAATCAGTTCTGTAAGCTAAACCATAAAGCTCTTTAAAACCAAAAGGAAATCGATAATCAATATCCTCTGTTCTTTTAGAATAATGAGATCTTTCTTCGTCGGTATGTTTTCGCCATCTTAAATTTTTCTCTTTTATTTTTAAAACCTTTATTGCCCAAGTCCACATTTCTTTTTGCCAATACTTGTAAAGCTCTTCCCATTTTTGCTTTTGAGGATTAAAAAAATATTCAAATTCAGCAAGATTAAACTGCAAAGTTCTAAAAATAAAATTACCTAAAGTGATTTCATTACGAAAAGCGGCTCCTGATTGAGCTAAACCAAAAGGAAGTTTGGGCGAGAGAGAATCAAGAACATTTTTAAAATTGACAAACATACCTTGAGCAATTTCACCTCGTAAATAAGCCAAAGATTGGCTTTCTGGAACAATACCAATGTGAGTTTCAAATAAAATATTAAAACGCCGAGGCTTAGTCCATTTAAAACCTCCGCAAGAAGGACAAGAAATTTTTTCTTTCTTAATTAAATCATCTAATTGATCAGGTGTAAAACCCTCAACCTTAATTTCCTCACCCTTGACAATAAAATGATTCTCAATTAAATGATCGGCCCGGGTTCGACTCTGGCAATTTTTACAATCAACCAAAACATCAGCAAAACTGGCCGTATGACCCGAGGCTTCCCAGACTTTAGGATTCATGATGATGGCTGAATGAAGACCATAAATATCTTCTCTATCGTTAACAAAATACCGCCACCAAATGTTTTTAATATTACGAAGTAACTCTACTCCTAAAGGACCAT
>JADHYG010000051.1 GCA_016782545.1 Candidatus Microgenomates bacterium
CCAGCTCGGCTAAGTCTTTAGCACTCAAGCCAATAATCGGCCGGCCGTCACTGATTAAATTCATGCCTTTTTTTGTCAATTCTTTATTAATCTTCTCAACCACAGCAATAGAAGGAGCAAAAATCAAAGTATGAATCCGGCGGCCTTTACCTCCTTGAGTGTAAATGCTGGAAATTTCCGTTGAAAGCAAAAATTTAGGCGGCGGGGAGTTCACGGTTCTGGAGAGGTTGGACCTCTCTTGAGGTCCAACCTCTAAAGAAGATTCTTTTATTCGTAACAACCCACTTCCATCCTCTTCTAAATTTGCTTTAATCTCCCTTAGCCACAAGGGATGAGTCCAATCGCCGGTGGCCACAAGGTCAATACCTTTTTTCCGCGCCCATCTGCCAATTTCCAAAATCTCCATTTTTGGCGAAACCGCGCGGGAGTATTTGCTATGAATATGTAAATCAGTGACTATTTTCATTTTTTCTGTAAGGGTTCAACCCTCCCTTCGGGCTTCGCGTTGAGGGTTGAACCCTCAAACAAAATCTTTCGCAAGAACCTTGCGGACCACATCCGGTTTCTTCGTAATTATTCCGTCAACATTAAAACCCAAAACTCTTTTCACCTTACCCTCACTTTGCGATCCCCAAACAAAGATTTTAATTTTCTCTTCCTGAAATAATTTAACCATTTTTTTATTTAAAAAGCGATAATAAAAAGAAACTCCATCAGCGCCAAACAATAAAACCTTCCTTAAAAAATATTTGGGCAAAAGATTTCTAATGGGCAGACTTAAAATAAAAGCAATAAAAAAAAGAATTGCTAGGGTCAAGCGATATTCACCCAAATCCCGCTGATCATGAGGTTCATAATAAAGAACTGTCTGAAAAGAAGGAGCTATTTTTTTCAAATTAAACAAAATCAAACCATTGTTGCTATCAAAAAAAACTTTTTTTCCAAAACCAAATTTTCTAATTAAGCTTACAATATTTTTTTCCATGCCTATTTGTTTTAGATCAAGAAAAAAACCAATCTTGCTGTTGAAATTTTCAAAAACCTTTTCCAAAGTCAAAATTTTATCTTTACCAACAGCTTTAATAAGGTCAGCAAAAGTATACCTGTCAAGCCAATAATTTTTCCTACCCTTTTTAATACCCCGACGATGACTGACAACTAAAACCTTGTCTAATGTTTGACGAATATCAAGCTCAATAAAATCAGCTCCCTGCTTAACGGCCAATGAAAAAGCCTGCAGGGTATTCTCTTTTTCATACCCAGCCGCACCCCGATGAGCAATGATTAAAGGTTTTTTTTTCATTTTCAAAATCTCTGTAAAAAACTAGATCGTCCATTACCTTTCCTTTTCTCTATCAATTCTTGATAAAGCTCTAAAAGCTTATCAGTTGATTTTTCAATTGAAAATTCTTTGGCTCTTTTTAATGATGATTTCCTCATTTCTGCTTTTAATTTTTCATCTGTTAAAACTCTTAATGTTTTTTCTGCCAAGTCTTGAGGATTATCAGGCTTGACTAATAAACCAGCACTTCCTATTACTTCAGGCAAAGCCGCTTTTCTAGCACCGATAATCGGCAAACCTGTGGCCATGGCTTCAATCACGACCATACCCTGACTCTCCATTTTACTGGCAGTCACAAAAACATCGGCAATGCTCAAAATTCCAGAAGACAGAAGCTTGTCATGTTGGATAGCACCGGTAAACTTAATCTTGTCTGAAATCCTTAATTTTTTAACCAAAGCCTTAAGATCTTTTAAGATTGGCCCATCACCAATAATTAAAAAGCTAGTTTGATGATCTTCTTCAATTACCAACTTGGCTGATTTAAGCACGATATCAACACTTTTTTCTCCTGAAAGCCTGCCAAAATGCAAAACTACCTTATGTCTCAAACCCATTTTTTCTTTTAATTTTAAAGCTTCTTTTTCTGAAAGACAAACAGCTTTCTTTAAATTCATACCACTAGGAATGACTTTAATCGGCTTTTTATTAAAACCAGCTTTTAACAAGTCCTTTTTAAGACTATAACAAGGAGTAATGGCAACATCACAAGCACCATAATAAAATTTTTGAAAAGATAAAAAAAGCTCTTGCAAAGGGCCGACTGCTTTTTTAATTTTAATAAACTTTAAATATTCTTTCTCTGTTAAAAAAGCGTGGAAGGTTCCTACTAAAGGTCTATCTAAAATCTTCGCTAAAATCACTCCTTGGGTGCCAATAGTGAGCGGGATCTGAAAATGAAAAATGTCGGGATTGAATTTTTTAACCTTCTCAAATGTCTTAGAAAGAATTCCAGTTCCTAACCGCAAATCAGGATAGGCTGGAAGAGAAATTGAAGAAAGAAAAAATACTTCAACATTTGGTTCTTTAAAACTTAATTTCTCTTGCTGCTTTGGAGCAAAAATAATAACCTGATGACCTCTTTCTCCTAATTCTCTAGAAAAATTAGCCACAGACACAGCAACTCCATCTATTTTCGGCAAAAAAAGGTCAGTAAAATAAGCAATTTTCATGTTAAAATAGTATTTGATTAGAACATAAATGTAATAGCGCAATTTATTGCGCGTCGCGAACTCCCGCCTGCATCAGCTATGCTGAAAGCATTGCGGGCAGGAAAATTCGCTATTACAAGGTTAAATAGTATTATACAATAAATGCACTATGAAAAAACCAGTTATTTCAGTCATTATCCCAGCTTATAACGAAGAAGGGTATCTCTTTCAATGTCTTACTGCTTTAAAAAATCAAGATTTTAAACTCTCCTATGAAATCATTGTAATTGATAACAATTCAACTGATAAAACTCCTCAAATTGCCCAAAAATTTGGCACCAGAGTTGTTTTTGAAAAACAAAAAGGAGTTATTTTTGCCAAACAAAAAGGATTGTTGTCAGCTAAAGCAGAAATTATTGCTGTCTGCGACGCAGATACAAAACCGCCAAAAAACTGGCTTTCAACCATTCATCAATCTTTAAACGAAACAAGTGTTGTTGGCGTCGGCGGTCCGGTTAAAGTTTTTGACGGCCCTGCTTGGCATAAAAATCATGTTGATTTAAGTTTTTCTCTGGTTAAAATCTTAAGCAAAATCAATAAAGGCTCTGTATATCTTATGGGTAATAATCTTGCTTTTAAAAAAAGAGCTTTTTTAGCCTCGGGCGGTTATGATATTCGATTATCTATGGGCGAGGATGAATGGGGTGTTTTAAAAAAACTTAAAAAAATGGGAAAAGTGATTTTCAATCCTCAAATGATAAATTATGCTTCGGGAAGAAGAGCAAATAATGGATTCTTTTATTTGTTTTTTTATGAATTGCCAATTAAATATGCTTTAAATTACTTCTTAAGCTCAATTTTAAAACGCCAAATAATCAAGCCTTTTGCTGATATTCGATAAGTTTATCTTAGAAGCTCAATCAGAGCAAAAAGAAGATAAAGCCCAAGCAAAACTGCTCCTTCCCATTTTTCAAGCTTTCTTTTTGTTCTCATAAAAAAGTAAAATAAACCAAAAATAAAAAGAAAAAAAGCTGTTGCCAAAAGAAAGTCTTCAAAAGCAACAATCTTAATCGGATGTAAAATCGAGGTTATTCCCAAAATTAAAGTTGAATTAGCCACTATTGAACCTAAAAGATCACCAAAAACCATTCCTGTCTCTTTTCTCTTAATGGCTTGAATTTCAAAAGAAAGCTCAGGCAAAGAGGTGCCGATAGCCACTAAAAAAAGACCAACAAGAAGCATGGGAATAGAAAAAGATAAAGCCAGCTTAGTGGCTGAGCGGACAAGAAGATCAGCAGAAACAAGAAGAATAACACAACCTAAGAAAAATTTCCCCCATTCTTTTTTGTGATTGGCTGCCATGGGGACTATTTTTTTCAAAAGTCTTTTGATCCAGCCGGAATCTCGACTTCCCTTTCTTGTTCCCTTTAAAATTGTAATCTGGAAAAAAAGATAAACCAAAAAAAGCACCAAACCATCAAGTCGGGAAAGAGTCTTGTCCAAAAGAAGCAGTATTGGCAGTAAAGAAATTAGAAAGGTTAAAATGGTGTCGCGAGTGAAGATATTCCCCACTACTCTTAACTCTCCTCCCAAAAGAGCGGCGCCGCCAATTACCAAAGACAAATCAGCAATGTTTGAACCTAAAACATTTCCCAAAGCCAAAGCTGGTCGGCCTTCAAAAGCGGCGGTTATACCTACAACTAACTCAGGGATCGAGGTTGCTAAGGCTAAAACAAAAGAGGTTAAAGCAAACTTACCCACTTTTGTTTCATCAGACAAAACCTTTAAAGAAGAAACCAAAAGATCGGTTGCCCAAACCAAAGTCAAAGAAAAAAATAAAATTAAAAAAAGTTCTAACGATCCTGCCATTTTTTCTTTATAAAGAAAAACTTTACTCCTTCAATTAAAATAATAACAACCAAAGAAGTAGTCAAGATTAATAACCAATGATAAGAATTTAAAAGTGCAAGATTTAGAAACTTTCTTAAAGCAGGATTATACAAAGACAAAATCTGCAAAATTCCTCCCAAGCTAACAGCAATCAAAAGATAGGGATTTGAAAAAAGATTAATTTTAAAAATCGGCTTGGTCAAACTCTTGACAGAAAAAACATATAAAAGTGAATCAATACCTAAAGCAATAAAAGTGATTGTCCTTGCTAAAACAAGACCAGATCTTTTTAAGAAAAAATTAAAAAGCGTCAAACACATTACCGCTGTAACAAGACTTATTAAACCAATCAGCAGTTTAGCCTCTAAATTAAGCAAGGGCGCCTTTGTTTTAATGGGCTTTCTTTTTAAAAGCCCTTTTTCTTTTGGTTCAACTGTTAAAGCCAGATGTGGAAAGCCATCGGTGACAAGATTAATATAAAGAATCTGGGCTGCTGTTAAAGGCAAAGGCAATCCTAATAATAATGACCCTAACACCAAAAAAATTTCTGAAAAGCTATCTGACAAAAGATACAAAATAACCTTTCTTAAATTATCAAAAATCCCCCGCCCCTCCTCAATGGCGGCAACAATGGTGCTGAAATTTGAATCCAATAAAACTATATCGGCTGTTTCTTTGGCCACATCTGAAGCCTCGCCAACAACAATGCCAATATCAGCCCGCTTAAGCGCCGGCGCATCATTAACACCGTCGCCAACCAAAGCAACCACTTCGCCGTTTTCCTTTAAAGCCTCAACTATTTTTAGTTTTTGTGTTGGCGTGACCCGGGCAAAAATATCAATTTCACCTACTTTTTGTTTTAATTTTTCAGGTGACATTTTTTCTATTTCTGATCCATTTAAAAAGCGAAGCGCGTCTTTTCTGGAGAGGTTGGACCTCTCTTGAGGTCCAACCTCATAAGCAATAAGCTTTTTCCAAACTGCGGCTGCTGTTTCCGCATAGTCACCAGTGATAATTTTTACTTTAATCCCAGCTTCTTTGCAACTCTCAAGTGCTTCGGCTACTCCTTCTCTAATCGGGTCTTCAAAGCCAATTAGTCCTAACCAGTTCAAATCTTGGACTTCTTTAATGTAAAAGTCTTTCTGAGATGACCCCGTTGTTTTTTCATCAAGTGGTTTTACTGCAAGTGCCATCATTCTCAGTCCTTCTTTTCCCCATTTTTCTATTTTCTCTAACCATTTCTTTTTTTCATTCTCGCTTAATTTAGATTTACTAAGCACCACTTCTGGTGCTCCAGACATAAACAGCATAAGCTTATCTTTATCATTACTATTGATTTTTGTTTCTTTATCTTTGAAATTAGAAATTATTAGTTGGTATTTTTTCTCTGAATCAAAAGGTATTTCAAAAACTCTTGGATTTTCATCAATAATTTTCTGCGGATCTCTTAATTTTGAATTTATCTTTGTCCAGTCCCAAAGCGCTGTCTCTAAAGGATCAGCCTGATTATTAACTAAAATTGAAGCTAAAGAAGCTAAATTTTTATCTGTAAATTGTGTTTTGACTACTTTTAATTCGCCTTGAGTTAAAGTGCCTGTTTTATCAGTGGCGATCACGGTCACTGACCCCAAAGTCTCTGCCGCCAAAAGTTTTCTTACTAAAGCTTTTCTTTTTAAAATTCTCTGCATGCCAATCGCCAAAATCACTGTCAAAGAAACCACCATCCCCTCTGGAATAGCGGCCACAGCTATTGCCACTGATGTTGTAAACATTTCTAAAGGGTTTTTCCCCCATAATAATCCTGTTAAAAAAATCAAGCCGCAGATACTTCCCACCAAAATCGCTAAAGTCCGGGCCAAAACAGCGATTCTTTTCTGAAGGGGGGTTTGTTCTTCTTCTAAAGTGGTCAGCTTGATGGCAATTTTCCCCATCTCTGTTTCTTGACCTGTTTTGATCACCAAAAACTTGCCTCTACCTGAATTAATCGTCGTTCCCATAAAGACTTTGTTTAGATTGTCAATCTCTGATAGAGGCGCGGGGAGTCCACAAAAATTTTGCTTGACATAATTAGTCCCGACGGAAACGTCGGGGTGGTCAGCGGCAACAAAATTTTTCGTGGACGACCTCAGTGCCCTTTCAAGCGCTTCCTTACTAACCGGCATTGATTCTCCAGTTAAAATTGCTTCATTGATGCTTAAATTAACTGCCTCCACCACTATTCCATCGGCTGAAACCTTATCTCCTTGAGCTAAAACCACTAAATCTCCGGGAACTAATAAATCAGCTTCAATATTTCTTAATTTCCCATCGCGAATTACTTTTGCATGAGGTGTTAAAATATTTTTTAACTTTACAAGAGCTTGCTCGGCTTTTCTTTCTTGATAAAAACCCAAAATCGTATTAATTAAAACAGCCACAAGAATCACTAGCGTATCAGTAAAGTCTTTTAAAAAAATAGTTACTAAAGAAGCAAATAAAAGAATATAAATAAGCGGACTTTTAAACTGCTGAAAAAGAATTTTCAGATCAGAAGGGAACGGACTCTGCGGGAATCTATTCGGCCCAAACTCCAAAAGCTTTTTCTGGGCTTCTTTTTCTTTTAATCCTTGATGTTCCATTTTTTAATAATAACACAAATTATACCAAGCAGAAAAATTACGAAAATAGCTAATTACTTTTGCAATTGATAAAGGCTTTTTAGTTCTTTGAGATTAGTTGCTTGACTAGGAGTTTTGTCATCGCGGAAACGAACTAAACGGGGAAATCGAAGAGCATAATTAGCGGCGTGAATCGGTGACTTGGTAATATTATCCGCCTCAATTTCCACCACAATTCCAGGCTGACACCAAACATCGGGAAACAAATTCTTATCAACTTTATATTCT
>JADHYG010000052.1 GCA_016782545.1 Candidatus Microgenomates bacterium
TTTCATCGCTTCTTTGATTATTTTAAGTTGATCATTTTCGTCATAAATTAAAAAATTGACGGGAATTTTGATGTTTCTACCTTCTTTTCTTAAAATTCTGGCGCAAAATGAATGAAAGGTGCCGGCAAAGGGAAGGTTCGAGGTTCGAGGTTCGAGGTTCGAGGATAGTAATTTCCTAATTCTTTCTCTCATTTCCTGGCCGGCCTTATTAGTAAAAGTAAGACAAAGAATGCTTTGAGGGTCAATCTGTTTTTCTTTAATTAAATAAGCAACTTTATGAGTGAGAACTCTTGTTTTGCCTGAACCAGCCCCAGCCAAAATTAAAATAGGGCCATCAGTTTTAAGAACGGCTTTTTGCTGAATTTTGTTTAAGTCCTTGAGAAGGTCGTCAATCATGATATATAATATAACATAAGAAAAACTAAAAATAGAAGTTTTGCACTTTTGAAAACTTTCACCTCCGAGGAGTCCCCGTTTTGCGGGGCCACCTCGGAGGAGGCAAAAGTGCAAAAAAGTAAAAATTATATGAAGAAAACGATTATTGGGAATTGGAAGTCAAATAAAACTCTAGAAGAAACTTTAGAATGGCTGGAAATTGTTGGTCCAGAGCTTGTTAAAAAAGAGAATTTAGAGATTTCCATTGCTCCTCAACTTTCTCTGCTTTCTCTTTTAGATAGAGAGATTAAAAATAAAGAATATGAGTTGGTTTTAAGTGCTCAAAATGTCAGCCCTTTTGAAGAGGGGCCATATACTGGTGAAGTTTCAGCAAAATCTCTTGCTGGAATGGTGAAATATGTTTTAGTTGGTCATTCCGAAAGACGGAAAAATTTTGGAGAAGATAATACTTTGATTAATCTTAAAGTTAAACAATGTTTGCAATATGGATTGACTCCCATTGTTTGCATTTCTGATCTTAATTTTTCAAAAGAAACTTCTGAGGCTATTAAGAATATTGAGCAAAACGATTTAGAAAAAATAGTTTTTATGTATGAACCGCCATCAGCGATCAGTAAACCAGTTGGACCGGTTGGCGTTGGTGAGGCGGCGCCAATAGATGAAGTTTTAAAAATGATTAAGGAAATAAAAAAGTTTTCCTCTCAAAGTAGAATTTTTTATGGCGGCAGTATTAAGAGTAATAATGTTGAGATCTATCTTAATAATTCGGAGATTGACGGCGTCATTCCCGGCAGTGCTAGCCTAGATCCTCGGGAGTTTCTTAAAATAATTAAAAATGCCAGCCACATCTAAAAGAAAAGTTTTCAACTTTTGGGTTAAATTCAAGCCCATTTTTTTAGTTATTACCCTCTTTATTTTTCTATGGGAAGTCTTTTTTTTCCTAAGACCGGTTTTTGATTTTGCCCGGGAACACGATCTTAATCCGACTTTTTTATGGTCGCTTTTATTAGATAAAAATCCACCTTTAAAAAAAACCGGAGTTTATACCAATTTTCTTCTTTTAGGAATAGGAGGAGAAAATCATCAGGCCAGTGATTTAACCGACACGATGATTTTTTTAAGTCTTGATTTTGAAAAGAAAAAAACTTTTTTAGTTTCTTTGCCTCGGGATATTTGGTCGCCGATTTTACAAGATAAAATTAATTCTGCTTATCATTATGGTGAAGAAAAAAAAGAAGGAGGGGGGTTAACTCTGGCAAAAATGGTTGCCGAAGAAGTTTTGGGTCAGCCAATTCACTATGCTTTTTTAGTTGATTTTTTCTCTTTTGAAAAAGCGATTAATATTTTAGGCGGGGTTAATGTTGAAATTGAGCGTTCCTTTGATGATTTTAATTTTCCCATTCAAGGAAAAGAAAATGATGATTGTGAAGGAGATTTAGAACTGAAATGCCGCTATGAGCATATTCATTTTGAAAAAGGCTGGGAGCAAATGGACGGCGAAAGAGCCTTAAAATATGTGAGAAGCCGGAATGCAGAAGGTGAAGAGGGGAGTGATTTTGCCCGGGCAGCTAGACAACAAAGACTTCTTTTAGCTTTTAAAGACAAGGTATTGTCTAGAGAGATTATTTTCAATTCTGCCAAGATAAAGCAATTGGCTGAAATTTTAAGTAAAGGAATTGAGGCGGACATTAATCTTGCCGAGGCCTGTTTTTTGGGAAAATTTGTAGTGAGAATGAAACAGGACAATATTGAAAAATTAGTTTTAGAAGAAGATTTATTTATTACTCCTCCTTTGTGGGAGTATGGAAAATGGGTTCTTGTTCCGTCAGGAGAAGATTTTACTTTGATTCATGAATATATAGAGGAAAAGCTTAATTCTTTTTAAAGAAGAACACCAAAAAGAATTAAAAGAGAGCCAGAAATAATAGTCAGAATTGTTGGCAGGCTAATACCTGCTTCAGGAACTTCAGGAACAGGGATTGGTGATGAAGTGGCTATTGGTTGTTTAGTAATCATTTCTCCGGTCGGAGTAGCAAGAGAAGTAACAGGTAATGCTTCAGGAGTAATAGTTGGTGCTGAGCCGCCAACTGCTGGTCCGTCTAGTTCAATTTTTACTTTACAGCTCTCCGGTACTTCACTCCAAATATCATTATTATCTCTGATTCTTAGTGAGGCCCAATAAACTCCTGCTTCTGGATACGTATAATTAAGAGAGTGACTGGCTGATCCCTCAACATCTTTTTCAACTGTTTGATCATAACCATTGCCAAAAGTAAATTCAAAAGCAGTAATTTTTCCGTCAGGGTCGTGGCCGTTGCCGGTAAAAGCAATGTCTAGAGGAGCATCTCCTGAAGTGAGGTTGGCAGAAAGACCAGTACAAATTGGATCTTCATTTGGTTGAGAAGTAGGGGTGATGGTTGGGGTAGTGTTGATTGTTTCTGAAGTAATAGCTATGAGACTAGTTGTTGGTGTTGCTGTCGGCGCCATCATCTCACTTAGTGCAGAAATAAGAACCTCGGTTGGCGTAGGAGACGCTGAGGCTTCAACTGTTAAAGTAAAAGTTAAAGTGCAGGCTTCGGTAACAGCTTCAGGTTTTCTTTGGGGGACTGTTGGTGCGATTGGAGTAGTTTTTTTAAGCTTGATGACAGTTAAAAGAGTCAAAACGCCCATGACCGCAGAAAGACAGCCGATTAAAACGACAAGCCAATTTTTCTTTAAATAGTTCATGTTTTTAAATGTTCAACGCCATTGACCATTATTTTTATCATGCAATTCAGCTTCAAACTTAAAGCTTTCATCGGGATTGGCGTTAATTCCACAGATAGTTGCTTTTTCTTCGGCAATACCCACCTCACATTCGATATAGAATTCTCCTAAAGAATCAGGTTTTTGAGTAGTAGTTTCATTTTCAGATGTCCATTCCATGCTGTTGATTCTTATCCTACCCTTGTCAAAAGTATCAAGATCTCCTTTAACCGCGATGCGGATTATTTCTCCTACTTGTAAATTAGACAATCCTTCTTGTTCAATAGGCAGCCAGTTTTCATCTCCTTGATAGATTTGAATATTGTCACACTGTTGAGTAGATGAGGTAATAATTTCATTAGGAGAAGAAGTTGGGGCTAGATTTTCAACCTCATTTTCTGCCGCCTTCATTCTTATATCTTTTTTTTGCTTCACCAATAAAATGGCTAAAGGCAAACTAAGAACAAGAAGAAGAATGGTTAGAATTAAAAGAAGATTTTGAAAACTGCTTTTTTTGGCAGGAGGCGTTTCTTTAAAAGCGTCTGCCAGCGCAGTGGTTGGTTGAATTCCATCTTTTGGCTCGGCTGTTTTTTTGGATTTTTTTAAAATTGTGAAAATAACAAAGGCTAAGAAGCCTGTAGCCAGAGGCAGAATTAGAAGGGCTGGTTTAGGAATAAATTTTAAAAAGCTAAAAACATCCATTTTAAAATACCAACAAAATTTCTCACCTATTTTTAGGTGATCATAATATCTTTCTTAAATTAAGAGTAAACACTTTTGTATTGATTGTCAAGCTTGGGGAAAAATAAAAAACAATCCTATTCCAGCTAAAAGAAGAAACACGCCCAAACTTAAAAAGTTGATTGTTAAAGAAAAAATTCCCGGAGTAAGAGAGGGAGAAGGAGCTGCCGAAGGAGCTGCCGAAGGAGTGGCAGAAGACGATGTGGGCGTGGGACTAGGGCTAGTGGTGAGAGTAGGGCTCGGGCTTGGTGCTAGAGTGGCCGATGGTGTTGCTTCTCCTAAGACTTGACTACCGCTTTTTAAGACCAAGAAATTTCGGGTTAAAATTTCTTCTTTACCTTGTTCGTTTTCAGTCGTGATTGTTAATTTATGTTTGCCCGGAGGCAGTGATTGATTAGATCGGAAAGACCATTGACCATTGGTGTCAACAGTTGTTTTTTCCAAAAAAACAGGTGATTCAATTTTAATGATAACTTCTTTTCCGGGAATGCCTTTACCTCTAAAAAGAGGCTTTGTATCTAAAAGCGACGAGTTTTCGCTTGGGAAAATAATTTCTATTTCTTTAGAAGCGTCTTTTGTGCCTAGCACTTTTTGAGGCAATTGGTTTTGGGTTAAATAGCTGTTTTCTTTTTCTTTTTGACTGCGAAAATCATAGGATTTTCCTAAAATCATGGTGGGAACAGGAGAATCATTATTAGTATTGGTAATCGCTGTGGCAATGTCATTAATGGTCGCCCGGGCAATAATTTCTTCTTTTAGTCCTTCTTCAAAAGTAAAACAATTTTTAAGATCATTGCTGAGAACTAAGTTTAAAGGAATTAAGAAATTGCCTGAGGATTTTGTTAAAGCTGAAAGTGGTAATGCTCCTTCAAAATTAAGATAAACAATGGTTCCTTGGGCTGGAGTGTTGTTTGTGTTTAAAACAGTGCCATAAGCTGGTTCAATTTGCGGTAAAGAACAGGAGAGGGCCGGAGCGGTTTTAATATCATAAGGAAAGCCGTTTTGATTAAAGTCTTTGCTTTGAGAGATGATTTCAAAATAATAAGTAAAATCTGGTTTTAAATTTTTGATTTGAATGTGATGAGTAAGGTATTTTTCAAGATTTCCCTCTTTATCTCTTTCGTCAAAAGCGGTTTGATCTAGAGTTGTTTCTTCACCAAAAGCAACAAAACCTTGAGTTTTTTCTGCAGTTACCCAGGAGATAGTAAAACTGTTAGAGGCTAAGTTGGTAATTTTGACCTCTTGGGGAATAATTGAAGGTTGAGCTTGAGTGCTGACATTTTGAAAATTCTCCACTAGAAAAGCAGTGCCGCCAATGCTTGTAAAAACAATTAAAAGACCAAGGATAGTAGAAATCCGTTTTTGTTTTTTAATCATTTAAATTGATTTCCTTTCTCTAAGCTTGATGATGATTTCTTGGTCAAAGATTGGAGTTAAGGGCTTGATCAATTCTTTTTGAAGAGGAGTAATGGTTGAAGTCATGGCGGTGTGATACACGTCAAAGGCAATCCAGGCGATAACAGTCACAAAAGTTAAAATAGAAAGAAAAAGTAAATCTCTATTAGACATAAAAAACTACCCGCTTAAAGCTAAAAAATAATAGGCATCAATACCAAGATCTAATTTAATTGTTTTGATTCCTGTTGGGTTGGAGCGAATTTCAAAGCGATCAACCGTATAAAGACGACTGTTATTAAGTAATCGTTCTAAAAAGTTTTTACAGGCAGAATAATCGCCGCTAAGAGCAAACGAGGAAGAAACACTTATAGAAGACTTGGTTTCTTTTTTGGTTAAATCAACACTGTTTATTTTAACACCAGAAACTGTTGTTTCAGTTTCTTGAGCAAGATCTTCTAAGTCTTGTAGAAAAAAAGAAAAGCTTGGCTCTGAAGGTAGTGCTTTTGATATTAAGGGTAGATCTTTTTCAATTTTCTTAAACTCTTCTTTGAGTTGTGATTGAGTGATGATTTTCTGCTCAAGCGCATCATTAACCAATTGACTGTCAGTAATTTCTCTTCTTAGTTGGGTAATAGTTTGGAGAGTAGGTTTAATGGCAAAAATGCCAAAAAAAGACATTGTTAAAAATGAAAGAATAAACATAGTATAAGCGCGGACGCGGGGTTTTTTGAGCAGTGGTCCGAGAGATTTATAATATCGAGAATAAGTCTTATAATTGGTCTGCAGTCTCATTTTTGTCTGTTAATAATTTATCTTTATTAATCTCCGCACTAAGTTTAAATTCTAACTCTTCTTCTCCTTTTCTACTTAAATCTTGCAAAATAACTTGAGAAAATTTTTCGGAAGCTCGAATCCGGGCCAAAAAATCAATAAAAGACGAATTAGATAGAGAAGTTCCTGCAAGAGAAATTTTTCCTTGTGACAAGGTCAGAGTTTTAAAAGCAATGTCCTTGGGCAGATTTTTCTCTAAAAAATTTAAAAGCTGAAGACTAAGATTATAGTCTTTTTCAATGTTTTTAATTTCTGCTAGTTGTTGCTGGATGTTTCTGGACTTATTTTCAAAATCAAGATTAAATTGAACAATAACTTCTTTTTGGTTTATTGCTTCATGAAGATCAGTTAATTGACGATCAAGTTTAAATCTAGAGAAAAAAGCAATTAGAACAATAATTTCTGTCCCAACAATAATATAACGGCCAAAACTTAATGACCACTTTAAAAATCTTCCTAAGGCCTTTTCCTCCAGATCTTTTTTGGATAAAAGATTGATCTTAAGTTTTAAGGGGTTCATCCTTTCTTTTCAATTAACTTACTGAGCCTTGACTTAAGTCTTGAAGCTTTTCCCTTTTTAATGATCCGTTTTTTGGCAGCCGTATCTAAAGCAGAGTAAGCCTTTTGAAGCTTTTTAACAACCGGTTTTTCTCGAACCTCCTTTACCGCCTCTTTATAAGTTTTTTTGGTGCGAAGGTTTTTTAAGCGCCTTTTTTCATCTTGGCGCATTTTTTTCTTGGCACTTTTTATAATTGGCATATTAATCCCAATTTTAATCTAAATTAGGGTTAAAGGTCAAGGGGAAAAAATCGAGAGTGTTAAATAAATAATTTCCGTCTGTCATCCTGAGCTTGACTCAGGATCTATAGTCTCAAAACATCACTATTCACTTTAATGATTTAAATCATTGAAGTGTTTAGCTTAACGTTTTTATCAACGGCCGTGGACAGAAACGTGTGCCTAAATTGGAAAATGGAGCCTGATTTTTTGGAGAAAATATTCAAAAAATATCCAAGGTGTCAATAGGAATTCACGCCCGGCGCGGGTTGGTGCAT
>JADHYG010000008.1 GCA_016782545.1 Candidatus Microgenomates bacterium
AGCCTTTAAACTTGCTTTTCTGAATAAGTCTTGGAATTTCTTTTTTTAATTTTAACGAAAGTCTTTCATCAGCATCTATGGACAAAATCCAATCACCAGAGGCTTTTTGCAGGCCAAAGTTGCGCTGTTTGGAAAAATCATTTTCAAATTTTTTTAGAAAAATCTTTTTTGTATATTTTTCCGCAATTTTAACTGTTTTGTCTGTACTACAAGAATCAATGATAATAATTTCATCCACGATTTTTTTTATGTTCTCCAAACAATCTTTAATATTATTTTCTTCATCTCTGGTAATAATTATTGCTGAAATCGTTGGGGTTTTAAAAGTCATTGAGCCTAAGTTTACCATCAAATATTATCCTTGACAAATAGTCCTTTATTGATATATTCTAAGATTAATGATAAAAAAAACTTTTTTTATCATCTTTTTTCTACTCTTGTCATTCTTTCTTATTCCAATTATTTCTCCTGCTTTTGCTCTCACTTGGACCAAACATGAAAATAATCCTGTTCTAGATTTAGGGTCGGAAGGAAGTTGGGACAGTATTGATGTTTCTTCTCCTTTTGTGCTTTTTGACGGCACTACCTACAAGATGTGGTATCAAGGCTACGGTCCACTAAATGGAGTCAGCACGTTGCGAATCGGCTATGCTACCTCTCCTGACGGCAAAAACTGGACAAAATATGAGGGGAATCCTGTTCTTGAATCAAACCCTAACATCCCAGAAGAAAGAAATGTCGCTGAACCAGCAGTTCTATTTAGCGAACAGATTTACGAGATGTGGTATACTTCCTTTTCAAACACGCCTGCAAATTTCCGTATTGGCTACGCCACTTCTCCTGACGGCATTAATTGGACGCATCATTCTAATTATGTCCTTGTTCCCAGTGAAAACTGGGAAGAAGAAGGAGTAGTCAGTCCTTTTGTTTTAAAAGAAAATAATGTTTATAAAATGTGGTATGCCGCCAGAGATGGTGTTGGCATCTGGCGCATTGGCTATGCTGTTTCTGATAATGGTATTACTTGGATAAAAAATGAAAATAATCCCATCATAGAAGCTACAACTCCATGGGAAAATTCTGTTGTTGTATTGCCCAGAGTTATAAAGTTTGATTCGTTTTACGAAATGTGGTATCACGCAGGTCCCATGATCCCCATAGTTTTTGCTTATGCGAACTCCTCAGACGGCATTAATTGGTCAAAACCAGCCGAAGAAAATCCGGCCCTAGAGCGCGGACCGAGCGGCTCTTTTGATCACAATTTAATTGTCGCTCCATCAGTGGTTAAAAGAGAAGATGTTTACCAGATGTGGTATGGCGGCTCTGATGGCTCGCATTGGCGCATTGGTTATGCCTCAACTGGAGAAATCCCCACTCCTCCCCCTTCAAAATTACCTCTTATCCTCCTGCCCGGTCTAGGAGCAAGCTGGAATTTTCAAAGCATTTTTTTAGGCAATAATGTTCCTCAATCAGAATGGAAAATGACTCCTTTTGTTAAACATTATGACAATCTTATTGCCACTTTAGAAAACGCTGATTATACTAAAAATGAAGATTTATTTGTTTTTAATTACGACTGGACTAAGCCAATTGACCAAATCGCTGATGATTTTAAAGAATATATTGACGGTGTTGTTGACCCTCCCCAAGGAGAATCTTCTGGAAAAAAAGTTAAACTTATTGGTCACAGTTTGGGTGGTTTAGTGGCCAGAGCCTATATCCAAAATAATCCTGATAATCATCAAGTTAATCAGCTTATCACTCTTGGCTCGCCTCACAAAGGCGTTGTCCAGATTTATAAGGCCTGGGAAGGCGCCGATCTTCATAATCTCTTAGAAAACCCACTGCGTCTTACTGCCGAACTTATTTTAGCTTTAAGAGGAAGAAAATATCAAAACAAAGTTGAAGCTATCAAAAATATGATCCCCTCTTTAAAAGATCTGCTCTTTATTGATGATTATTTAAAAAAACATCCTTGGGGAAAAATCATCTCAGAATCTTCTTTAAAACAGCAAAATTCATGGCTTAAAAACTTAGGCGTTTCCGATGAACTTAAAGACCTGCTTAACCCTGTCGTCGGTAAAAGTAAAATAAATAATACCTCAAGATGGCTGAAAGTCGTTCGTCAATCAAGTCTTGATAAGAAACTTGGCCGCTGGGAAGACGGTAGGCCCGTTGACGAAGAATATGAAATCGGCGATAAAACAGTTTTAGCTGCTTCAGCCGGTCTTGAAGACACAACCACTACTGAAGTTGCTTTAGATCATGGAGATTTAGTCAGAACACAAGAAGGAATCACCACCATTCTTTCTCTTTTAGAATTAGATGCTGTGCCTATAGTTAATTCATATCCTTCAGACACGCCCTATCTGGTTTTTGTTCTCGCCTCACCAGGCAATCTTAGAGTTACTAATCCTTCGGGAGAAAAAGCTGGCTTTGATATTTCTCCGCCAACCATTCCTCAATCTTTATTTTTAACTGATGAGAAAATGATTGTTATTCCCGGTGCTATTGACGGAAAATATAAAATTGAGATTGTTGGTAATGGCGAAAGTGGCGCTTATCGACTTCTTATTGGTCATTTAACTGAAAAAGAAGATGTCTGGCAAGAATATCAAGATGAAATTTCACCTTCAGAAACTGACACTTATACCATAGAAATAGATGAAAACCTTGAGACAACACCTTTAGCCCTTGCGCTTGACATTAAATCTAAACTTAAAGAACTGTTGATAAAAACAAATCAATCATCATTGTCATGGAAACGAAAAATGAGAATCAAGACTTATATTTTTAAAATCCTGACTCGACTTGAAGCTGCCATCGGCTTACTTAAAGCTAATAAAAATCAGATGGCAAAAAAAATCATTGAAAAAGCTATTTTAGATTCTTTAAAGATGAGGGCTTACATGGAAAAATACAAAGTAGAAGCTCCTTTAGGCCCAACCAGAACAATCATTGACTCCCTCTACCAACTCCACCAGCTTTTGTAACTTTCTCTTTATCGACAAACTCTGATTATGAAATGAAGTGGAAATATTTAATAATACCTAATTAACAGAAAAAACAATCACCACTCAAATCAAATACTTCAATGAATTAATTCATTGAAGTAAAAAATTATTGGGATTTTTACTTTCTTTATTGGGAGAATTCTGAAGTTTTGAGATGAAAAAAAGAAGAAATAGTCTGTAATAAATATATACTCTCTTGCTAATAAATTACAACTCTAGATTTAATACAAAATCTTTTTCATATTACTCCAATACTCTGAAAAATTGCCTCTAAGCTTTGAGCAAAATCAGAATCTCCATCTTCCTCTCTAATAACTGCTAAAAGACAACCAATTTGATCTTCAGGTGATAATTTAAGTCCAGCAAGAATTCTTTCTTCTTCATCTTCTCCTTGTTCTTTAAAATATTGTAGTTTTTCACACATATAATTGAAGATTATAACACAACAAAGTAATTAGTTCAAAAACTGAATTTTAATACTTTTAATAAATCTTTTAAAAAATATTTTTCAGACTTCTCGTACGACATTTTTTCTGGAGGAGGATCTTCTTCACCATACATCATCCTTTCAAATCCGTCTGAAGCTACTAAATTAAAATTAACTCTATTCAAAAGTTTTGGATGAAAAGAACGTTTCTCTTTTCCTCCAACGATGTCTCCAGGAAAAATAAAACCCATTTCCAAATCATCTAGTATTCTTTCTCTTCCACACATACAAAAAAGTATTGGCAGAATTTAATAATATTTTCAGAAAAAAGTAATTGGGGCAGTTTTATTTTAAGGTCTAGAAGCTGACCATTGTTCGGCAGCGGCTCTCGTAGCGTCTATATCTTCAACTATTTCTTCTAACTGATCATGGTCTAAAACATAAGCAAGGTCAATTCCACGCTCAAAAGCAATACTAGGCATTTTATCTATTTCTTCTTGTGTTAATGGTAGTGTTTCCTTCATAGATAACATATTATAACAAATTTTGTTAATTAACAGAAAAAGCTATTTTGGATTCTTTAAAAATGAGGGCCTATATGGAGAAATACAAAGCGGAGCCTCTCTTAGACCCAACCAAAATAATCATTGACTCTCTTGACCAGCTCCACCAGCTTTTATAGATTATTGACAAATCCTAGCTTCTTGATAAATTCCAATTGAACTTGACAAATTCTAGCTAAAATTTTAAATTATATTCAGAAACCTTTTTCCAAATTTTCCGCTTAAGCGGAAAATTTGGACAGATGTTTTTGCAATTATTACTGCCTAAATATTAAATAAACATGAAAAACACAACACCAAAAAACTTTAAAAAAGAATCAATTAAAGTAGAAAAAAGACTTCCACTTTCTGAAAAACACTTAAAAGAAATCTCTACTCTTCTTTATAATAAATATCAAAAAGAAGAAAGAAAAAGAAAATATGCTCCTGTTAAAGAGGTGCTTACGCTCTTGGCAAGGGCGGGCTTTTTAGCCATGGCATTAGTTGCTCCAAACACAATTGTCCTTGCAAAAGAACTTTTTCCAGAAGAATCAGAATGGAAAAATTGGAAAAGATATAATCCATCTTATCTAAAAAGTACGCTGGCAAGACTTGAAAAGCAAAAAGAAGTAAAAATCACAGAAGAAAATGATCAACAAATTGTTAAACTCACCACGCGAGGAAAAGTTAAGTTATTAAAATATACTCTTAAAGAATTAAAAATTAAAAAACCTAAAAGATGGGATGGTAGGTGGCGATTAATTATGTACGATATTCCTAAAAAATATAAAACCTCCCAGGAATTCTTTCGTACCATGCTTAATTATCTTTCTTTCTATCCTTTTCAGAGAAGTGTTTACTTATTCCCCCATCCTTGTGAGGATGAAATCGAATACTTGCGGCAAATCTTAGGAATTGATAGATATGTAAGAATTTTAATTGTTGAAAAAATTGAGCATGATGAAGCTTTTCGTACTTATTTTGGACTAACTTAAAAATCAACAATTTTTCTCATTTTTTTTCATTTTATCCGTTATTTTCTTACATTTTCTCAGTTATTTTCTTAATCTTTAAACCTATTTAAAACCTCCAAATTTTCCGCTTAAGCGTGAAATTTGGTGATTGTGAAAACTGTTAAAAACTATGGAGAAGCTAACTGGAGAAAGAAAGTTAAAGCTAAACAACTATTGTTTTGCCGGATTTTGCAGAGGCAATGCCGAGGGCGATGTATTCAACTTGCTCATTACCAATATTTTTCATAACATGAACCTTGCGCATGGGAATAACCACCGCGTCTCCCTTCCCCAATTCCTCCTCTTCGTTGTCAATTTTTATTGATGCTTGGCCATTCAAAATAATGAAAATTTCTTTCATGCTTTCATGATAATGGGCTTGAAAAGACTTCCCCACTCCCAACTGACACCAATTAATCATGGGAATTTCGCCTTTAAGCAAATCGCCTTTTTTAAACAAAACCTTTTTAAGCACGCCCGGCGCTTGAGGATCTTCATGACTGGCCGGAATAAATTTTAATTCTTTAAAGCGAATTATTTTCATTATTTAAGAACGCGCAATAAATTGCGCTATTGCAAGTGTTTGTGGCCGCTAGCGGACTTAAACCACTGACCTCTCCGATGTGAACGGAGCGCTCTGTCAACTGAGCTAAGCGGCCATTTTAATTTTCTGATCTTTAATGATCTGTTCAATAATATCTTTTCTCTTCAATCTCTTCAACTTATATTCGATTTTCTTCGCCTCTTTTGATTTTGCATATTTTTGGCTAAAAACTAATTCCCATGGTCGTAAATTCTTAGTATATAATGATTTACCAAGCTTGTGCTCTTTTAATCTCCTCTGAAGATTATTAGTGCTGCCAATATAATATCTCCCATTTTTCTTACTTTTTAGTATATAAACCAAGTGCATAATCTATCGATGTGAACGAGCGTCCCGATGCTCCGACTCACGTCGGAGGTCGGGATCCTCCGACGGAGTCCGATACTCGGCTCGTGCGGAGTCATCGGACCGACCTTACGTCGGGACTCTAACCAGCTGAGCTACACGACCAATTACTGACAAACAGATCTAACCAACTGCTTGCCCCGCATACGCGCCACCGTGAGGCCCCGCCATGCGGGGCGAACGGCAAGCGTTGTGTGGGGAGCTACACGACCAATTTCTTATTGACATTATTATATCAAATGGACTAGACTAGTTCTATTATGGGAATTATGAAGAAGCTCGCTGGATTTGTCTTTGATATTATTGAAACCGTAGTTTTGGCTTTAGCCATCTTTGTTGTCATCTATCTTTTCTTATTTCAACCTCATCAAGTTAAAGGCGCTTCCATGGATAATAGTTTTCACGACGGTGAATATATTTTGACTGATAAGATTTCTTATCGCCTTCATTTTCCTAAAAGAGGTGATGTGGTTATTTTCAAAGCACCGAGAAATCCAGATCTTGATTATATTAAAAGAATAATTGGTTTGCCAGGTGAAAAAGTTAAAATTGAAAACGGAAATGTTTTTATTAATGGTTCAAAACTTGAAGAAAACTACTTATCAGAGGATACTGTTATTTCGGGCGGACTTTATCTTCCTCAAGGAAAAGAAGTGGAGGTTCCTGAAAACTCTCTTTTTGTTTTGGGAGATAACCGCTCTCACAGCTCTGATTCAAGAGAATGGGGTCCGATTTCTACAGGAGATATTGTTGGCAGAGCTTTTTTTAGATATTGGCCGCCCAAACAAGTTGGCATCTTGCCAAAGGCAAAATACTAGAAGTGAGATGTGGGAAATGGGAGTTCTTGATATTGATTTCTTGAATCTTTGAATCCTAGAAGTGAGAAAGTTTCAAAAAATCAAAAATTCCCATTTCAGAATTCACACTTCTCCCTTCGCACTTCCCACTTCTCAAATCAAATTAACTAGTTAATTTCTTGTAGAGGTTTTTGATGGCTTTGGTTGTTTCGGAATAATCTCCCTTAAAAGTAACTTTTACCGTTGCCTGCACCGTTGACTGTTTAATTTTAACCTTTCCACCAACAGATTTGTTTAAATCTTCAGTCATAGATAAAAATTCTTCACTTAAAGCTTCACCGCCTTTTTTCTTTTGTTTGATTCCTTTTTTTGCTTTAATTCTCCGTGCTAATTCTTCAGCATCTCTAACACTGGCATCTTGAGCCAAAATTGTTTTATAAGCAGAAATTTTAAGCTCTGGCTCGCCCAAACCACTTATCGCTCTTGCATGGCCTTCACTAATCGCTCCTGAAAGAAGCCCGTCTTTAATCGCATCAGGCAAAGATAAAAGCCTGATTGAATTTGAAATATAAGAAGAACTTTTTCCTATTCTTTGCGCCACTTCAATAATTGGCAATCCAAACTCTTCTACCAGTCTGGAAAAAGCTTTGGCTCGATCAATAGCATTCAAATCTTCCCGCTGAACATTTTCAACCAAAGCCAATTCCAACATTCCCCGGGTACTTGTTTCTCTAATAACAACTGGAACCTTTTCAAGTCCCAAAACTTTTGAAGCTCGCCACCTTCTTTCGCCAGCAATAATCTGATAACCTGCCGGTGTCTTTGCGACCACGATTGGTTCTAAAATTCCATGCTCGCGAATAGAGATAACTAATTCTTCTAAAGATTCAGGAGTAATTGATAACCGCGCCTGTAAAGGGTTTGGTTGAAGTTGTTCAGGATCTAATTCGGGAATCTTTGCTTCTACCATTTTTAAGAAACAACAATAAATTTATTGCCTAATTTTTGCTTAAATAATACTTTTCCCTCACGGATAGAATAAATAGTAAAGTCTCGCCCCATTTTTGTACCTTCTCCTGGATGAAATTTTGTTCCTCTTTGACGAACAATGATGTTTCCAGAGATAACTTTTTCACCGCCGTAAATCTTAACTCCTAAACGTTTGGCATTTGATCTTCTTGATCCCTTAGTGGTTTTTCCTGTTTTTGTCTTAGCCATTATAACTGATTATAGGATATCTCTAGCAAATTTGTCAACTGCTACTTATCTTTTTAATCTTTAATCTTGTTAAGTAAGCACGAAATCCCATCACTTTTCGATAACGGGATTTAGCTTTAAATTTAGCGACTCTAATTTTTTCACCCCTGTCTTGCTTCACAATCTCCGCCATCACTTTTGCTTTTGTAATTTTGGGTGTACCGATAATAATTTTTTTATCATCAACAATTAACAAAATCTCATCAAAAACAACTTTGTCTCCTTCTTTGCCCTCCATCTTGTCAACAACAATTTCTTCATCTTGACAAATCTTGTATTGTCGACCGCTTGTTTTAATGACTGCGTATTTCATGTCAGCTATTTTACCAGATTTTCAGTTAATTACCAACATTTTAAATCTTTTCCTTTTTTTTAGAGAAGAAATCACCCCTAACGCTATTAATGTAGAGATAATAGAACTACCGCCATAAGAAAGCAAGGGCAGAGTAATGCCAGTGATGGGAACAATGCCTAAGTTCATACCAATATTAATAAATATTTGCAATAAAAGTTGAGTGAAAACACCAATTGAAAAAAGAACAGGAAACAAATCTTTGTTGTTTTTAGCTACTCTTAGAATCTGCAGTAAAAGAATAAAATAACAAATTAAAACAAGCGCTCCTCCAAAGAGTCCCAACTCTTCACAAAGAGAGGCAAAAATAAAATCAGTGTGAAATTCCGGTAAAAAATTTAAATGGGATTGAGTACCATGACCCAAACCTTTTCCCAAAAACCGTCCTGAACCAACAGCAATCTTGGTTTGAATACTATGATAACTGGCAGTCTGAGAATATTGCTGAGGGTTTAAAAAAGAAAGAATTCTTAATTTTTGATAATCTTTTAAAAAACGCCAAAATACGGGAGTGGTTAAAAAACCAAAAACTAAAGAACTAAAAATATAGACTGGATTAAGACCAGCCGCGAGCATCATCACCAACCAAGTTCCTGAATATAAAATGGCACTACCAAGGTCTGGCTGTTTAAAAATTAAAATAAAGGGAATCAGCATTAAAAAAAGATTTAAAAAAAAAGCTCGTGGTTTCCGAGGAGGAAAAATAGCAATTATTTGCGCAAAAGAGGCAATAAAAAGTGGTTTCACTAATTCTGAAGGTTGAATTCTGAATCCAAAAAAAATTATCCAACGATGAGAACCTCTAATTTCAGGCCCTAAAAAAGAAAGTCCTAAAAAAAGAACTGACAAGATGTAAAGAGGAATGGCAAAAAATTTTAGAAAACCCTCAAAATCTAAGGTACTTAAAAGAAAAAATAAACCAACTCCGACGACAAAAAATAAAAGCTGAGACGAAAAAAGTTGAGAAGCAGTGCTTAAAATTAAAATTAAGCTCAATCCTGCCAAAAAAAGAATAGGAAGAAAAATTAACCAGTTGAAATTTTTAAAGATTTTCCCCATGTTATTTTTTGAGCTAAAGTTTTCTTTTTAATATAATCTTCAAACTTTTCCGGCCAAGAAGGAGCATAAACCACGATTTTTTCATCTAGCTGACAACCTGTTTTCTTACGCAAGTTCTGAATTTTCCTTATTAATTCTCTTGCTTCTCCTTCAGCTTTAAGCTCTGAAGTAATTTTTGTATCAAATTTTACTGATAATTCGCCCCTACCTTTCATCCATTTTATTTCTTTTATATTGAGCTCGTCTTTTATTAACTGCTCTAACTGACTTACATAATTCTTACTTCTTTCCGTCGTCCCACCATCCGAGGAGTCCATTAGGGCCACCTCGGAGGAGGAACTACCAAAATGTTCAAATTCATTTTTAATTGTTAATTGTTTTAACGGCTGGCGAACTTTAATTCCTGCTAACTTGCGGCTGGAATGTCCTAGCTCAATTATTTTTCTCACCTGCTCCATATCTGTTAAGAGTTTTTGATCAATCTTTCCTATTTCTGACCAGTCTTGAAGATGAACAGATTCCTTGTTTGTTAAATTCTTATAAATTTCTTCAGTAATAAACGGAATAACTGGTGCACTAATCAGACAAAGTTGACTAAGCACATAATACAGGGTTTTTAAAGCATCTTTATCACCTTTATTAAATCTTTCTCTTGACCTTCTAATATACCATCGAGAAAGATCTTCAATAAATTCTCTAATCAAATGAACAGCTTGAGGAACATGATAAGCATCCATAAATTTACTGAATTCTTTGTTGAATTGATTGAGTCTTACCAATATCCATTGATCCAAAATGGAGTCTGCGCATTTCGTTATTGTTCGAGCTTGTCGAGAACTTTCCTTGCAATTTGCTTCTCGACTTCCCCGCCGAGCGGGGTCGCTCGAAGAATAACCGTGCAAATTGGCGAAGGTAATAAAATATTTATATGAATTCCAAAAAGGCAAAAGAACTGTTTTGACTTGCTCGGCTATTTCTTCACCTTTGGTAATATTCATATCTCTACCCAACATAATGACGCTTCCCATAAGATACAATCTCAAGGCATCACCGCCATATTTTTGCAAAACTACTTTTTGATCAGGAAAATTTCCATATGACTTACTCATTTTTCTCCCATCAGTTCCAGCCATCACCCCGGTGACAACAACATTTTTAAAACAATGTTTTTCCATTAAAGCATTGGAAATAACATGCATCACATAAAACCAGGCTCTTACTTGAGCAACATATTCAATAATATAATCAGCTGGAAATGATTGTTCAAATTCTTTTTTATTTTCAAATGGATAATGTCTTTGAGCATAAGGCATCGAACCTGATTCTACCCAGCAATCAAGAACTTCAGGAATTCTCTTCATCAACCCACCACACTTTTGACACTTAAAAACAAGGTGGTCAACTCCAGAACGATGCAGATCAGTGACTTTTTCTCCGCTTAATTTCTCAATTTCTTTAATTGAGCCAACGACTTTTAATTCCTGACATTTTTGACACTCCCAAATAGGCATAATCGTGGCCCAATATCTGGTTCTGGAAATACACCAATCAGGAGCAGTTTCAATCCCCTTTTTAAATCGGCCATATTTAAAATGACTTGGCACCCAATTAATTTCTTTGTTTGTTTTTAAAAGCTGTTTTTTTAATCTTTTAACATTAATAAACCATGATTCCTGAGCTTTATAAATCAAAGGTGTTTCACAACGATAACAGTAAGGATAGCGATGAGTAATCGTTTCTTTTTTAAAAAGCAGGCTTCGATTTTTTAAGTCCTTAATAATTTCCCTATCAGCATCTTTTACATAAACTCCAGCCCATTTTTTAATCTCATCAATAAACTTTCCCTCGTCATTAACAGTAAACATCAAAGTCAAACCAAAATGTTTGCCCATTTCTGTATCAATTTCGCCAAAACCAGGCGCAGAGTGGACAACGCCTGTTCCCTCTTCCATATTAACCATGCCTTCAAAGGTATATATTTTAAAATCATCTTTATTGGCAGGAATAAAAGTATAAAGCGGCTCATAATCAAGCCTCAACAATTCTTTTCCTTTAAATTCAGCGACGATTTTATATTTTTTGTCTGAAATTACCTCTTTTAATCGCTTCTTCGCTAAAATGTAATGATTATCTTGTTTTTCAATTTTTACTTTGACATATATTTCGTTTTCATCAACCACTAAAGCTCTATTTGACGGCAATGTCCAGGGAGTGGTTGTCCAGGCCAAAACAAAAGAATCTTTGAATTTTCCATTTTTCAACTTAAATTTAATAGTCACCGCCGGATCCTTCATCATTGCATAAGAATTATCCATGGCAATTTCAAAATTAGAAATAGGGGTAGAACAGCGAGGACAAAAAAGCGAAACCCGATTACCTTTATAAATTAAGTTTTTGTCATAGAGCTGTTTAAAAACCCAAATCACTGTTTCCATATAGGAAAGATCCATGGTTCGATAAGCATTATCAAAATCAACCCAGCGAGCGATATGATCTACATACCATTTCCACTCAGAAGAAGTTTCCTCCACATACTGCCTGCACTCGGCAATGAATTTATTGATGCCAAATTTTAAAATGTCTTTTCTATTTTTAAGACCAATTTTTTTCTCAACCTTATTTTCAATCGGCAAGCCATGACAATCCCAACCCCAAACCCTTCTTACTCGCTTTCCTTTCATTGTTTGATATCTAGGAATAATATCTTTGGCAATGCTAGGTAAAAGCGTGCCGTAATGAGGAAGGCCGGTCACAAAAGGAGGACCATCATAAAAAGAATAGGCGTTTTCTTTTGATCTTTGTTTAATTGATTTTTCAAAAATTTTGTTTTTTTTCCAAAAACGCAAGATTTTTTCTTCTTGCTCGGGAAAATTTGGTCTTGGATCCACTGATTTAAACATGTGAGTTTATTAAACCAAAAAATCTCACCTTTCTCAACTTAAGTTTTACCCCAGCACCAGCCCCGACGTGACGTCGGGACGGTGCAGGGTTTCGCCTCGGATTTTAGATAGAAACCACCAGCTTTGACTGGTGGAGGCTCACTTTTTTGAGAAAAAAGTGAGATCTAGATAATAATGTCAGTTTTAAATTGCATCTTAATTCTTTTACTGATTTTGCCTTAAAAAAGCAGGAATCTCCCATTTATCTTCTTTTTGAGGAGTTTCTTCAAAAACATTATCAACCCCTAATTTTTCCTGCTCTTCTTTTTCTAAAGGAGCAACTAAATCTTTAAGCCGCCTTCTTGCTTCATCAAAACCCGTGGCAATCACCGTTATCTTAACTTGATCAACAAATTTTTCATCAATCGTAGCCCCAAAAATTATATTAGCATCAGGATCAACAGACTGAGAAATAACTTTTGCCGCTTCATCAACTTCGCTCATGGTTAAATCTTCGCCGCCAACAATGTTGAAAAGAACTCCTTTAGCTCCATCAATTTGAATATCAAGTAAAGGAGACGAAATTGCTTGACGAGAGGCTGTTTGAGCTCTATTTTCTCCTACGCCAACACCAATTCCCATTAAAGCAGAACCAGCATTAGACATGATGCTTCTCACATCAGCAAAATCAACATTGATAAGACCGGGAGTGGTAATTAAATCAGAAATTCCTTGGACTCCTTGACCTAAAACAGCATCAGCCATTCGAAAAGCTTCTAGAAGAGTCATTTTCTTATCAATTACTTCCAAAAGTTTTTGATTGGGAATAACAATTAAAGTATCAACTTTTTCTTTTAATTGAGCAATGCCTTCTTCTGCAACCACCATGCGCCTCGTCCCTTCAAATTGAAAAGGCTTAGTCACTACCGCCACTGTCAAGGCTCCTTGTTCTTTAGCTACTTCAGCAATAATTGGTGTGGCTCCAGTTCCTGTGCCGCCACCTTCACCACAAGTTAAAAAAACCATGTCCGTACCTAAAAAAAGCTCTTTTAATTTTTCCCTTGACTCTTCAGCCGCTTGGCCTCCCAAATCTGGACTGCCTCCTGCTCCCAAACCGCGAGTTATTTTTTCTCCAATTTGAACTTTAGTCGGCACCTGAGAAGAAAGAAGGGCTTGAGCATCACAATTAACAGCAATAAACTCTACCCCATTAACCTCTTCTGATTTAATCATTGAAGAAACAGCATTACCACCACCACCACCAATACCAACCACTTTTATTCGGGCAAATTTTGAAACATCAGGTTTAATTAACATAGAAGTTTCTCGGGCAGGATAACATTTAAAATTATATCACGGCAGAAATGACTTAGCAAGATCTAAGAATTTTTTGGCAACTCCTTTTACAGGAATTTTTTTAAAGAATTTTCCAAATTGAGAAAAAGAAACACCCTTTTCTTTTGTTTCAGCCTTAACTCCATAAACAATTAAGCCAACCGCGGTTGAAAAAGAAGGGGCTAAAATTTCATCAACCAGGCCGGTTATTCCTTGAGGAATGCCAATTCTCGCCGGCATAGCAAGATTTCGTTTGGCCGACTCAAGAGCACCGGCTGTTTTTGCTCCTCCTCCGGTAATCACTATTCCCGCAGGAGTCATTCCTCCAAAACCACTTTTTTTAATCTGAAGTCCTACCATGGTAAAAATTTCGTCTAATCTTGGTTTAATTATTCCTTCAATTAAGGTCTTTCGGGAAATCTTCCTAAGTTTTTCAGGAAGCTCAAGAGAAGTTAAATCCACCTCTTCTTCTTCTATCTTTTTATTCTTTTCTTTTTCTGAAGGTAAAACCTTTTTTTCCTTTTTTTCTCCTAAAAATAGTTTAATTTTTTCGGCACTGTCTAAAGAAACTCTAAGTCCTATTGCTAAATCATTGGTAACATTCTTAGCACCAACTGGGATGACAGTTGAATAAGAAAGCGCCCCCTCAATATAAATAGCAATGTCTGTTGTTCCGGCGCCAATATCAACTACAACCACACCAAGTTCTTTTTCTGTCGGAGATAAAACCGCTTCTGAAGAAGCCAATCCGCCAAAGACAAAACCTGATATATCGACACCATTTTCACCAACACACTTTTCCAAATTTCTTAAGGAAGTTCCTCCTCCCATAACTAAATGAGTATCCACTTCAAGTCTAACTCCAGTCATTCCCACCGGATCAAGAATACCTTCTTGACCATCAACAATAAAACCACGAGGTAAAACATGAATAATCTCATATGATGAAGGAAGAGAAATTGCTTTTGCCGCTTCTACCACTCTTAAAATATCGTTTTCTGTTATCTCTTGTTTTGGCTCTGCCACGGCTACCACGCCATGAGAATTTTGGGATTTTATATGAACGCCGCCGACTGAAATAAAAGCAGAAGAAACAGAATAACCAGCCATACGCTCTGCTGCTTCCAGACTTTCTAAAATTGGCCCGGTTGTTTCCTCAATATCAACAACCTGACCCTTCTTAATGCCTTTGCTAGGCACTGAAGATACACCAATAATGCTCTTTTCTTCATTAGAAATACTGGCAACAATAGTCACCACTTTAGAAGTACCAACATCAATACCAACAACAACTTCATTCTTTGCCATTTTTTCAAAAAGTCAAAACTGGCTTTTCAAAACGTAAATCTATTTTTTTTGGCCACTTACCTTCAATCTTAAATTTCTTTGCTAAAACTCCTAATGTATAAATTATTTTCTCTTTTTCCTTCTCTAAACCTATTAAGATCACTGTATCTTGAGAAAGAGTTAATTTTAATGTTTTTCTGGTCTCATCTATTTCAAATTTTGAACCTAAAACGCTTTCTTCCAAAGTCAAAATTATACCAAGGGCAAAATCCACATTATTATTCTTAATCCTATCACCAATTTTAAAATTTTGCAAGCCAGCAATAATAATTGGCAGGCTTTTTTCCTCATCTGTTTCTCTAAGAATTACTCCCTCATCATCTATTAATAAAACGGTTGAAGAATTGGGGTTAAAAATCGCTGCCCTTTCTTTTCTTTTTTCAATTTTAATTAAAATCTGAAAGGGAAATTCTTTTTCAATTTCTATTTCTTTTAAAATTGGGTTTTCCTTTTCTATTTCCTCTTCCCATTTGTCCTTGTCTAAAAAAAGAAGGTTCTGATCACCAAGTTTTTCTACACCTGACAAGGTTTTTTCTTCTAGGCCAATAACTTTTATGGTTTTAACGATAAAAAAATTGGTGATAAGGTTATAGACTCCAAAGATCAAAAAAGCTATCCCAAAAAAAATGAAAGTCCTTTTTAACAACGGCTTTTTAAATCTTCTTTTTTTAAAATTAAAAACTCTTTGTCGCATGTTGTAAATATTTTATCATGAAAGTCATAGTAGTAAAATCTCTATCTTGTTTGACAGAATGAGTAAATATTCATAAAATTAACATCATCAATGATTAAGTCCAGAAATTTAAAAATCTCGGCTGTTGTTCCTGTTTATAACAATCAGGCCACAGTTAAAAAAGTGGTTCAAGTTCTTCTCAATTGTCATTTCTTAGAAAAAGTCGTTGTTATAGATGATTATTCTCAAGATTTATCCTTAAAAATCTTAAAAAGCTTCAACCATAAAAAACTTCAACTCATCCCCCTTCCTTTTAATCATGGCAAGGGAGCGGCCATTGAAAAAGCTCTTGACTCAATAAAAAACCAAATAGTCATGATTGTTGATGCTGATCTTAGTAAGTTAAGAAAAAAACACTTAATTAATCTTAAAAATAGCTTTATCGATAGTAATGCCGACATGGTCATTGCGGCTCGAAAGGGTAAATTGCAGTTCAAACTCATTGATTGTTTAAGCGGAGAGAGGATTTTTTTCAAAAAAAATATTCAGTCAGTTCGCCCTCTTCTCAAAAAAGTAAATAATGGCTTTGAGCAAGTTGTTAACTTTGCCCATAAAAATAAAAAGATTAAGTCAATTTACTCATATAATATCGGTCATATCTTAAAACTTAGTCGTTATAAAAATAAAGAAATATATAAAATTCCTCTTAATTATGCTCAAGAAGGCTGGGATCTTCTCAAAACCACCCTTCTTATTAAATCTCAATCAAGATTACGGTAAGTTGACAATAATCACCACTCCGCTTAAGATACTAAACCATGGAAGTCACGGCGCTTGTTCCTTGTTATAACGAAGAACAAACAATCAAAAATATTCTTGAAGTCTTAATTGATTCTCCTTTAATTACAAAGGTTGTCGTTATTGATGATGGATCTACCGACCAATCATTGAAAATTATTAAAAGATATCAAGGAAAAAAATTAGAAACTGTTTTTTTAACAAAAAACAGAGGCAAAGGAGAGGCTGTAAAAGAAGGCTTAAAAAAAGTGAAAACAAAAGCTGTTTTTCTTTGCGACGCCGATCTTCAAGGTTTAAAAAACTTTCATATTAAACTTTTGGTAAAAACCTTTCAAAAAAGAAAGCAACAAGTGGTGGTGGGGTTAACAGAAAAGAAATTGAGCAAAATAACTCATCCTCTTCGTGAAAATCTTCTTCTTTTAATTTCCGGCCAGAGAATTTATTTACTTTCCCACCTTAAGAAAATCACTAAAAACCCTCTTTCTTCACAATGGGGCTTAGAAATCTATGCCAACTATTACTGTCGAAAAAACAAAATAAAAATTACCAAACTTCTTTTAAAAGGAGTTAATGATTCTCCAAAATGGAAAAAAGGGCATGGAATAAAACCCGCTCTTAAAGAGGCATTTGATATTCCTTTAAGATATTTTCTCATCTATTGTCTATATAATCCTTATCAAATTTTCTCCTCGCAATTACATTCTAAAAAAAGAAGAAGAGGGAAATTTAAAATCAGAAAAATAAAAATTAATAAAAAAACAATCAACTTTGCCCAAATAGGCAAAGGAGAACCATTACTTTTAATCCATGGCTGGGCAAATAATTGGGAAGGCTGGATTCCGTTGGTGCCGACTTTAAAGAAAAAATATACTCTTTATTTGATCGACCTACTTGGATTTGGCGACTCCAGTCCTTTAAAAAATTATTCAATTGAAAATCAGACAAAATATGTTTCTTTATTCTTAGAAAAATTAAAAATCTACCCCAAGGCAATTATTGGCGTTTCTATGGGAAGCTTGATAGCAGGAGCAATAGGCAAGAATTATCCCCAAAGAACACAAAGCATTATTCTTATTGGCGCTCCTTTTAAAACAAAAAGCCTCACCCTAGCCGCTAAGGCGTTTGAAAAAAGCCTAGCTATGATCAATGGCAGAAAAAAAGCGGAAACAGCCCTGAAAAAAATTGTTGAAACTAGAGTAACAGCCTACCTTTTAGCTAAATATATTAATATGCACAAGTTTAATAAATTTTTGATTGATGCTTATGGAATGATTGGCAAGAAAAAAATGACTAAAGAAGCGTTTGTGCAAATGGGTTTATCTGGAGCAAGACTCAGATTAGAAAAAGTTTTAGATAATTGTCAATTGCCAGTATTTTTTATTTATGGAGCTCAAGATAAAATTATTCCTTTAAAACAAGCCAAAAAAATACTTGAAGGCAAAAAAGGCAATTTTTCTTTTGCTTCTGTTCCTTTAGCCGGCCACGTTGTTCCCTGGGAAAAACCAAAAAAAGTCGCTTCTTTAATCAAAAAATTTCTTAAAGATATTTAGAAAGCAATTTTTTCCAAAATGTCAACAATTTTTTCGGCGGCGTTGAGATCTACTAATTTTTTCCCTTTTTCAGCATTTTTCTTATATTCATCAATGTTTTGTATTAATGATTCAATATATTGATACAAAACTTGACCAGTTAATTTTTCTTGAGGCAAGATTTTGGCTGAACCGAGATTTTTGAGAATTTGAGCATTTTTTTCCTGCTCCCCTGCCCCTGCCCAAGGAAGAGGAATTAAAATCGCTGGTTTACCCAAAGCTAAAAGTTCAGTCATGGTATTGGCTCCGGCTCGCGAAATAACTAAGTCAGCATTATTTAATACCCAGCCAATATCTTCCAATTCCACAAACTTAGTCAAATAATATCTTTTTCTTAATCTTGTCTCGAGCCTTGAGCCTCGAGCCTCGAGCAGTTTATAGTCTCTATAAACTTTTGAGTCGCCACATTGGTGAATAACGCGATATTTTTCCAAAAGCCGAGGTAAAATATCTAGTACAACCTCATTAATACTGTGGGCACCAAGACTACCACCGGTTATATAAATAAGAGGAAAAGATTTGCACTTTTTAAAACTTCCACCATCCGAGGAATCCCTTCGGGCTACCTCGGAGGTGAAAAAGCGCAAATTTTTAGTAAGAGGTAATTTTCCCTCTGATAGTTGATTGTTAAAGATCTCTCGCCTAACCGGATTGCCGGTTAAAACTATTTTTTCTTTAGGAAAGTTTTTAACAGTTTCTGGCCAGGAAAGACAAATCTTTTTAGCAAAAAAAGCAATGATTTTATTGGCCAATCCGCTAGTCATTGTCTGTTCATGAGTAATAATAGGAATTCTCAATAACCAACCAACAATAACAACTGGAAAAGCAATATAGCCGCCAAAAGAAAGAATTATATCAGGGCTTGTTTTTTTAATAACAAGAAAACTCTGAATTAATCCTAAGGGAATTTTGAACAAAGAAAAAATCGTGTAACGAGTGAATTTTCGCTGAAATCTACCGGTTTTTAAGTCAAAAAAAGGCAGTTGCCGTTTTTTAATAATTCTATATTCCAATGAAAGAACCTTGTCTCCTTCCAATGGATATTTTCGACCCACAAAGAAAATTTCCCACCTGTTTCTTTTTTCAAGCTCTTCTATCACCGCTAAAGCAGGAGAAAAATGTCCGCCAATAATTAAGATTTTTTTAGTCATCAATTCACTCTTTGACGAGAAATATTAAATAAAATACCCATACCGACAAAAGTTATTAATAAACTTGAACCGCCATAAGATAAAAGAGGAAGAGGAGCGCCTGTCAAAGGAAGAAGAACAACCATCGCCGAAAGATTAATGATGACCTGAATAGCAAAACCAGCTGTAATGCCTACCGCTAGAAATCTACCAAAACGATCAGGGGCTCTTTTGGCAATCGAAAAGCCACGATAAATAATAAATAAGAAAAGTAAAATAAGAATAAAAGCACCAAAAAAACCAAATTCTTCGCCAACAATGGCAAAAATAGAATCAGTGGTTGCCTCGGGTAAAAAAAGATGCTTTTGTCTTGATTTGCCAATACCAACACCCGTCAACCCTCCAGAACCCAAAGATAATAAAATCTGACGAATGTGATAAGAGGCTCCTTGCGGATCAGTGCTGGGATCAAAAAAAGTCACTAACCGCCGAAAACGATAAGGCGATATTAAAGCAAGTCCTAAAAAAGAAAAAAGTCCCAAAGGGATTAAAAGAAAAAAATGACTAATTGGACTTTCAGAAACAAAATAAATCACTATGGCCGTAGCAGCAATAATAACGGTCGTTCCTAAATCAGGCTCTAATACCACCAATCCCAAAATAATACCCAATAAAAATAAAAAAGCGATTAAACGGCCTTTTTCTTTAGAAGCAAACCAAGCTGAAAGATAAACAGTCAAAGTCAATTTTGCCAGTTCTGCTGGTTGAAAAGAAAAAAGTCTTAAATTAATCCAGCGGGAAGCACCTTTAACTTTAATCCCAATTCCAGGAATAAAAACTGCTCCTAAAAAACAAATCGTAGAAAAAAGAAGAGGAACAGCCAAATTATAAAGATGATGATAGTCCAAAAAAGAAAAAACCAATAAAGCAACAATTCCTATTCCCAACCACTTGCTTTGTTCTCTGACAAAATAATATTTATCACCAAATTCTTGATATGCAGAAACAGTTGAAGCTTCAAAAATCATTAATAATCCAAAAAGAGATAAAAAAACAACAATCAAAATCAATAAATAATCTCTTTCTTTTTTTTGCTTTTTAAGAACAGCTCTTTTTTTTCTTTTTGTTTCTTTTTTAGTGAGATTAGGGATTTTAAATGATATTTTTTTAAATTTTAGCCGCTTCATTTTTGAACTGCTTGCCCCTTTCTTTATAATTTTTAAACATATCAAAAGAAGCTGAAGCCGGCGATAAAACAATAATGTCGCCTGGATTAGCTTCTATTCTTGCCTCTTTGATAATTTCTTTCATAGTTTTAAGGTTTTTAATTATTTTTAGTTTGGAGTTTTTGAGTTTTGGAGTTTTGGAGTTTTTTCTTACGGCTTTCTCAATCTTATCAGCAATCTGGCCGATCAAGATTAATGTCTTCACCGAAGAATTTACAATTTCTTTTCCTAGTTCAGTATAATCAAGTCCTTTTTCTGATCCTCCGGCAATAAGAATAATTGGTTTTTTAAAAGCCTTAATAGCGGCAATAGCTGTTTCCGGAGTAGTCGAAAAAGAATCATTATAATATTTTACCCCCTCAACTTCCCGGACAAATTCAAGTCGATGTTCAAGGCCTTTAAAATCAAAAACAGCCTTTTTAATTGCTGAAATGGGCGCACCAGCTAAAGAAGCCGCACAAATAGCCGCCGTGACATTTTCCCAATTATGAATGCCGGGCAAAATCAGATTTTGTGTTTCGCCGATTAAATCCTTATTTAAAAAAAGGCTATTGCTTTGCACATATGCTCCTTTAATTTTCTTTTTTTTGCTGAAATAGTGAATTTGTCCCTGAGTTAATTGAGAAAAATTCCTCGAAACCTGATAGTCAAAATTCAAAACAGCATAGTCTTTCTTTTTTTGATATTTAACAATGTTTTCTTTCGCCTTAAGATAATCTTTTTGAGAAAGATGATAATTTGGATTGTCTGGAGCAACAGAAAAAAGATGGTCAGAAGTAATATTTAAAACAACGGCAATATGAGGGCTTGCTTCTAAATCTTCGAGTTGAAATGAAGAAAGCTCAAGAATGACCCAAGAATCAGAAGTTAATTTATCTAAAAACTCAATCGGAGGATTACCAATATTACCTCCTAAAAAAACATTTTTACCAGCAGTTTTCAAAATTTCAAAAATCAAACTGGCCGTTGTCCCCTTGCCTTTGGTTCCGGTTACGCCAATAATAGGACAAGGACAAAGATCAAAAAATAATTTGGTTTGAGAAGAAATCTGAACACCGGCTTTTTTAGCAGTAATTAATTCAGGATGCCATAAGGGCATGCCTGGAGTTCGAAAAAGAATTTCGAATTGATTTAAGTTTTTAAGACAATTTTTTCCTAATTGAAGTAAAACCTCGTCTGCTTTTATTTTTTTAAGATTTTCTTCTAATTTTTGAGGTGAGTTTTGATCACAAACAATAACTCTTGCTCCGGCTTTAAGTAAATATCTGGTCGTGGCCATGCCTTCAATAGAAAAACCTAGAACAGCTGCTTTTTTTCCTTTTAAATTCATGTCATCTCATTAGAGCCAAAAAAAGACCAAAAAAGGCCAGCATCATTGCTGCCAGCCAGGCTCGAAAAACTATTTTTGGTTCTTCCCAACCTTGTTCTTGAAGATAAAGATGAAGAGGGGCCACTTTAAACAATTTTTTCTTCAAAAACTTTTTAGATAAGATTTGCATTAAAGATGAGGCCGCCTCAACAACAAAAAGACCGCCAATAACCACTAAAGCAAAAGCCTTGCCAAGCAAAAGACCAATCACCGCAAAAGTGGCCCCAAAAGACAGAGCCCCTACATCACCTAGAAAAATTCTTGCCGGACTAACATTAAAATACAGAAAAGCAATCAATCCTCCCAGCCAAACAGCAATAAAGGCAGAAAGAGGAGTATCCAGAATTGAAGCTGAAATAATCCAAAGAGCACAAAGAGCAATCATTAAAATTCCTGAAGCTAAACCATCTAAACCATCAGTAATATTAAAAGCATTACTAAAAGAAACAATAACAAGCATCGCAAAAGGAATGTAAAAAACTCCCAAATTAATCACTCCTAAAAAAGGAAGATTAAGAATTTCAATTTTAAAATCACTAAAAAGCCAAATAGAAATAATGAGGGCTAAAAATATTTGTAAAAAAAGCTTTTGAGAAAATCTTAAGCCAAAAAATTTACTTGACAATGAGGGAAATGTTTTTTTAATATCATCATAAAGACCTAAAATACCAAAAGATAAAAAAGTAAAAATTAAAATCTTAACTTCTTTTGAAAAAGAATAAACCGAGGTTACTGGTATTAAGAAATAACGAAAAATAAGTAAGGATAATAAAAAAATTAAGGTTGTGGTAATGATAATCAAAAAACCCCCTCCAACTGGAGTGCCTTCTTTTTGATGATGAAATTTATCAAATATGGGGGTAAGGCGTAAAAAAAGATCTCTTGTTTTTTGCTTTTTTCTTTGAAAACGAAGCTTATACAAAAGATCAATAAAGGGCACCAGAAGAAAACTATTCACCAAAAAAGCAAAGATCAAAAGACCTAAAAGAAGAACCATAAATGAATTGCTAAAATTTTCAATTTCTAATTCTCAATTTACAATCAAACTCCAATTTAAAAATTTTCAAACTGTTTGGAAATTAAACACTATAAGCCCATTAATATATATGGGCCGAGAATTAATACTGCAATTATAATAGCACCAATAGCTGTTAGAAGCATCATCCCTGCAGAAACATCTTTGGCAATTTTGGCTTTTTTTGACCATTTCATGGTTATCAAATCAGTCATTGCCTCAATTGAGGTATTGACCATTTCCACGGCTAAACCAAAAATAACAGTTAAAATCAAAATCGTCATTTCTAAAAAGGAAATTTTAAAATAAAAACCAGTTAAAACTACCAAAAAAGATAAAACGAAATGAATTCTAAAATTGGGTTGAGTGGAAAAGGCCCAAAAAATACCTTCAAAGGCGTTTTTAAAAGAAACCTTATGTTTTTTTATTATTTCTATCACTATCTTATTATAGACCTCTCGGTCAAAATTGCAAAATTTTAAAGACGACGGACTTTTTTTCTTATGCTTTCAACTAGCAAGTTTATTAAATAATAAGAATTTAATGGTAAATCATGAGCATGAAGAAAAACTTCTTCATAGCCTCCAAAGCCCTTTTTAAAAAGAGTCACCCCAGCAAAACGATGATGGTGTTTATTAGGAGGAGCAATACCCCAAAAATTAAAAGTTTTAAAGTTTTGTTTTTTTGCCTCTAAAATTGCCTTCCAAATTAAAAGATGTGAACTGGAAATTTTAGGATATTTCGAAGAAGTGGCCGCATAATGATAAACAGCTTCTTCTTTATAAAGCATAATCATGGCAATAGAAACAATTTCATTTTTATATTTGGCCAAGAAAAGACTGGCTTGATTATCTTTTGAAAAAACCTTAAACATATTAACAAAATGTTTTTTAGAAAAAGGCACAAACTGATGACGAGAAACAGCTTGTTTTTGCAAATAATAAAGATAGGCTATGTCTTTTATTTCATCACTCTGAAAAATCTCAACCCCATCACGATCGGCTTTTTTAATAAGATAACGAGTGGTTTTTCTCATTCCAGCAAGAAGATTCTCTTCTTTGGCCGTAATATCTAAAAACCAAGTCCTTTCCGCATGAAGATGCATTGGCGCTGGTTTACAACCTAAAGTTTGAAACCAATCCCTATTTTCTTTTGTGTCTTTAATCGGTGGTCTAATTCTCACAAAAGAAGCATTTTCTTTTTTGCCCAGTTTTTTCAAATATTTAAGTAAGATCTTAAAATGACTGATTTTTTCCCAATTAATCAAAGGTCCAGCTGGACAAATTAAATAATTGCCTCTTTTGGCATGAATTTTAATTAAAAGACAAACTCCAACAAGCTGTTCTTCTTCAAAAATCCCCAATCGGAATACTTTTTCGCCCATTGTTTTTTGAAACTCACCCCAATTCCACGACTGGAGAAAACTCCCATTTTCATCAGATAAAACAAACTGCTCCCAAATATTCTTCTCTTTAATTTCTTTAATTAAAACCGTCATATTTTCCTAAAATATTCTTTAATTATTTCTATCACTCTGAAGACATCTTTTTCTCTCATTCTAGGATGAGTTGGTAAATTAATCACTTGTTTGGCCACTTGTTCGGCTGTTGAACAAGTCCCCTTTTCATATCCTATCTTATCAAAATTCACTCCTTTTGGATCAATAACATTAGCATACCAATTGCCTAAAAGAACACCTCTTTTTTTGGCAAATTGATAAAGCTTTAAAGCTTTTTTTGTTTTAATTGGATAACGAAAAACAATCGAACCATCATCTATTTTGGGAAGCGATATTGGTAATTTCTTCAACTCTTGTTGATAATGATCTGCGATTTCCAGTCTTTTTTTATTGAATCGGTCAAGTTTTTTGAATTGATGATAAGCAAGAATGACAAGAGCATGAGGAAGTTTGGCCGGATGAATGCTTGGTTTTTTAGCCAGCCTCTCTTTTTTCTCAACCGGAAAGGAAAGAAGATTTGCTTTTTGCAGCAAAAAGAGAATAATTTTTCCAACCCCGAAAAAATTATAAAAAGGCAAAACTAATAAATTAAAGATTAAAGGATGGAGAAGCTGCTGGAAAATCCAAAAATATGAAGGGCTCTGAAGGTTTTTTTGAAAACTTTTAAGTCCTTCTCCCAAAACATCGTCATTAGTTACTGCCATACCTCCAAAAACTGAAGAAATTACCTTGTCTCTGCCAAAACTAAAAAATGAGGCTTTGCCAAAAGTGCCTGTTAATTGTCCTTTATATTTTGCTCCTAGAGAATGAGCACAATCTTCAATAACAATTAAATTATTTTTTTTGGCTATCTTTAAAATCTTTTCCATTTCTGCGGGTTGACCAAAGGTATGCTGAACAATTATTGCTCTTGAAGAAGAATTAATTTTTTTCTTTAGATTGTTGGGATTAATATTAAATGTATTTTTTTCAATATCTACATAAACTGGTTTTGCTCCTATCCAAAGAACAGAATTAGGAACAACAACACAAGTAAAGGCTTGAAGCAAAACCTGATCACCTTTTCCTAGACGCAAAGATTTTAAAATTGCTAATTGAGCGGTTCTGCCGCTATTAAAAGAAGTGGCGTGTTTTACACCTAAATATTTGGCAAATTCTTTTTCTAATTTTTCAATATATTCTCCTCTTTTCCACTGCCAAGGAGAAAAAAGAAGTTTTAAAGCCAAAAAAACATCATCTTTTTCTGTATTTGGAGATAATGAAATAGTGATGGGATAGTGCATAGTGACTAGTGACTAGTGACTAGTGATTTAAGATAATTGGCGGCTCCTTTTCCTTCAAACAAAATCACTCCCTTTTGGATTTTGGATAAATCTTTTTTAAAAGTTAGTTTTCCTTTAGCACCTTTAAGAAGGTCTTGATAATTATTTTCATTGGTTAAAACAATTTGATCACAAATTTCTCCTGCTTTTTTGCCTATTTTTTGATGAACTCGCGCAGAAGCTTTTCCTAATTCAATAATTGGCTGAAAAACAAAAATCTTTTGGCCTTTAAAAGTTTTTAAAAAATCAAGCGCCGCCAAGACTCCTTGAGGATTGCTGTTATAAGTGCTGTTAATTAAAACCAAATCTTTCTTTTTAATAATTTCCATTGTTTGAGACAGCATCTCTAATTTCTCAATTGCTCGAGCGATTTTTTCAGACGGTATGCCTAATTCTTCAGCAACTATTTTAGCCATCTGAATATTTTCTAAAAAGTGTTTTCCAACTAAATTAATTTTAAGATTGTTTTTTTCTTTTTCAGTAATTTTTACTTTTCTACCCATTTTATTTGCTTTTTTGGCCATTTCAAGACAATATTTGTTATAACCATTAAAAACAGCCAGGCCATTTTTCGACAAAGCTTCAATCAACTCGAATTTAGCTTGAATAGTATTTTCCAAACTGCCAAAAAGAGCCTGGTGCTGTTCATTAAGACCAGTAACAATGCCTATTTTGGGTTTAACTAGGTCGCAAAGCGCTTTGATTTCTCCAACTTTATAAGCGCCCATTTCGCAAACAAAAATTTGCTGGTCTTGATGAAGATCTTGAAGAATAGTTTTAGCAATACCAATGGCGGTATTAAAATTGGCTGGTGTTTTTAAAACTTTAAATTTTGAAGCAAGAATTTGGGCTAGAAATTCTTTAGTGGAACTTTTTCCGTAACTGCCGGTAATACCAATCACTAAAAGATTAGGATGATCTTTAATTTTCTGCTTGGCTTTTTGAATAATAAATTGCTGATAAATCTTGGCCGGAATATTGGTCAAAATAACAAAAAGAGAAACGGTTAACAATAATAGTCGGTCAAAAATTAAAAGTTTTACTAGTAAGTAACCCTGAGCAAAAATTATTCCTAAACAAAACAAAAAAACCAAAGCCATAATTAAAACTGCTTTAAAAGTAAAATCTGGCCATTTCCATTCTTTTTTAAAAAGCTGTCTAAGATAAAAAAAGGCTTCAATCAAAAAAGAGGTCAAAACCAGCCAACTCATGTCATTCTGAACTTGTTTCAGAATCTCTATCATGAATCCATTTCGGAATCTAGATGCTGAAATAAATTCAGCATGACTCTTACTCCACAAAAGCAAAGAAGCAAAAAATAACCAAAGCCATTTAAAAACCTCTTTTTTGCCCAATAAAAGCTTGCGTCCCTGTTGGATGTTTAGATGAATTAAGAATCGATCTAAGCGATACTCTTTCCTTTGCCACCAAAAAAGATAGAATATAGTATTTTTTAAAATGACGATAAAAAAAGCAATGATCAATAAAATCTCTAATTTTCCCATTTCTTACAACCTCTTTATCACCTCACGCTTGAGTGCCCGATCGGGACCTCAAGCATGATGTCCTATAGCTTAAATAGGATTACTCTAAAACTTCTCGCTGATAATATTTTAGCACAACCACCAAAATACCTGCTCTCTGGCTTAATTATTGATTAAACTTCTTAAGCCTTCAAACAGGTTGTCTTTTTTATTAGGGTGTATTTACTATGACTTCTTCATATTCTTTTCTTGCGGATAAAACCATGGTCGTGTTTTCTGGAAAGGGTTGATTAATGCCCAACATATTCCCAAGTGGTTGCACATCGTATCCAAAAACTTCTCCATCTTCAACAAATAAGCCGATCACTTTAAACTTTCGTTGCGGATAACCTGATTGCTCACGAACAGTAAATCTGGTTCCAATTATTCCTTCTGTTGTTCCTAATCTCTCTCTCAATTCTGGGCTGGTAGATCTTTTTTAAGGCAGGAAATTGTATAAAATTACAACAAATACTCTTATTTCTTAAAATTATCTAAAAATTCCAGACATTTTTTGGAAAAGAGTTTTGGGTTTTCGTAGGGAAGTTTGTGGGAAGCGTTAGAAATAACAATTAGATCTGTTTTAGGAATTCTGTCATAGATTTTTTGAGCGATGGTAACTGGAACCATTTTATCTTTTTCTCCCCAAAGCAAAAGACAAGGAGTTTTGATTTTAGAAAGCAACGAAGCAAGATTTTCAGAAATGATATTTTTAAATGTTTCGCGCATCAATCCTTT
>JADHYG010000009.1 GCA_016782545.1 Candidatus Microgenomates bacterium
TGATTGAATAACAAGCACAAGAAGCGGGTGGTTCTGGAGTGGATGTGGGTGTAGGAGTTATCGTTGGGGTTAAAGTTGGGGTTGGAGTAGGAGTAGCTGTTGAGGTTGGTGTTGGCGTAAGAGTCGGCGTCGCCGTTGGCGTCGGAGTAATCGTCGGTGTTGGACTTAATGTCGGAGTAGGACTATTGGTCGGCGTTGGCGAAGGTCCGCAAATATCAGTAATAGAAAAGGGAATGGCAAGACTGGCTTGACGAGGATTGATTGTAATGGTTGGACACTGACCGCATTGACTGCTACAGCTGCCGTTTACTGCATCACAAACACCATGTCCCTGTCTTTTCATCTGGCAATTTGAAGAAAAGTCAAACGATAGATTAAAAGAGCCACTGGTGGGTGCAGAATCGCTGACATGGAATTGATATTGTTTGCCTGGCCCTCCCTCTGAACAAGTTACGCTCTGTTCTCCTGTCAAAGTTACATAACTAGGGAGCGAACTGCTATTCAAGGTATATTGAGACGAACTGCAGGAAAATGAATACTGATAGCCATCGCCGGGGGGACAAACATTGCTGGTGTAAAAGTGATCACCACCCCATGCATAGGGCGGCGTATCAAAATAACCGCCTACGTTTTCCCATTCACCTAGGAAACAAAGATCAACCACAAAGTCACAATCAGGCCCGACTTTGCCAGAAGTAGTTTGACTAAGATTTTCGGTTAAAGAAAACGTGCAACAATCTCCTCTGGGGCTGCTTGCAGAACCCCATTCTCTAACTCTAAATTTTACTTGTTCTGCTTTAACAGGCAATGCCAATAAAAGAAAAACAAATGAGAAAATGATAAAAATGACTCTTTTATGTTTCATGATTTTATGATTTTGACTTCTTAAGAGCTAAGCTCTGGACAAAGTACAGAGCTTAGCTCTAAATCAAAGCTTAGCTTTTTTTTCTTGACTCGTTTTCAAGAAGGAGTTTTAATTTCCTCTTTCTTCTGAAAAAAACAATTAAACTAATCAGCCCAGTCAAAAATACCACTCCTAAAATTATTAACCACCAATTTCTTTTCTTAACTTTTTCTTCTTGAAAACCTCCTACTTCAAACTCCATTTCTTTTTCAATTGAGCCGCTTTTAACAAGAAGCTTATAATTCCCTGGTGAAAGCTTGGAAAGATCATATTCTGCCGGAATTGAGTCTAAATTATATTGCTCGTCTTTAATCTGACCGTCTTGGTAAATAACCAGTCTTTCCAAAGGCGCATCAGCAATGACTTCATCGACTAAGTTAATAGCGCTTAAATTAAGCTTAGGCCCACCGACGGCGCTGGGATCATAAGTGACATCTAAATCGACAAGGGATTTGTCAAAAAGATCGGGTGAAAATTCCCGTCTAACTTTTTGAGACAAAGAAGGATTTTCTAGGTTTTGGAAATCTGCTTGAATGGAAAAATTTAAAGGGTCAGCTAGCTTAGTTAAAGGAAGACTAATGGCCATTACCTCACCACCAAAAGAATTCTCAATTGTTTTTTGTTCTAAAACCTGACCATTTTTATCAAAAAGAGAAAGATTCACCCGTGTCTGAGGAGAATTCTCTTCACTGGGCGAATGAAAACAAACAAAGGCTCGGTCTTTTTGAGGATCAACCAGATAGTTAGTAATTCCAAGGTCATTCATCCTAAGACGATCAGCCTTTTCTCCTCGGCGGGCAATTCTGAATTTAAAAAGAGAACGAACCGGATTGTTAATCTCAAGCAAAAGAACATAAGCACCGGGCTCAGGGAGATTAAACACGGTTTGGAAAACTGGAGCTTGATTAGAAGAGATATGAAATTCCTCGGTTTTAATCAGATTCTCCTCAAATGAATCATCCCAGGCATACCACTTAAAAACACCCTGCAAATCGCTTTTTTGACTTCTTGAATCTCTAAGACTTACCTCTATGATCGGGTTTTCTCCTGGATTGAAAATCGGAATGTATTGGCGGACTTTTTGTAGGTTACCATTAAGAGTTAGGCTGTTAAGATCAAAATAAACCTCCGGGGTAATAGTGTTGACAATCTCAAAATTAGTCACTCCAGCAAAGTCTTCTTCTAAAAAAGGCCGGCCAGAGTAACAAAACCCGTCTTTTGAAAAAACAAAGTATTGAAGCTGGTATTTAGCTTGGGAGTAGTTTTCTTTAACATCAAAAGTGGCCTTAAGCTCTTTTGTCTCTTTGGGCAGGAAATTAAGATCTTGGGCTAAAGTAAGTCTATCGACCAAGAAATGGCCGTTTTCAAGATAGGTATCTTCATTGATCCTTTTTAAATGAGCGTAAATAGTAATGTTTAAAAGAGGAAAACTATTTTTATTAACAATGGTGCCAAAAAGTTCTATCTTTTCTCCCTGACTGTAAGAGGTTTTTTTGGTATTAAGATTGACTTTGACTTCTCCAAACTGATAGTATTTTTGACATTCTTCAAGTTCTACTTCTTGGGCAAAAACTGGCTTTGAGAGAAAAGAAAAAGATGCGGCGAGAAGTAAAAAAACTAAAAAATATCTTTTCATAAGAAAAAAAATTCACTACTAATACCAAGCTAGCACATAACCAATAAAAAAGTCAATCTTTATTCAATAACACGAAAGTATAAATCAGTACAACCCCCCATTGGTAAAAAGGGCTGTTCGGAAGTAGGCGTCGGTGTTGGTTCAGGAGTAACCGTGGCGCCAGGAGTAAATGAACCCAGTTTTATTGAAGGACCCTCGGGCGAGAAAAACTCAATAACGTTCCCAAAGATTCTTCTGATTAAGTCCCAAAGCCCAGGATTAGGTGTAGGAGTAGGCGTCGGTTCTTGAGCTTGAACAGAAAAGCTTTTTACATTTAAAGCAAGTTTTTCTCGGCAAAAGATTTCAAGTTTTACATGATAAATGCCTATTGGATCTGCGGGACGGACAGTATAACTCCAGGTCGTGCGATAGATATCAACACGTTCGCCACTAATCGTCTCTGTTCGATTGGGCACACCACCGGTTGAAAGATGGCCAGAATGAGTTATCGCTGGTTCAATATCCCGATTATTCACTTTATCATATTGAAAGAGCCAATAATCCATTTCATGCGGCTCAGCCGCACCAGCATGAGGCACATAGGCCTCACCAATAAATTTTAAAGCATCACCTCTTTTGATTTCACCAAGCTCTGGATCTCCATCGGCCGAAAGCAGATAGCAAGAACATCTAAGTTCAGGCGTGGGAGTGGGAGTGAAAATAGGTGTAGTTGTGGGAACCGGAGTGTCGGTTGGAGGGTATGGCGTAGCCGTGGGAACAGGAGTAGCCGTCGGTGGATAAGGAGTAGCGGTGGGACCAAGACCGGGTGTAGCCGTCGGTGGATAAGGAGTAGCGGTGGGAACCGGAGTGTCGGTCGGTGGATAAGGAGTAGCTGTAGGAGGAGGAGTATCAGTGGGAGGAGGAGTATCAGTGGGGGCTGGTGTATCGGTTGGAGGAACAGGCGTTTCAGTCGGCGGTACTGAAGTAGGAGTATTGGTCGGCCCACCATTAATAATAGTTGGAGATGGCGTAGGACTCAGAATGGGAGTGGAAGTTGGAGTTGGAGGACACACACAATCTTGCTCCGTCTTACACTGGGAATTACGACAGCGCCACCCAGCCATCATATCAACAAAAGTACACGCATAAGGAGAACATCGATTATCATTTTCACCAGTACAGGCATCATCACAGCCAAGAGAAGGAGGTTCGGTGGGCGGAACAGGCGTATTAGTCGCCTCAGGAGTACAACAACTCAAATCCCAATCATCTCCATGAGGATGTTGATTATCATTTTCACAGGTATTATTGGCAGGAGATTGCCAGCTGTTAGAGACAGTCTTACATATACAACCATGACACTCACGATGACAACAGGCATTGTTGGTTGTACAACCCCCAGCGCCCTCGGCCGTCCTATAACCACATGTTCCACAACCAGTATCACAGTCTGCTTGAAATTGAGGAACACAGTCCTTATTGTTAGTACATGGCGAACAGGCAACATGGCATGAACCAGTTCCACTATCCTCCACCCAGCCATCTGGACACTCGGGAATACAATAAGGCTTACAATAACCACAATCGCCTCCAACATAAGTACAAGAAGGGTGGTTACAATCAGAAACACAATGGCACCCGTTCTTACGGCATGAACCGCAATCACCTGATGACTCACAAGAACCGCAATTACTACAAGAAGCCGCGGCTACAGTCCGTGAAAAACCAAGGCTTAATCCAAAACCAACAAGAGTTAAGAAAGAAAAAATTATTAAAATTTTAACTAAAAATTTTTTCATTTTTTATTTTTTTTACTCCAACAAAACACCAACTATAAGTCCGTTTTCCCTAATTCCTTTGGAGATGTTAACCTCCTCAGGCTTAAGTCCCCTGCCCCAAGAATAAAAAGAGCCGTCTCCACTGAATTCTCCGCTATAGCCAGAAAAGTCAAAACTTTTGTCAATCAAATTTGTAATTATCTTTTCACTAAAAACCTGATATTTTGCTGCCTTGGTAAGTTTAAAAAGTTCACTGCTAAAAAGAGAACAAGTCGTCTGCTCAAACAAAGAATCCTGACAGCGATTTGGATAAACTTCTCCTTTTTGGGCCAAACAGGTCTTGTCCAATTCTTCTTTTTCGAAAAGCGTGGTGGCAAAATCCAGATAGCGCGAATCCGAGCTGCCTTGATAAAGATCCAATGCCGCCATACCTAAAACACAACGCCCTCTCATATAACGATTCTCGCTCTCTGCTTTGTAAGCGCCAATGGCTTGATCAAAGTAAATTTTGGCCCGAAGCAAATCTTGAGGATCTTTTTTCCATAAAAATCTGGCCACCTCGTCTGAGGTATAAGCAGCGTAATGCATCATATCAGAAGCAAATGAAGAAATAACTGTCGGCGCTATTGTGTAAAATCGTTTCATCGAAAGCACTTCCAAGAAATCATGTTTTTCTTGATAATCACCAGCTTTAACCAGATCTTCGATTTCCCGGAATAAAGTGTAATCGCTTGAAAAACAAATCTCTTCGATCTTTTCCTTTTCCTCTGAAGAAAAAGCATTGCTTTGCCAAAGGTCAAACATAAACTTACAATTCCAAAAGTCATTTTGAAGTACAAGCATTTTAGTATGATCTGTGTAAGTTTTAAGATCTTGTCTTATTATCTCAAGATCCTGAGGATTTCTAGTTTGTTCGAAGTATTTAAATCGCCCCCAGATAGCCGCCAAGCCAACCCGATTATCTACTGGCTTTATTTCACATTGGCCGCCAATTCGACAGAGTTGACCAAAATAATAAATACCTTGCTCATTTTTTTGTTGCTCTAGCCAAGCTAATACTTTTCCCGCAATCTCCTGATAAGGCTTGGGTTCCTCAACATGAGCAACCGAATAAACCGCCCATTTTTTAACCTGACAGGGTTTGCTTTCATCTTTTGACTCTTGACACCAAATTTTAAGTTCAGAGAGTGAATTCAGTTCGTCTTTGCCTAAATCAAGCTCTTCTTTTTTAGCCACCTTTTTCCCAAAATATTCAAAAGGAAGAATATTGGCGGGAAGATTAATTTTTTCTGGTGGAGCCAAAAGAATTCCCTTGCCTAAGTCATACTCATAGGTAACTAAGTCTCCTTGAATCGACATCCGAACCAAATTACCTTTGAGAGAATAAACAATGTTTTTCCCTTCTATTTCTTTCTGAGCGTCAATAAATTTTTCAACCATCGCGTTTAAATTTTGATAAGAACTAACTCCTCCCGGAATTTGGGGTTTTTTAAGAAAGAAGAAATACAAAGCACCGCCGAGAATCAAAAAAATAGCTAAAGGAACAAGAATTTTTAAAAAATTCTTTTTCGAAAATTTCTCTTTGGAAAGTTCCTCCTCTGGTAATTTTTGTTCTGGAAGTGATTCCTCTCGAATCTCCATTTAACCTCAGTGTAAATGATCATCTTCTGAATGTCAAGAAAAAAACCTAATTCCAGGATGGTCCTGGAATCGTGCTTAACCCAGAATAGTCCTGGATTTTATTCTACATCTCATTCTGATTCAACGACGCGAAAATAAAGATCGGTACACCCACCCTCAGGAAGAGCGGAGGCTGGCTCAAATGTCCCGAGTTTAAGTGTTGGTGCCTGAGGAGAAATAAAGCTGATCACCGTCCCAAAAATTCTTCTGATGAGATCCCAAAATGAAGGCGGCCGCGGCGTCGGAGTTGGCGTTGTTGGTTCTTGAGCCTGAACAGCAAAACCCTGCACGCTGCTGTCTTGATAATTTTCTTCCCAATCACAATGAATAATTAAGTTTAAATGATATAATCCCTCAGCTTCTGACTCATCAGGCACTGGATAACTCCAGTTGGCCGTATAAACTTTAACTTGTTCTTCATCAATGGTTTCTAACTCATACTCATTTGGTCTAAAACTTATTATTGGTGAAGAAACTGTTCCTCCTGATGGTGTGGTAAGAACAAGAATCATCTCTGTAACATAGCCTGTATCTTCAGCATAGGCTTTGGCAATGAAATCCAAAGGCTTGCCTTTTTCAACATTAGTAAGATCAGGGCTTCCTTCTGCCGCTAAAAGCCAACAGGCACAAGAAGCTTTGGAGATGGGAGTTGGCGTCGGCGGTAGACCGCCTCCGCCAGGTGTCGTTGGACTTGGAGTCGGCGTCCGCGTTGCGGTTGGACTAGGTGTTGGTGTTTGGCTCGGCGTAATCGTTGGCGAACCAGTAGGCGTAGGAGTCCAAGTGGCAGTTGGTGTTGCTGTCAAAAAACCTGTTGGCGACGGTGTAACCGTTGCCGTTGGTGTTAAAGTTGGACCACCGAGAGTAATGGTTGGAGTAGGTGTCAAGGTTGGTCCGCCGGCAGTAATGGTAGGAGTAGGTGTTAAAGTTGGACCGCCAGGAGTAATCGTTGGTGTCGGGGTTAAAGTCAAGGTTGGGGTTGGTGTCGGTGCCTCACAAACCCATTCAAAATCAATGTGATCTTTATTGGTAAAATTATCAGTCATAGCAATTTCAATCGTATCTGTTCCGCCTCCGCCATGAGAAGCAACTGAAATCCCACCACCACCACCAAGACGTGATTCCCAATGACCATTAACACAACCATCAATATTAGGCGTACCATTGGGAGAAAAGAAATTTATTCCTGAATCCAAACAACCAAGATTAGCTGATTGGATTTCAAAATTCCCACTGCTATCAGTATTGTTCCAAGTCAGCCATTTTGTCACACTATCGCCTGAACAACCGGCATAGGTATTGTAATGAGAACAACGATCACCGCCACTAGTACACCTAGGCGCATGATTGCCGCAGGGATCATTCCAGCACTTTTCATCTGCGCCAGCACCAAAACAACTGGCATTGCCGCCTTTGCAGGTCCAATAGCAAGCTTCAACATAGCTGCTGCCGCTACAACTGCCGCTGCTGCAGCCGGACGGCACCGCATCACACGGCACGCCCGTAAAATGATCAGCACAGCCTTTTTGCCAGCCATCAACATTAATACCAGAAAGAGGAACAATATTTTGATCAGCATCTTGATAATAAAGCTTGCCCTTAAACTTAGGTGCCGCCCAGACAGCATCTGCCTGAGAAAGCAGAATTACAAACAAGACTAAAATGATTGTTTTAAATCTTAATCTCCACCACATAATTTTTCCTTTTTTGATTAAACCAATCTTCAAAAGATTGAAAGCCTTTCATTTCTTGCTCATTAATTTTCATTACCATAAAAGCACAATCATAAAAATCCCCGGCTGGGCTCTGATCTTGGCCAACTATAATTTCAGAAAGCTGATTAGGCGCTAATTTAAACGCTGTTTCTTGAATCTTGGGGTCAATAAAAAATTCTTCTCCCTGCTTAATTTCAAAAGGAAGGTAAGCATTGCCTTGATAGCTAGGATCAATCAAGGCAAGAGAAGGATCATTTTTAATCACTTCAGCCGCCTCTTTTAAACTTGGTAAAGCTCCTGAAGTTAAATCATTATAAATTGCTTCCATTTTAGTCTGCGTCACCTGTCGGGCCGCTTCAAGCCCCATTTTTGGCTCATAAATATTATGAAACCAAATAGAAATCATTTCTCCTTTAACTAAATTAACCAGTTTTTGATTAACTTTTCCCTCAATACCATTGATTAAAATATTTCGCTCTCGATAGATTTTGTCTAGGTTGTTAAAAATCTTTTCATTAAGAACAATTAACCCCTCATCAGCGGCTATTTGAAGAAGAAGAGATTTTTCAATGATTTGATCCAATGCTTTTTGCTTAATTTCTTCTGGAACCGGTTCTTGGCTTTTTGAAGTTTGAGGAAAATAAATTGAGAGTTCGTAGTTTAAATCTTGGCCATAAAGAGTTTCCTTACCGACTTGAACAATAACTTTTTTTGGGGCAAATTTAATACTGGCATCACTGGGCTTTTTAGACCGTTCATACACCTGCCCTCCCAGCCAAAGCAAAATAAGGACAAGAACAAAACCAATTACCGGCAGAAAAAACTTGGGCGGTTTCCATTTTTTGGTCTTTAATTGTTTTATCTTCTTTTGCTCTTGTGTTCTAGTGCTTTTATGTTCTAGTGTTTTCGTGTTCTTGTGATCTTGTGATTCTACTGTTTTTTCCATGCTAAATTCAGTATAAACACCCTCCTAACTGATGTCAAGTATATTAGAAAAAATGGATAAAAAAACAAAAAAGGCACAAAAACACAGATTCTAAGAAGAATGATGAGAAAAAAGATTAATTTTTTCTGGACAGACATTGATGCAACTTTACTACAAAGCTCGAATTTATTTTATCAGAAATTCCTGAAAATTACTATCGCAAATTAGACCGCTTTCATCGTCTCCCGATAGAACAAAATAAGAGTAGTAGTGTAAAAATACGCCAGCGCCACGGATGACAAAGAAGAATAACTCATTCTCAAAACAATGTAAGTCAATGGCCCAAGGAAAAGCAGTAAAAATAATTCATCTCTGCTAATTTGAGCGTCAAGCATTTGGGATGCCAAAATATCTGTTTTCCTTAATTTATGTAACAATAAAGTTGTAACAAAAGCAAAGCCCGATCTAGTAATTATTAAAAAAGCATTTACTCTATTAATTATTTCAAAAAGCCCTTCTTTTTCTTCAAATAAAATTGGGATTGATAGATAAAGCATTATTGCCGAAGTAAGAAGGTAAAACCAATAGGAGAAAATCGCCTTTTCCTCACTCATCATGCTCTCCTTGTAAAGGGCGTGTTTGATTATACTTTGGATTAAGTAAATCACAAAAATTAAGACAGCTACTAAACCAAACAAGGCCGGTATATCTTGTAATGAGGTTACGATGTCCACGAGCGCCAAAAGAGTTTCCTTAAAAATTTCAGGATAATTTAGCACTGCTTCAATAAATAAAATAAAAAGAAGGTAGGAAAATGTTACTAATTCAAGTTCAGAAAATGGTGGGAAAAGAATGTTTTTTATCTTTCTGCCTAGACCTTTTAACATATCAGTGATTATTCCTGAAAAATATAGTCCAAATTTTCTTCTGCGAAGCGCTGTAGGTTTTCATTTACGGAAATACTTGAAAAATTAAATATAACGAGAATGCAGATAACCCAACCCAGAGAAGCCAACAAAAAACTGAAAACTTCAGGCTATACATCCATTTAAATTTACACCATTGTGCTATCTGATTCTGAAGTTTCTCGTCTAATTTGTCTGTGGGAATTCTTGTTAATCCTCGATAACGCAGAGCAGGGAGAGACTGCATGATCGCGAACAAAAAAATCGAATTTCCCAGACCAAAACTGTAATACTTTCCTTGGATAACACGTGATATTCCTACGAATAAAGAAAAGAAAAGTAGCAACAAACCAAGAATGTTGATAAACAGAAAAAACTTTTCTGCTAAGGTTAAGTATTTATACGGCATCCACCAGCGAGTGACTGCTGAATAGTTTTTAGGGATGCTTGTTTCGGATTGATTTGGCATCACAAAATTTGAACCGCTTTGATTTGTTGTTTCTTGATTTAAGATGTTCATTTTTTAGTTACTTTTATTCTTTAACAGCTTCTATCTGATTTTTTCTTTTAAAATCTTAAATAAATTCTCAGTTGCTTGAGTATCGATTTTGCTTTCTATTGGAATACTTAAACCCATACCTATTCCTGGAACTGAAACATGATACTTTTTAATCTTGTTTTGGTAGATAAAATCTATAACTACTGAAGTTTGTTTAATGAACCTTTTCAAACCTTGTCCCCCTTCTATGTTTACGTTCTTTACAGATAAATACGGTACTCTCCAGACAACATTATTTACGGAAAAGAAGAATTCCTTGTCAAAAGCTGAAAACGTACCCCATGCGGCTCCTCCAAAAAGCTTGGCGATAAATCCAGAACCTGGTCGTATAAAATAATGAATACCGCCTGAACCATAGCCAATTCTTTCCAGAAAGCTTCTCATTAATTCGGGATTGTATGGAAAAAAGCTCCAATTAATCCAATTCCATGCTAATGGAGAAAATATCCTCTTAATAAAACTCTTGTAAAAAACTATCTCTTTTTGATTGCGAAGATTATATAATTTAACCTCGTTGTCCATATTAGTAATAGATTATATAGTAAAATTTAACTTTGGTTTTTCTTTTCATCACTTTCTAAATAGCAAGTAAGCTCCACAAACAATAATTCCCAATAATCCAGTAGCAATTTTGAGAATGCTGTATATAACTACTTCTTGTTCTGTAAGATCAATCACTACAGATTTTCGGTTATCTCTTTGAAATTTGCTTTTCAATAAAGAAACAATTTCTCGCCATGTCAAACCTGCCGAGAGAATCTCTCTTTTCTTTCACGTCCTCAACTGACTAATACCGTCGATTAAAATCAAGCTTGAAACGAATGCTATTATCACAAAAGCAGCATAAATGTGAATTGAATTAATCATCTTTATTTTAAAATAGTGCGTAAAAATTTGAGATTACTAAGTAAATTAAGATTGACACAGTTATCAAAAGAAGCAAGCCATAAATGATCAACCCCTTATCTTTAATCTTAGCCGAGTAAATAAAATGCACGCTGAAGAAGAGAACAAAAAGATAGTCAAAAAACATGTAGTAAGCCGAAAAGAATTTTTCAACAACAATCTTACTACCAAAGGGGTTTCCAAGCTCGATACTAATCGATAAAAGAATGGCGAAAATAAAAAATGTAATCATAGCAACAAAAAGACCGGCAATATCCATCTCTAAACTAAAACGCAAGGTGTACATCTCGGGTTCCAAAATTTGATAATCTCTCTTTGGTCCGGAGACTTTATTAACAATGTCAACTAATTTCATCCGTTCTTTGTTATAAAGCTTGGGTTTGTAAACACGCCGAGTGATCTTATCAATAACGGTTGAAATTACCAACGAAAAACCAAAGGAAACGATTGGAATATAAAACCTCGATTGTCCTGAAGGGGTTAAAAGCAAAACTATCGACGAAAACGCCAAACTTAAAATAATAGCAACTACATACCTGTTTAGGTAATCAACAATCTTTAGTATTTGAAAATCATTTTCTCTCATTGTTCACATCTATTTTAGTTCTTCAAATAACAAAATAAACAAAATTAAAATAAATACAGGCATCCCGATTAGCCATACCACAGAATAAATTTTAGCAAGGGGTTCATTAACAAAAAGATTTTTTGGTTTTAAGATTGGTTTACCCTTCTGATTAAAGCTCAAATCCCATGGTGCACCGTAAAAAGGCTTGGCGCCTTTCCCCTTGAGTAAATTCAAAATTATTTTCATCCAAAGTGCAGACAGGACAACTATCGCACCCAGAAGTAAAAATGTATTTTTAGTCATGGTGTTCGAATATCATAGCCCTTGGTTTTCATAACATGTAACAAGAAATAGCCCAATACTACGACTGGCCAGAAGATAAGTGAATAGATAACAATTTCAAATAAATCAAGTCGAAAAGTAATCAGATAGTAAATACCGGCAGTTGCTAAGAAAGTAAACAGACCTATCAGAAATATGGCTTTTGCTGTTGATCTGACGGAATTTTTAATTGTTTCAATATCCCTCTTGAACCATTCTTTTGTATGGCCCTTAATCGGAACTTCGCTAAGATGACCGTAATTTGGAGGCTTGCTCATACAAAATAGTATAGCAGAAAACTAATTGAGAGTAGTCGTTTAATTGACGATGAGCTGCTTATTTCTTTCTTTTTTCAAAACGCCGCACGCCGGCTCTAATCAAAAAAAACAATTAATTATTTTTTTTCGCGCGCGATTTTTTAGGGTGAGCAGTTAGAGTAACACAAGCCTACCTTACCAATTATATTCTCTCTAGGCACAAAACCCCATATTCTAGAATCAGAGCTTCGATCCCGGTTGTCACCCATTGCAAAGTAGTAACCAAGAGGTATTTCTAAGGTCTCTCCTTCCTTCAAAAACTCTCCACCTCTAGTTATGATGTTGGAGGAAAGATACTGTTCGTCAAGAATTTCTCCATTTATATACACCTTACCGCTTTGAATTGAGATCTTTTCGTTAGGTAATCCAACTATCCGCTCAATCAGATCGAAATTTTCTTTTTGGGGATGGCGAAATATAACGATATCTCCTCTTTTTGGTTGCCTATACCGATACGAAATTTTCTCCGTTAATACATAAGCTTTGTTAGGATAGATTGGATACATGGATTCCCCAGCTATAGTATTGGGTTGTACAACAAAGAGATAAGTGGCGGTGAAGAAACCGAGAGCTAATCCCGGAAGACCTACTAGCAGAAACACCAAAATAAAGACAAGCCAATTGGGTTTAGCTACTGCTTCTGCTGGCGCAACCCCAACAGGTTTGCCAGTTTCATCTGCTTGAACAACTAAAGTTTTAGAAATTTTGTCATGCCAACCTTGTCTTTTCTTGTCAATGATCAACCAGAGATAACCTATATTTAAAATGAGGCTTGAAACAAATTTACCGATTGACTCTCTAACTAAGGCTCTGCCATAACCAATCGTTTTATAGTCTGAAGAAACAACAGTTAATCTTTGGTTCTTTTTGCCAAAGGTAGCACCATATCTTCCTAGCATGTAAGTGCTATATGCAATAAACAAGACAAAATATATAGTTTCAAACCACGAGCTCAACGTTTCAAAACGTGACTCATCCTGAAAAATATTACTGAGATTTCCACTAAGCGAAGGGTTAATAACGAAAATATAAATAAAGAACAAAATAACGGCGGGAACAGCTACGATAGCGCCGTCAATAATAGCAGCTATTAGACGGGGTTTAAGACTGCTGGGTTTATAAGCAACTTGCATCTGTTGACTATTATCCATTGTTACTTTAATTTTATAATAAGTTTTACTTTTTAGCAACTTGTGGTAAAGTAAGAATGTGTACAGCAATCCCGGATTAACCAAATAAGATTATTTGGCTTCTAAAGAGGGGCAATTCTGACGATTTGGTTAATCCAAGTTGTACACACCGCATTGTCCCTTTTCAGATTTTGTTCCTTTAAATTTTTTGCCAGATACAATACTATATCTGGCTTTGCGTTTTTCTTTTGCACTGAAAAAATCATCAGAAATTTTTAGTGTGTCCGAGCCGACTTTTTCACCCTTATATCTATTCAAGGCCGAAAAATTAAACTCAAACTGTCCCTTGACAAAAGATATCTTTTGTCATAGAATTTAACCGTGAAATATTTTGATTGGAACGAAGAGAAAAACAGGCTTTTAAAAATTGAAAGAGAAATTAGCTTTGAAGAGGTCTTAATTGCGATTGAATCCGGAAATTTACTCGATATCATTGAGCATCCCAGAAAACAAAAGTATCCAAGTCAAAAGATTTTCGTCGTTAACGTCAATAATTATGGTTATTTGGTTCCCTTTGTTGAAAATGAGAAAAAAATATTTTTAAAGACCATTATTCCTAGTCGAAAAGCAACTAAAAAGTATATTGTCAAAGGAGGTGATAAATGAAATATTTTGAATTGACCAAAGAAGAAAGAAAAATCCTTGAGGATTTTGAAAAGGGAAAGTTGACGAGCATCAAAGATACCGTCAAGCAAAAAAAACTTTACCAAAAGTACGCCAAAAACACCCTAAGTAAAACCAGAAACATTAACATCAGGCTTTCGGAAAAAGTTTTGGCTAAGCTTAAAGCCGAGGCGGTTCAGCAAGGAATCCCCTATCAAACCCTTGCCTCGTCCGTCCTCCACCAGTTTGTCAGCTGTTAAAAAGGCTGCTTCTCTGTGCAAAATCACCTGCCAATCGGCATTAAAATTAGGAAAAACAACCCACCAAAAAAGACCGGATTGGCCGGTCTCTAACTTGCCATAAATAAACTTTTCCGCGCGCGATTTTCTTTTTGCTTTTCAAGCAAAAAGATTTTTACTTCGTAAATTTCAAGGTAGAAATCATTAGATCGAAAATTCCTTCAAACCCTTTATTGCTATTCTGCCAATACCCCAATATATCGAGTATTTTACCGTTACCGAGATCTATATAAACATGCTTGTGTGTGCAATCACACCACCCACCAGCAAAGCCTGCAGGGGGCGTAGATTTATAAACTTTCACTTTTATTAGTGCTCGGTGACCGTCAACCTGGGTATATGATGATTCTTGCTTTGTAAACCAAGATGACGGTTCATCTTTTGATGGTAAAGCTAAGCCCTCTAATCCATTTTCAAATTGTTTGCCTAACTCTTTATGTGGGCCTTGAATTGAAATTGGAAATGCAATAGTTACCGAATTTCCGATTATGCCTTCTCCCTCGCTTTCAGGCATTAAAGTCATATTGGTCAGATAATCTTGGTCCGATAAAAGCGAATCATCCTCATTCGGAGTAACTTTCCAGCTTGGTGGTGCTTTGATGCTATAACCAACTTTAACGCTCTGATACAACTTCCAGCCCTCTGTTTCACTAGTTGTTGGTATTGGAATTCCTGTGTTTGTTGGTGCGGTTGTTGGGAAGACGGTAGGACTAAACACTGGCTTCTGCCGGGTCGGCGTTGGCAAACTCTGCTGTATTCTCTGGCTTTTTACGACTAGCACATAATAACTTAATGTCCCCAAAAATAATAATGCCAACACTATTATCGAAATCATCCAATAGTTTAATTTTGGTTTTTCTGAAACCATAGTAGGTTGGTCTATTGGATTTTGGCCTATCTGTTGACTATTTTGATCAACAACATTTGTTTGATTTTCCATTTTTACATCCAAGAAAAAGTATATCATATTTTTTAATTTCAAATATTCAAACTTTGGCTTATAATCCCCATCATATTTCTGATATATTTAATTTGTTACCGACTTAATCGATTGCTTTTTTAATGACCGCTTTGGACAGCTTGAGCAATCAAGTTGACAATAACCAGAACGGCCATTTGAATTTTTGTTCTTTAAATTTTTTGCCAGATACAATACTGTGGCTGGGACATAAATAACAACTTTATTGTTCGAGCGAACGTAAGTGAGTCGAGAACTAACCATCAATGAGACTTCTCGACTCGGCTTTTAGCCTTGCTCGAAGAATAATGTCCCACCCACAATACTATATCTGGCTTTGCGTTTTTCTTTTAATTGTGCTAAATTAAATTTAGATGATTAATGAGAATTTTCTAATCCAAAAATTAAAGCCATTTGGCCCAGAAAAAATTATTCTTTTTGGCTCTTTCGCTAAAGGAAAAGCAGATTCAGAAAGTGATATTGATGTGCTTATTATCAAACAAACAAACAAAAAGCCAAGCGAGCGAATAGCCGAAGTTTTACGACTGGTTTGGGGACATATTCCTAATATTGAACCTCAAGTTTTCACTCCAGAAGAATTTTCTAAGGCTATCGCTGAGAATAGATTTTTTATTACTCAGGAAGTCTTAAAATACGGTAGAACTATCTATGAAAAAAAGCAATGATTTTTCCGCTGATGTAAATACCTGGCTTGATTTTGCTAATTATGATTTAAAAACGGCTAAGTGGAATTTGGAAGGAAAAATTTTTACTTCTTGCTGCTATGCTTGCCAACAGGCAGCCGAGAAAGCTTTAAAAGCTTTGATTTTGGCTAAAGGAAAAGTTGCTCCAAAAATTCACAGTCTGGATCGCTTAGTCAGTGAGCTTAAAAATCTCGGTGCCAAAACCTCCAAAATAGAAAAAGATGCTCAATTATTAGACAAATATTATATTTCTACTCGCTATCCGGGTCAGTATGGCGGACCGGAAGGACTTTACGATAAGATCGACGCTGAGTCAGCCATTACCTCTGCGGAAAAAATCTTAAATTTTGTTCGCAAACAAATCTCCTAATTTTATCTTCAACGAGCACCATCACCGACGATCCAAATTCTTCAAATCTGCGAGCATACTTCGACTTGAACGAGGGATCTGTCCGATTAAAATCGGACCGCTCTAATCAAAAAAACAATTAACTAATTTTGTTTGTGGGCGATTCAGGACTCGAATCCTATCAATCTTAGCATTCGCCTTTAGATACTATCCGTATACGGCTCATGCTGCGATTTTAGCAGGACAGGCCTAAGACCTTTAAATTACATTCACTTTATCTACCTAGATTTGGTCGCTTTCTAGTGGGCGCACCTCGACTCGAACGAGGGACCTTCGTCTTATCAGGACGACGCTCTAACCAACTGAGCTATGCGCCCGAATATCGTTTGACGCTCTCTATCAATTTAGTCTAACCAACTGCCTGCCCCGTAGACACGCTCTTGCGACGCGAAGCCGTAGGCCTCGGGAGCAAGTAAGTGTTCTATGGGGAGCTAATCGCCCTTATTGCCTTTTCTTTGTCTGATGCCGCCGAATCATATCAGCACCAACACCAACCACTGCTCCACCAACAGCAAGCTGAGTTAATCCTCCTATTAATCCCAAAACTGCGATCACTATTCCACTATATTCAACTACTTTAGCTGTTTTTTCAATTAATCCTGTTTTTCTTTCTTTGTTCAAAATTTTTAATTTTTCACTTTCCCGCCTGCAACGCTTTAAGCGTAGCGATTGCGGGTAGGTAATTTTTAATTTTCTTCTGAGGCCTGGGCGGGAATTGCACCCGCGTGTAGCGGTTTTGTCCCGCAAATTTCTTGACGCAATTGGAGGCCACGGTGGGAGTTGCACCCACGTGTAGCGGTTTTGCAGACCGCCGCCTTACTACTTGGCTACGTGGCCATTTGCGTCTTAGAAATGCGGGATCCCGACGCTCTAGGCCAAATCAAAGATTTGGCAAGAACCGTCTGGGACACACCGCCGCCCCTGCCCTGCATACGCGCCACCGTGAGGCGAGGATGTAAACCTCGCGAACGGCAAGCGTTGTGCAGGGTTGCTACTTGGCTACCAGGCCAAATTACATTAATTTTAACACGACTATAAAAACATAGCAATAATGAAGTAGTAGAGTAATTAGGGGAAAAACCGAAGATACAAAGATGGATAATTTTATTAAAAAATACGAGAAGTCTGCAAAATTTTTACTTGCTAAAAAAGATGCAGGAAGGGATAATTTTTTCGCTGTTCGCAATTAGTCCCGACGGAAGCGTCGGGATGGTCAGCGAACTAGAAAAAATTCATCCCGACCTCAGCATCTTTCGTAAACAACCTCAACATCCAAGATGTGATAGGAAGGACTCTAATAAAAATAGAAAGGAGGTGATCCAGCCGCCCCTTCCAGGACAGCTACCTTGTTACGACTTAGCCCCCATCGCCAATCTTACCTTAGTCCGGTCGAAACTTCGACCAGGTTTCGGGTACTACTGACTTTGTTGGCTTGACGGGCGGTGTGTACAAGAGGAGAGAACGTATTCACCGCGACCTGCTGATCCGCGATTACTACCGATTCCTCGTTCATGAGGGCGAATTTCAGCCCTCAATCCCAACTGGGGGCCGGTTTAAGAGATTAGCTTATCCTTGCGGATTCGCAACCCATTGCTCGGCCCATTGTAGGGTGTGTGTAGCCCAGGGCATAAGCACCATGCTGACTTGACGTCATCCCCTCCCTCCTCCCCCTCTCAAAAAACACAGCAAAACACTATGCTCTTTGAGAGGGGGCGGTCTCCAATGAACATTTAACATTGGATGGGGGTTACGCTCGTTACCCCACTTAAGGGAACACCTCACGGCACGAGCTGACGACAGCCATGCAGCAGCTGTTCTACCTGAAGATGCTTTCTTTTCAGAATACACATACGGTAAAATGTCAAGCCCTGGTGAGATTCTTCGCTTTGTCTCGAATTAAACCACACGCTCCACCGGTTGTGCTCCTCCCCGTCAATTCCTTTGAGTTTTAAGCTTGCGCTCGTACTCCCCAGGCGCCCTGCTTAACGCGTTAGCTTCGCCACTGATCCCGCGAACGGGACCAATAGCTAGCAGGGATCGTTTACGGCTAGGACTACGCAGGTCTCTAATCTGCTTTGCTACCCTAGCTTTCGTGCCTCAGCGTCAGGAGTCACCCAGAGGCCTGCCTTCGCCTTTGGTGTTCTTTCTGATCTCAACGCATTTCACCGCTCCACCAGAAATTCCAGCCTCCTCTTTAACCCTCTACCCCACTCATCTCTCGCCCAGCCCCAAGGTTGAGCCTTGAGATTTAAAACGAGATGCAATGGGGCGCCTACGCACGCTTTACGCCCAGTGAATCCGGATAACGCTTGCGCCCTACGTATTACCGCGGCTGCTGGCACGTAGTTAGCAGGCGCTTCATCCTTCCGATGTTTCCGTCGGAATTAAGTGGTTTACGACCCGAAGGCCTTCATCCCACACGCGGCGTCACGTCGTCAGCCTTTCGGCCATTGCGAACAATTCCCGGTTGCTGCCACCCGTAGGTGTATGGCCCGTGTCTCAGTGCCATTGTGGGGGTCCCGCCTCTCAGCGCCCCTATCCGTCATTGCCTTGGTAGGCCATTACCCTACCAACAAGCTGATAGAACGCGAGCCGATCCTAAAGCGAGTAGTTATACTCTTTACCTCGCGCGCAGGGCGAGAAAAAACTCCAAACATCCAAATATCCAAAACTCCAAACAAACTAAAATATTCAAAATTAAAATTTAAAATTTTTAATTTTTAGCTTTTGATTTGTTTTGAAAATTGGAGTTTTTGAAAATTGGAGTTTTTCCTTGTCCTACACACAAGGACTATCCAGTATTACCCCCGCTTTCGCGGGGCTATTCCTAACTTTAGGGTACGTTCTCACGCGTTACTCACCCGTCCGCCACTCCCCTACGCTCATCGCTGCGCTCGAGCTCCGGTAGGAGCACGGCTCCCCTTAAAAGGCGCTGTGCGCCACCGAAGCTCTGAACGAAGTGAAGAGCGAAGGGGCGTTCGACTTGCATACCTGAAGTACGCCGCCAGCGTTCATCCTGAGCCAGGATCAAACTCTCAAAAAAATTTCTTCCTATCACGTCTTGAATGTCAAGGAGCAAATTGCATCGCAATTTGCGACACAGACCCGCCAGAAAACGCGCTTTGAGCCGTGTTCGAATAGAACCCAAAAGGCGAAAAGCAAGTTTCGGCGGGCCAAAGTGCTAAAAAATTCCTCCAAAAAACCCCGCCAAGAGCGAGGTTCTCAAACCACCATCTTGGTTAGGTTCTTTTTACATATCAAAACAATCTTATCAAATCCTTTTCTTCCTGTCAACTCTTTTCATAATCTCATAAAGCACGATTGCCGAAGAGACCATGACATTTAAACTTTTATTCACCCCCCACATCGGAATCTCAACAATTATATCAGAAATATCAAGAACTTCTTTGGAAATCCCATCTGTCTCATGCCCCATTACTATTGCTAACGGAGGTTCATATTTTGCCTCTGTATATGGAATGCTTCTTGAATCTTGCTCTACAGCAATAACCTGAAGAGAAGTGTGATGTGAGAGATGAGACTTTTTTGATGTTGAATTCTTGATATCTTGAGATTTTTGAAGTGTGATTTTCTTTTTCTTTCTCACTTCAAGATTTCTAAAATTCAAAGTATCAGTATCCCACTTCCCCGCCCGACTCGCTTCGCGACTCGAAGCGGGCGGGCCACTTCGCACATCCCACTTCAAATTTCGTATTTTTTCCACTGCTTCAACAGCAGTTTCGGCGTATTTCCAAGATACCCATTTCCACGTCCCCACTGACGCCTTCTCTATCTTGTGTCCTACTTTTGGATCGTCTGGCGTAGCTGTTCCACCGCACAAATAAACCATCTCTACCGCCATGGCGTCTGCTAATCTAAAAATTGCTCCCACATTATAAGTATCCAAAACATTATCCAAAACAATATAAATAGGGTTCCGCTTTATTTTCGCGATTTTCTGCTCGTTCGGCTTGCTTTTTCTTAATTCTTTTGCCCCAAGCTTAATCATATTTTTGTTCTAGCCTTAATTCTTTAATTTAAGCATACGATCGCAGGTCTAAATTAAATGCCTAAAGTTAGTCTCTCCTCCGAGGTAGGCCTTGATTCTTCGGAGGCAAGACAACAGAATTTAGATTTTCTTATCAATTAAAACCGATGCCTTTCCAATTATTACTCCCAAAATTACCCCCACTAACACATCCAAAGGATAATGAACGCCAATGTAAATTCGTGAAAAAGAAATCAGCAATGCCAAAAGATAAAAAAATAATCTCGCTTGCTTTTTAATTTTTCCCAAAACAAAAGCGGCGGCAAAAGAAGAAGCGGCATGACCTGAAGGAAAAGAAAAATCATCAAGAACTGATCCTAAAATCCGGCTTCCTGATAGAACAAAATTCGGCCTCATTCTTCCTACTACAGGCTTTAAAAATAGGCTGACTAAAATATAAGACAAAGCGAGACTTAAAAATAAAGGCCAAAGAAAAGTAATCATTGATTGCAGATTCTTTTTCTTTTTTAAAAAGACTAATAACAATCCTAAAATCAACCAAATCATCGCCCCATTGCCAATCTTAGAGAAAAAAAGCATTAAATTATCCAAAAGCGGGTTTGAAAAAAGGTTATTAATAAAAAGGAAAATCCCGTAATCAATTTCCAATAAAACTTTCATCGTGAGTTAGTTTATCATAAAAATCAAAAGCAACAAAAGAAAATCTACTATTCCCATTAACCTTATTAAGTTTAGCCATAGAAATCTTGAGACGATCGTCGCAAGATTTCTATGCTTGAATGAATAATTTTAAACCTAAACTATGTAAGAAAATAGAGTTATAAGAAAGAGTAGGAGAAATTATTGTTTTTCGAAATTTAATCCTCTGAAGATGGAGGCGTAACTGATTCTGTTGGAGTAATTGTTGGTTCCTCTTCTTCCTCTTCTTCCTCTTCTGGTGTTGGCACCGCTGTTGCTTTGGGTTTTGGCGTGACTATCGGTTCTTCCTCCTCCTCTGGTGTAATTGAAGCTGAAGAAGTAGCTTCTTCAGTTGGAGAAGGTTTTGGCGAAACAAAAATCACTTTAACACCTGAATTTTCAGGAATTGGCGAAACCATTGTTCTACCTTTAAAAACTAAAACCGGCAGACCAATTAAAAATCCCACCAATAAAGTCCCTATAGCAATAGTTATCAGCTGTTTCTTTTCCATAAATCAAGCCTTATTATATCACAAACACTCAACTATTATTTATTTTCCTGATAATATTCCCAAACAAATTCACAATAACTTCGGCCTAATCTTTGACAAGCAAAAGTTGTTCCTCCTGTTCCGGGATTACACAATTCAGGATCACCGCCGCCCGGACAACACAAACATTCTCCATAATATCTAGTCGCCACTCTTTTAATGATGCTCTTATTCCATTCTCTGTTGTCACCTGGAGGAGTACCGCTGTCAATTTTCATTTTCTTAGTGGCGGCAAAAATTGAATCCTTGATATTGCAAATATCAACATTTCTTCTTTCGCCAGTGGCTTCATTAACAGCATTTTTATAAGTCGACCAAGCATTAGGATTATATTCACAGGCTTTTGGACACTTAGCACAATCAGCATTTTCTCTTCCGGTTGTCATTTGCATTGGCCCAGCCGCAGAACAAATATTAGGGGTGCAGTTTTTAGGGTCTTTTCCGCCTTCTTGACTATAATTCTGAATCTGTTGATTAGAATAGCCAAAAAGATGGCCGCCTTCAATCCGAGCCACCGCCTCAATCACCGGCCCAGGCACTTTAGCCCACTGACTGGCTAAATTAAAAACATCTCTTAAAGACTCAGCCGGCGGCGAATCAGGTAAAGGCGGAAACGGATCTGAAGGAATGCCATCAGCCGGAGGCACCTCCTCTCTTTCTTTTCCAGACTTAAAAACTTCTTCTGGCAATAAAACTTCTTGAGTATACTCAAAAGGAACAACAACACTATCACCAGCCACAGTTTCCATTATCCTTGCCTCATTTGATACACCACTTGCGCTTTCCTGCCAACCTTTAACTTCAAAACCCTCAAGCTTGAATGCATTAAGATGTCCGCTTGTTTCGGCTGTAAAAAGACTAATAACCTTACGAAGCCAGCCCAAAATATCAATGCCTTCTTGAGCTTTAACAACATTTTCTTCGGCATTTTCAGGAGTCGGCTCTATTTCTTCTTCAGGCCGTGCTGGCGGAGTCACTTGAATTACATGGGGTGTGAACCGCCTGCCCATTTCTTCAGCGTCAATTCGCAATCGACATTCTGCTTTCGATTCACTAAAATCGCAGGGTATTCGATTATAGTCTTTTTCTTCTAAACCATCAGGCCTTGTCATTATTTCCGCCTGTTCTTCCATCTCAGATGCATCATCCATATCTCTAACCAAATCAATAGCAAAGCTTTTTGGAGAAAGCACAAGAACAAGAGAATAAGAGAATAAGAAAACAATGAAGATTTTTATTCTTTTTTTCATTAAAAAAAGTATAGCAGTCCCCACTCAATGAAGTCAAACTTTTTTCTCAACCTTCGGCTTTGTCCAAGAGGCAAAGTTGCACTTTGGCCAGTTGGAGCAGCCATAAAAACGCTTGCCTTTTTTTGTTTTTTTAATCACCAAATCTGCCTTGCATTCAGGACATTTTATACCGACTTTTTCTAAAAAAGAGGCTGTATAATCACATTTTGGAAAAGCCGAACAGGATAAAAATTTGCCAAACCTGCCGATTTTAATCACTATTTTGGCTTTACATTTTGGACACTTTTCCTTTGTTTCTTCGACAGGCAGTTTGATTTTTTTGGCGGTTTGATTAACTTTTTTAACTTTCTTTTCAAAGGGAGTATAAAACTCTTTAATAATCGGCCGCCATTCTTTTCGACCCATGGCAATTTCATCAAGATCATCCTCCATTTGCGCCGTAAAGGGAATGTCATCAATTTCAGGAAAATTTTTCACTAAAAAATCATTAACAGATTCACCAAGAACTGTCGGTGCAAATCGACCTTCGATTTTTTCTACATATTGACGGGTTAAAATTGTGCTGATCGTTGGCGCATAAGTTGACGGCCTGCCAATCCCTGATTTTTCCAAGGTCTTAACCAAGCTGGCTTCGTTATAACGAGGCGGAGGCTTGACAAGATGCTGGGAAGGAATTGATTCAATAAGTTTAAGCGCCTGTCCAACCTTAAGTTCAGGCAAAATCTTATCTTGAAATTGAGTGCCGATGATTTTTAAAAAACCGTTAAATTTGATCACTGACCCCCTTGCCTCAAACAAATATTTTGTTGAAGAAAGAACACCAACTTTAGTGGTGTCAACAACCGCTTCTCTTGCTTGAGAGGCCACCGCCCGCTTGAAAATAAGCTCATATAATTTCAAATGATCTTTTGTTAATTTTCCTCGAACCTTGAACCTTGAACCTTGAACGGCCAACTCCGTTGGCCTAATGGCTTCATGAGCCTCTTGAGCAAGTTTTGATTTTGTTTTAAACCTTCTGGGCTTATCTAGAGCATATTTTTTGCCATGTATTTTCTCAATAAATTTCTGCGCCGAGGTTAAAAAACTTTCTGATAAAAAAACCGAGTCGGTGCGATGATAAGTAATTAATCCTTTTTCATAAAGTTTCTGCGCCAAACTCATTGTTCTTCTGCTGGAAAAGCCAAGCCGCAAATTAGCATTCTGCTGAAGAGTAGAAGTGGTAAAAGGTGCTGATGGAAATCGCCTCACTTCTTTTTGATCTAAAGAAGTTACTTGAAAAGAATTATTTTTAAAATCACCAATAATCTGTTCTGCCTGATCTTTGTTTTTAATTATTGTTTTGCTTATTTTGTATTTTCCATCAAAAAGATCAAAACTGGCCATCTCTTCATACTTTTCCTCATTCTTTGCCTTCAACTCAGCTTCTATTTCTTCCCTAGAATCTAGAACCTGAAACCTAGAACCTATCTTCCAATATTCTTCTTCTTTAAATTTTTTCCTTTCTCGCTCTCTTTCCACAATTAAACGAACAGTGATTGATTGAACCCGGCCCGCAGAAAGCCATTGACGGCCAAGTTTTTTCCATAAAAGAGGTGATAATTTATAACCAACCAGCCTGTCTAAAACCCTTCTTGCCTGTTGGGCATCAACCAATTTCATATCAATTGGCCGTGGATTTTTCAACGCTTTGTCAATTGCAGACTTAGTGATTTCATGAAAGACAATTCTTTCATAATTCTCTAATGACTCGAATTTTTTTTTCGAATTTATTCGAATATCCATTCGAGCAATTCGAGAATTGGGCGAAGCCAATAGCACCGCCGTATGATAAGCAATTGCCTCCCCTTCTCGATCTAAATCAGTCGCTAAAATTATTTTTTTGGCTTTTTTAGCTATTTTCTTAAGTTCGGCAACTCTTTTCTTTTTATTGGGAATAACCACATAAACTGGTTCAAAATCACCCTCCACGTCAACTCCCAATTTTTTCACCGGCAGATCCCTAACATGACCCCAAGTGGCTTTGATCTGATATTCTTTCTTCAAAAAAGAAGAAAGCGTTTTTGCTTTGGTTGGTGATTCAACAATGATTAAATCCATAAAAAAACACTAGAACACTAGATCATTAAAACATAAAAACAAAAAAATATTATTTTGTCCTCTACTAAGACGAGCAATACTCATTTTAAGCCACTCGAAAATTTGCTTGCATTTAAGTTTAATTATTTCTAAGATCAACAAGCAAATTTTCAAAGAGCGAGGCTGAGTTAGATAATTAATTATCTACTAAGCTCCGGCCGAGCGTTGTGCTTAAAATGTAGTATGCGAGCCTTATTGATTTCACTCCAATCTCAACGCTCTTTACTTGTTCCGTAAATCATTCTACCGAAATTCTTTACCATGCCTTTAATCTCCATTAAAGATAAGATACTACCTACTTGACTTATTTTCAAGTCACTCTTTCTCACAATCTCGTCAATATGCAAATTTCCATCTTGTAAAATCTTAATAATCTTTCTCTCCTCTTCTGTTTCTCCCTTTCTTCCCTCGAACCTAGAACCTAGAACCTCGAACCTCATGTCTAATTCTTCTAAAATATCCTTCGCATTATATACTAATTTAGCTCCTTTTTTAATTAAACTGGCTGGCCCTTGAGAAAATAGCGAAGTAATTGGCCCAGGCACCGCAAAAACTTCTCTTCCTTGTTCGCCGGCATAAGAAGCAGTGATCAAACTGCCGGAAATCCGCGCTCCTTCAGTCACTAAAATACCTAAAGAAAGTCCGGAAATGATTCGATTTCTAGCTGGAAAAATACCTCGAGTCACATATTTACCAAGCGGCACTTCAGAAACCACCGCTCCTTTTTCACAGATTTTTTGATAAAGCCCTCTATTTTCCGGCGGATAAATTATATCTATCCCACATCCTAACACAGCAATGGTTCGACCACCAGCTTTTAAAGCAGTTTGATGAGCAATTGAATCAACCCCTCGAGCCATCCCAGAAATAATCGTTAATCCTTGAGTAACTAAATCTCGAGTTAAAACTTGAGTCACCTCTCGACCATAACTAGTTACTTTACGAGTTCCCACCACTGCTAAAGCTTTATCGTCTTGAGATTGAATTTCTCCTTTAACATAAAGAACAAACGGTGCCGTTTTAATTTCTCGCAAAAGCTTGGGATATTTTTTGTCTTTTAAAGTTAAAACGCTTACTTTAAGCAGTTCAAGTCTTTTAAGATACTTATCAAAATCAAAACTTTTACGAAAAAGCAAAAACTTTTCTGTTAATTTCTGACCCAAACCAATTTCTAATAATTCTTTTCGTGATGCTTTCCAGGCCTTTTCTGCACTGCCAAAATACTTTAATAATAATCCAAACCGCAGCGGCCCAATTCCCTCAAAAACATTGAAAGCTATCCAATAAGGCTTATCTTTACTCATTATTTTCTTCTTTAAAATACTCTTCTAAAATCTCTTTGGCAATTGGGGCGGCCACATAAGAACCTTCTCCACCTTCTTCCACCAAAACCGTAATCATGATTTCAGGATCTTTAAAAGGAGCAAAAACAGTAAACCAAGCATGAGTTTTGTCCTCTGGATCTCCGAATTCGGCCGTGCCGGTTTTACATCCTGTTACAATCTCTTTTTCTCCCACTTTAAAATTAAATAACGGCCAACCAGTTCCTTCTGGTTCACACGCCTGCTTCATACCTTCTCTAATAAGAGAAATCGTTTCATTTTTAAGACCAATGTCTTGACAAGATGATTCTTGAGCCAAGGCTTTGCTTATTCCTATATTAAGAAAGCGCGGGGAGGAACAATTTTTTCGCTGTTCGCAACTAGTGAACTTGTGAACGATCCGCGAACTAGAAAAAATTCGTTCTGACCTCAGCGCTTTCTCATTACTGGCTTCTTTAATAATCCTTGGCCGGCAAAGCTTTCCTCCATTGGCAATACTAGCCGCCCAAGTATTAACCTGCAAAGGTGTCGTCAATAAGTCTCCCTGTCCAATCGCCAAATGATAAGTATCACCCAAAAACCATTTATCTTTTTTCACTCTCTCCCGCCATTCCGGATCAGGCATCACTCCCTCTTCCTCTCCCGGCAAATCAATTCCTGAAATTCCACCAATGCCAAATTTCTTTCCCCATTCAGCTAATTTTTCCACTCCCAACATTTCCCCGGTTTTATAAAAAAAGATATCATTTGAACGCTTTAAAGCCTTAACAATGGTCACCAGGCCTTCTTTTTTTCCATGCTGAATGTAAAACCAGTTGCCAAACTGATAAGGACCGATTTGAATCATGCCTACATCTTCAATCTCTGTTTTTTTATCAATCACCCCTTCTTCCAAACCCGCCGCCGCCGTAATAATTTTAAAAACCGAACCCGGCGGATAAAGTCCACCAATGACTCGATTAAAAAGCGGCTGATCTTCATCTTTTAAAACCCCTTCTATTCCATCTTCACCTTCTCTACTCTCTACAAACATTCCCGGATCAAACGAGGGCGAGGAAAATAAAGCTAAAATTTCTCCGTTTTTAG
>JADHYG010000053.1 GCA_016782545.1 Candidatus Microgenomates bacterium
CATTAACCTTGTGTGAGCGTCAAGACCGGGTAAAGCAGAAAGAAAAAAAGACACAACCGGTAGAGTTAGCCATTGGAGATATAGCATTGGAATTTTCCAACGCTGAAATTCTTTTGGCCGGGGAGGTTTTATTTTTAAATCAAGAATAATAATCACTACCAAAAAAACAGCACAGGTGGTGAGGATGGCCGATGAAATTGTGGATAAATTATAGCCAAGAGTCGTTTTAGCGAAACGGGGATTTAAAAGAGGGGGAATAGTTGAGCCCAATGTTAAAATAAACCAATTTGTTGGCCAAATTAAGTGCTGTTCAAGAAGGACGGCCAATCTAAAAGTTTTATCCAAAAAAGGTATTTCCGGATGGATAAAATAATTTCTAATGACCCTTGGCACATCAGAAACGCCCCACGCCCATCGTTTGTTTTGTTCAAAATGATTAACCATGGTTCGCCAGAAGCCTCGTGATTGAGCGGCTTGAGCCAAAACAGGCAAGAAGATAGGTATAACCCTTACTTTTTCTCCTTTCTGAAAATAGGTTTTAAAAAATAAATGATAATCTTCAGGAATAATATCCACTCCCCAAAAACCAACTTCTTTAACTGTTTTTAAAGACAAGGAATAAGTGGAAAAATTTATCAGTCTTAGACCTTGAGACAAAAGAGAAAGATTAAGAATACTGCCAATAGTGCTGAGCACTCTTCCGGGAAGAGGAATCTGCCAGATATTAGAGTAAAACATAATTGCTCCTTGATAGAAGTGATAATAACGATCTGGATCTGATAAAAAAGCAAAAGTAAGATAAGAAAAATATTTAGGGTGAATAAGAACATCGGCGTCACAAGAGGTGACGGTGACATTTTCAAGGTTTATGCCCAGTTTTTCGAGTTTTTGACAAACAAATTTTCCGGCAAAAGCCATGTTGGAAGACTTGCCGGCCACTTCACCTGGTGAAAGTTGATGATGAGTAGTCCAAAAGTGAGCAAATTTGTCTTTAAATTCTTTTTTTAAAACACGCTCTTTTGTTCTTGCTCTAAGATCTCGTTTTTCACTGGCTAAAACAATTGAGATTTTATTATGCGGAAAATCCTGAAGGCTTAGGTTTTTAAGGGTTTTTCTTAAAAGAGCCAAGCTTTCTTTATATTCAGGAATAATAATGACATGTTGAATTTTATTCCAGCCAGGAATTTTTTTACTTTCTGATAACCAATCAACTTTGATGTGGACTGACAAAGTCAAATAAGAACGAATAGCATTTAAGGCCAAGAGAAAAGATCTATAAAACCAATAAATGTCAAAAGCAATGACAAAATAAGCAACGCCTTCGGGATAAAAAAAAGAAAGCCAAACAGGCATAGTAATAATTGTCCACGATATAGTGGGGATTAAGATCTCTAAAAAACGGATAGTCTTAAGAGGATATTTTTCAAAAACTCGTTTCATCGATATTATCTTTTTGTAAGATCCTTTATTTTTTTGTAATTGGATAAAGCTTATTTTATCACGAAGAAACAATTAATGTGGGGAGTTTTTAAGAAAGCTTAAAAAGAAAATCAGCATTAGCAGTTGTTTTTTTAGAAACTTCTTCTAAAGAGATGTTTTTAAGATGGGCAATTTTTTGGGCGATAATTTTTAGATTTTTTGGTTCATTACGCTTGCCTCTGAAAGGTTTGGGTGTAAGAAAAGGAGAATCAGTTTCCAAAAGAATTTTTTCAAGTGGGGTTATTTTAATTAAGCTTCTTAAATCATTTCTTGAGGAATAGGTAATATTGCCGTCAAAGCCAACTTTAAAACCCAGATCAAGCACTTGAGTAAGATGAGTTTTACTGCCTGAAAAACAATGAAGAACTCCTTTTAAGTTAAAATTCTTGTTTTTCTCAGTTAAAATCGCCAAAAGGTCAGCAAAAGCTTGACGACAATGAATAATTAAAGGCAGGTTTAAGTGCTGTGCCAAGTCAAGATGAAGGTTAAGAAGACTTTTTTGAAGATCTTTAATTTCTTTGGTTAATTTTATTTCGCCATATTTTGAATTTTTATATTGAAAATAATCAAGGCCGGTTTCGCCAATGGCAACTACTTTTTTATTTTTAGTTAAGTTGATTAATTTCTCTTTGGTGATATCTAGATCATTATTATCTAAAGAATTAACATGATGAGGATGGATGCCCACTGAAGCATATAAGCCATCATATTTTTGGGCCAAATCAATTGCTTTTTGGCTGGTTTTTAAATCAGCACCCACGACCAGCATTTTTTCAACTCCAGCTCTTTTCGCTCTTTGAATAACCTGATCAACATCTTTTCTAAAGGCTTTGAAATTTAAATGACAATGAGTATCAATTAACATAATGACTTTACAATTCTTTCGAATAAAAAGAAGGGGAAACTAGACATGCGATCACTCCTCGACTTTCCACTTCTTTTAGCTTTAAAACTTTAAAAATCTTCAAAGCATTGATTAATTATTTTGCAACTATTAAGTAGAGTCCAGCTAGAGAAAGTACAAAGCCGAGAAAATATCTAGTATTGAAACCTTCTTTTAAGAAAATGATTCCCAAAACAGAAGCTAAAAATACCATACCTATTCTTACAACAGGTACAGCCAGTGATAGATTAACTCCTGTAGAAAACATTTTAGTGAAGAAAACGCTAGCCAGACCAACAAGAACACCGGCTACTGCTGAATAAACAATGCCTAATCTTGTAGAATCAACTGCTCCGTTTTTTGTCTTGATTACAGCTAGATAGATAAAGGCGATAATTAAAGCAAAAAGATTAATTATCACCGCTGACAAGTAACTGTTTATTTTACCGGCGCCTAATTTAAGAAAAAAATCAAAAAATGCATAAAAGATAATGGTTAAAAAAGCAAATGGTAGCCAATTCATAATTTACCTCCTTTAACATTCTTTAATAATTATATTAATGACTTAATTCATTTTATTCTTGGAAAAAGGGATTTTCCAGCTTTGATTTTGGTTCCGGGTTTGATATTGGTCCAGCTGTTTTTATTAAGCGGATTTTTGATCAATAGTTTTTCAATTTTAAGCCGTTTGGCAATTTGCTGGGCAGTGTTTGACATAAACGGATAAATTTGCCAAGCAAGCTGATGAATTGAATCCAAAAGTCCGTACAAAACCCAATTAAATTTCTTTTTGTCTTTTTTTACTAATTCCCATGGTTTATTTTGGTCAATGTATTTATCAGCTTCTTTGATAAACTTCCAAATTGATTCTAGAGCTTCATTGAATTTGTATTGAGGCAAGAAATTGTCAATGTCTTGCCAAGTCTTTTTCCAGTTGTGAATATTTTGATCAATTCTTAATGGATGAGAGTCAGGATCTTGATTGACTTGGGGAACTTTAGCACCACAATTTTTTTCGACTAAGGTTAAAACCCGAGCCACAAGATTTCCCAAACCATTCGCCAAATCGGCGTTGTAAAGCTCTTTAAAACGGGAAGTTGAAAAATCACCGTCGCCATAAGCGGGAATTTCGCGGAGAAGATAATAACGAATAGCATCAGTTCCATGTTGATTAACCAATTCAAAAGGATCAATGACATTGCCAAGTGATTTGCTGATTTTTTCTCCTTCAATGGTGATATAACCATGGACAAATTCTTCTTTTGGTAAGGGGATACCAGCTGACTTGAGCATTGCCGGCCAATAAATAGCATGAAAACGGGTGATGCCCTTGCCAATGACATGTAGATCAGCAGGCCAATATTTTTGGAATAATTTATCTTTTTTGTGCCAACCCAAAGCAGTAATATAATTAGCCAAAGCATCAAACCAAACATAAATAATTTGACTTGGATCGTTGGGAACGGGAATGCCCCAGCCATGAGCTCGTTCTATTGTTCGAGAAATGGAAAAATCTTCAAGTCCGCGGCGAATAAACGAAAGAACTTCATTTTTACGAGTTTGAGGAACGATTTTTAATTTATCAGTTGAGACTAAATCTTCCAGCCAGTCTTGATATTTCGAAAGCCGGAAAAAATAATTTTCTTCCTCAACTACTTCAGGCTTTTTTTTATGTTCCGGGCATTTTCCGTCAATCAAATCCTTTTTAGTATAAAAAGCTTCACAACCCACACAGTAAAGTCCTTTATATTTCTTTTTATAGACATCTTCTTTTTTACAGGCTTGCCAAAGCGCCTGAGACCCTTCAAGATGGCGTCTTTCAGTTGTTCTGATAAAGTCATCATAAGTAAGATTTAAAGCCTTTTTTAAGTCATAAAATTTTTGAGAATTGCGGTCAACCAGTTGTTTGGTGGTAATACCTTCTTTTTCAGCGGCTTGAACATTTTTTAAAGCATTTTCATCAGTACCGGCTAGAAAATAAACATCTTTTCCTAAAAGTTGATGATAGCGGGCAACAACATCAGCCTGAACCACTTCAAGGGCAAAGCCCAAATGAGGAGGGGCATTAACATAAGGAATGGCTGTAGTGAGATAGAATTTTTTGTTCATTGTGGCTATTTTAGCACAAAGTTAGCGTCGAAAATAGATTTCTAAGGCAGTTAAGGAAGAGATTAAAAGAAGAATAGTTAATAAATTAGCGATTTTTAAAAAGCGAAGAAATAAAAAAATGGTCATTCCAATAGCGAGCAAGAAGCCACGCCGGGTATTGGCCAAAAGAAGAGAAAGTATTAAAAATAAAGAAAAAAAGATAGTAAATAGTAAATAGTAAATAGTAATTGAGGATGGAGAAACATAAAGAATAATATAAATTGTTGCAATCCAAAAAAGGATAGTAATAATAAGAGTAGGAAGAAAGTTTTTTCGGCGTCTCATAATTTAATTTTAAAGGAATTCATAGTATAATGAAAGCAATGAAATTAGAATTTCTTTTAATTGCCATTCTTTTTTTAAGCAGTTTGGCCATTGTGGCTTTTTTTATTAAAAAATGGCTGACAGAGTTTTCCGAAAAACAAAAACCTTCTGATGAGCTTATGGAGATTATTAAAATGCTTCAGCAGGGCTCAAAAGAAGATCGAAATGTTTTACTTAATTCTTTACAAAAAAACACCCAATCTTTAAACGAAAGATTGGATAAAGCCGCTCAAGTGATTGGTCAGGTGCAAAGAAATATTGGCGAGATGAGCGAAATTGGCCGAGGGATGAAAGATTTGCAGGAATTTTTACGCTCTCCTAAATTGCGAGGCAATATTGGCGAGCAGGTTTTAAAAGAACTTTTGGGTCAAATGCTGCCCAAACAATCATTTCATCTTCAATATACTTTTAAATCTGGTAATAAAGTTGATGCGGCCATTAAAACTGCTTCAGGCATTATTCCGGTTGACTCCAAATTTCCCCTAGAAAACTTCAGAAGAATGATGAAGGCTGAGAGTGAAATAGAAAAGAAAAAAACAAAACGGGATTTTATTAATGATGTTAGAAAACATGTTCGCGACATTGCTTCAAAATATATTTTAACTGAAGAAGGAACAATTGATTATGCTTTAATGTATATTCCTTCGGAAAGTGTTTATTATGAAATTGTTAATGATCCTGAACTTTTTGATTATGCCGGGGACAGAAGGGTTTTACCAGTTTCGCCAGTGACTTTTTATGCTTATATGAAAGCAATTTTAATGAGTTTTGAGGGACAGAAAATTGAACAAAAAGCCAGACAAATTTTGCAGGCCATTCGGGCGATTCAAAAAGATTATGGCAAGGTTGAGGATAATCTTAGTGTTTTGGGCCGCCATCTTACCAATGCCTACAACCAAATGTCTAATGTTATTTCTGGCTTTACTCTTTTGGGCCAAAAACTAACCTCTACTCAAACCTTGGGAGAAGGAGTGAAAGAAGAAGTCAAACAATTGGAAGTTGACAAGGGTTAATTTTCAACTAATAAATCTCAAAAGATACATCAGAAGAATTCCCAAGATAAAGATAGTAAAACTTAAAAAAGATTTTTTTCTGTCTGTTTCTTTTTTGATTTCCGGAATAAGATCTGAAGAGGCGATATAGATAAAACCACCAGCAGCAAAGGGTAATAAAAAGCGATTTAAATTAATTGTGTTTGAAAGAAAAAAGCCAAAAATACCGCCCAAAATTGCTGTTAAAGCAATGCTGAAATTCAAAATTAAAGCCTTTTTTTTGCTGAAGCCGCCATAAATCAAAACTCCAAAATCACCAATTTCTTGAGGAATTTCATGAAGAGCCACTGCCAAAGCCGTGACAAAACCCAAAGATGGATTAACTATAAAACTGGCGGCAATAGTTAAACCATCAATAAAGTTATGAACAACATCTCCCAAAAGATTCATATAAGCAAAAGTATGTTCTGGACATTTACCTTCATGACAGTGGCGCCAGTGAAGAAGTTTTTCCATCAGGAAAAAAAGAACAAAACCAACGAGTACATAGAGAAAAATTTGCGGATCATTAAATTCTTCAATTGCCTCAGGAATGAGGTGTAAAAAAGCACCACCCATTAAAGCGCCAGCGGAAAGAGCAATTAAAGTGAAAAGAATTTTTTCAAATAGTTTTTCTTTTAAAGAAAGCGTGAAAAGACCAAGCAAGGAAAGAAGACTGATAAGAAAATTGGCGAGAATGATTAAAAATAAAGTGTTCATATTTTTAAGTTGTCACTTAAACACGCTTTGTAGTATAAGTGATTTTTGGATGAGGAGTCAAATCTTTGGTCGGAGATTTTCTGGACTAACAATTTGCTTACCGGCGGAAAGGGTTTTAAGATGATATAATTTGAGTGGAACTGGGTTATTCTTCGAGCGATCCCGCACCAGATGGTGCGGGGGAGTCGAGAAGTGTATTGATTGGTTCTCGACTACGCTCGAACAATAATAGTAAGACAATGGTAATAGTGA
>JADHYG010000054.1 GCA_016782545.1 Candidatus Microgenomates bacterium
CTAGCAAAAGATAATCTTCGTCTTCTTACTATTCACCCGCCCGGCTGGGGCGATCTTCAGTCTTTAGAAAGCATCAATACTTTAGAAAAATTTTCTAATCTTCTTGATGAAATTTTTGTCAAACTAGATTTAAATTCTTTTAATCTGGCTGGTCAGTCTTTGGGTTCAATTATTGCCCTTCTTTATGCTTCCCAGCACCCTGAAAAAGTCAAGCGCCTTCTTCTCCTCTCCCCGCCTTTTTCAGTTTTAGGCCGCAAAAGAGGTGAATTATTTAAAAAATTTCTTGAGTATTCTTTGCAGTCAAAAACAATTCTTAAATTAAACAGCTATCTTCATAAAACCAGATTTATAAATTACTGGGCCTGCAGAATTGGCGGGTTTTATAAATTTGATCGAAAAATCTTTGAAGAGCTTATTTTACCCTCAGCCCAAGTTTGTAATGAAAAAATCGCCATGGCCAATACTTTGAGCATGCTGAAAATTAATCATTTGCCTTTGCTGGCAAAAGTCAAAAGTCCAAAAGCAATTATCATGGGCGGTCGCGACCCGGTGATTTCCATAAAAAAAGCCAAAAAAATAAGTCAGGACTTTCCTAACTTTCATCTTTTTATTATTCCCTTTGCCAAACACGCCATTATGCTTGAAAAACCAAAAGAACTTTCCAAAATCATGCTTGATTTTCTTTCTTCTTAGCTTTTTTCTTCTTCTTTTTCTTCCCCCAAGCATCAACTTCTTTTAATCGCCACATAAAAAGACGGGGCTTGGAACGGACAGAACCAGCGTCTTTCACAAAACTTAAAGCTTCTTCTAAAACAACTCGAGGAACTTGTTTGGCCAGCTTAAAATAAAGGGATTTGTGTTTTAAGTCATTCAATTGCTCTGCCAAATACATGCCATAAGCCTGAAACTCACGGGAAATATACTTATCTTCAAGGGGATTGAATTTTTTTAGAACATCACCAATGCATTTCATTAAATCACTAGATCATTAAATCACTAGATCAATTGTTCTCGTGATCTTGTGTTTTAATGATTTCATGTTTTTACTCTATCACTTCTTCCTCTTCATACACCACATTCCCACCACCGCCTCCGCCTCCATCACCACCACTTTCTCCAAGGATTTCTTCTTCCTCTTCAGTCAGGGGTTTAAAAGCAAAGCTTTCTAAGATTTGATCATAAACCTTAGTCCAATACTTTCCCTCTCCGGGCTCAAGCTCAATTAAAAACAAGGCTTCATAAGGATCAATCACTGCCGTTAAAACTTTTTTCGGATCTTTAAAAAGAAGTTTTTTAGCATCAGTCTCAGCTAAAGTCGTATCAATCGTACTGGCTTGAGTAGCCTCTTCTGACTCTTCTAACCAATCATCAATTGTTTCTGTAGTCGCGTCATTAACGAGAATGAGAATTTTACCATCCAGTTCTTTAGTTGAAGTAATTTCTAAATGAGCATAGTTTTCCATGTCTTCAGGATGATCGTCGACATAAAGATCTTCTGGATATTCAAAAGTAAAACCGGCTTCATCATCCCAAAGAATTAATTCACCTTCTAGTTCATCCTGAGCATTTTGAATATCACCCAACGGACTTTTAACGCCATCACCCCTTTTGCTGCGAACAACAAGAATAATTAAACCAAACACTAAAATCCCAACCACAACGGCAATGACTATTTTCTTTTTTTCTTCAATTACTTCCAAAACAGAATCCATCTTAATTGTTTTAATGTTTTAATGACTTTTCTTTCAGTATACATTAATCTCCAACTTTGTAAACCCCTATTTTTGTTGAAACCACTTGACAAAAGTTATAGGATATAATAAAAGATAAAAGAATTGTTAGAAGAGAAAAGAATGGTTAGATGGTTAACGAGTTAAAGAGTTAATGAGTTAAAAGAAAGATAGAGAAAACAAAAAAGAGAAAAAGATGAAAACAAAACTAGATAAAAATTGCTCTTGGGAAACCAAGAGTGAATAAATTCACTACCCCCGACGCTTCGGGGGTTTTTTAACGCCATTTTTAACGCTTAAGTTTTAAAAGCAAAATCTGAATTGTGTTTTTCAAAAACTTGTGTTAGACTCTAAAAAGAGGTGAGAAAATATGAAACAAAGAATTATTATTGATCCAAAAATTATGACAGGAAAGCCGGTCGTTGCTGGAACAAGAATTCCGGTAGAACTGATATTGAAAAAACTAGCTCAAAATATGAATGTTAAAGAAATTCTCCGCGACTATCCTCGTTTAACTAAAGAAGACATTAAAGCAGTTCTGTTTTACGCTACTGAAACAGTTAGAAATGAGGAAGTATATCCTCTTTCTCCATGAAATTCCTTGTTGATGAATCTGTTGAATATTCTCTTGTTTTGTATCTCCGAAATCTTGATTTTAACACTCTTTCAATAGCTGAGAAATTTCCCAGTTTAGAAGATGAAAAAGTTTTAAAAATTGCCAATAAGGAAAAAAGAATTGTTATCACTAATGATAAAGACTTTGGAGAATTAGTTTTTTATCAAAAGAAAAAACACAGAGGAGTAATTCTTTTTAGACTCAGAGAAGAAGATGCGTCTTCCAAAATTTGCCGACTTGATAAAATTCTTAAGAAATTTAAAAGAAAACTTAAAGATAGATTTGTTGTTATCAGTCCTACAAAAGTCCGTTTCCGGAAAACTTGACAAAACTTATAGTAAGTGGTATATAGGATAATTAGAAGGATGAAAAAAGAAAAACGAGATAAAAATTGCTCTTGGAATGCCAAGAGATGAAGTTTCAAAACCCCGCTAGTTAGGCGGGTTTTTTTAAAATATCATGCTTTTTCTAGCAAAAACCTTAAGGACCCAGTCAGACTGGGTAAGAACAAGCCCTTAGGGATTTTTTTGCCTTACTTTTTTTGACTTTCAGAATATACTTTGCTAAAGTAGGGTTAACTTAAAAATGGATCTAAAAAACAACTATCAAAAAGAGTTAAAGAAAATAGTCGAGGCCCTTAAAGCTTATAAGCCAGAGAAGATTGTTCTTTTTGGCTCTGTTGCTACAGGAAAATTTAGGCCAGATAGCGACTTTGACTTCTTAATAATAAAAAAGGGCGTAGATGAATTAAGAAAAGGAGAAAGATATTCTCAGGTTAGCAAACTCTTAGGCTCACATAAACTCCCGATGGATCTTCTAGTTTATACTCCTTACGAGATAAAAAAGAGATTGTATTTAGGCGACCCGTTTATTAAAAAAATTTTAAGCGAAGGGCAGGTTCTCTATGGCTCATGAGCTTTTAGTTAAAGAGTGGCTTTACAAAGCTAATCAAGATTTTGGCTTTGCTAAAATTTCTCTTCAAGAAGAAAGAGCCTATTTTGATCAAATTTGTTTTTTCTTTCATCAAGCAGCCGAAAAATACCTCAAGGCTTACATTGTAAAGTTTGATCTTAAATTCAAAAAAGAGCATAATTTGGTAAGACTTTTAAAGATATGTGAAGAAAAAGATTCCTCTTTTGCTTCTCTTGAAGAGGATGGCCGTTTCTTGACGAAGTTTTATTTTGAAGCTCGTTATCCAGAACCTGTTTTTGCCACTTACAGTTTAAAAGAGGCAGAAGAAGCCTTCTCTTCTGCTCAACAAATTGCTAAGTTTGTTAAAGACAAACTAGATGTGAAGCGGAAAATTACTCTTGAAGAACTAAAAAGAGAAAACGAGAAAATTGATAAAATTTTAAAAAGAAAACTAAAGAAAAAAAGCTCCTCATAAGCTCTTTCTTAACTTAAATCGCTTCTCAACTTGACAAAAGTTATAGGATATGTAAAAATACGGTCAGATTGAAATGACAAACTTTTAGTTTGTTACTCTTTTCGGAATGACGAATTTTAATTCGTTATCAGCAATGAAAACAAAATCAGATAAAAATTGCTCTTGGAATACCAAGAGTGAATAGGTTCACTACCCCCGACGCTTCGGGGGTTTTTTAACGCCATTTTTATTGCTTAAGTTTTAAAAGCAAAACTTATTACTTGAATTGATTGGATTTATTTGCTACCTTTGATAGTAATGAAAAAGGAAACAAAGCTTTGGCTTGCTCAAAGTGACGAACATCTAAAAGACGCAGTCTATCTTTTTAACGGTAGACGCTACAGTGCGACGGTTTATTATTGTCATCAAGCTCTTGAGAAAATCTTAAAAGCGGCCATTGTTGAATTTAAAAACAAAGTTCCTCCTAAAATCCATCAGTTAGAAAGACTGGCTAAAGAAACAGGCTTAAAACTACCAAAGGGTTGGGATGAAGAACTAGCCGAAATCACGCGTCATTATTGGCGAGTTCGCTATCCAGATTTTAGAAGATTTGTTTATACTTCAAAAGAAAAAGCCGAACCAACATTTGAAAAGACAAAGGAGGTTTACCAATGGATTTTGAAAAAATTAAACCAGCAGTAAAAAAATATCTTAAAAAAGTCAAACAAGATCTGAAGGTTGAAAAAGTAATTCTCTTTGGTTCTTTTGCTAAAGGAAAGACAAAAGAAGATAGTGATGTTGATTTAATTGTCATTTCTTCCTCTTTTGCCAAAATGGATGACGATGAGAGATTGCGCTTTCTTTACCGAAAATCAGTTGGTTTTCCTTACAATCTTCATGTCTATGGTTTAACAGCAGAAGAATTTAATTCGGCCAGCCCCTTAACCACTTTAGGAGAGGTCAAAACGCAAGGCCTTCTTATCTCTTGACAAAAGCTATAGGATATAGTATAAGATAATAAATTCGAAATTCTAAATCCGAAATACTAAATGGTTCGACCTTGCTCACCATCCTGAGCCCGTCGAAGGACAAATTCTAATTTTTAAAATCCAAAGTTCTAAACAAGATAAGAAAATTGAAATGAAAACAAAACCAGACAAAAATTGCTCTTGGAAAAATCCCAAGTAGATAATTAAACTGCCTAATGGGCGGTTTTTTTAACTAAAAAGAAATAGAGAAATTAGGAAATTAGGTTTAATGAGGGCGGACAAAATGATACGCGATCGCTTGCCATTTTGTCTCTCTTAGGAGGAGATGGATCACGAAAAAGATATTGTTGATACAGTCGGATACACGCCACGATCGCGTAGTGTAATCTACATGTGGTAAAATAGAGAGGATGAAAGAGCGTTTTCAGAATGAAGAGAGTAAACGTCTTTTAACTGAAGTTTTTTCTTATTTTAATTATTGGCGTGAGCAAGTTGATCCGAGATTAAAAGAGTTTTTCCAAGTCGAACGAGAAAATCCTTTTTGTGGCGAGGAATATGGTAGGGAGGTCTTAGAAAGAATTGCGAAATTAACACTACGCGGTGGTAAACGTCAAAGAGTGGCTTTTGTAGGTGCAACAACCTCTCTTTTAGGAAAAAACGTGAATGATGAACAGGTAAGGCAAGCTGTAATTGACTCAGCGATGGGTGTAGAAATTTTACAAACCCATCTTCTTATTCACGATGATATTATTGATGAAGCACTCTTAAGAAGAGGCGGGAAAACAATTCATCGACTCTCTAGAGAGGAATTTCCAGAAAGAAACTATCGAGGTGATCCTAAAAAATATGGAGATTCTGTTGCTCTTTTAGCTGGAGATTTAGCTGTTTACTTTGCTTGTCAGCCGATTATTTCATCAGAGGCAATCTCTTCCGAGAAGAAAATCAAAATTCTAGATATTCTTGTTCGTTCCGGCATTGATACGTTTTATGGTCAACTTCTTGATTTACTTCGAGATGCTAGGGGGACAACTACAGAGAAAGAAATTCTTGAACTAGCCTTTGTAAAAGCAGGTAGATCTTCAGGAGAAGCGCCAATGCATATAGGAGCTGTTTTAGCTGATAAGGATGATTCGGATGTTTTGGAAAAATTAAGCGCCTATGCTGTGCCTACTTCTATTGCGGCTCAACTTCAAGACGATATTTTAGGAATATTTGGAAAAGAAGAGGTGTTAGGCAAGTCGCCACTATCAGATTTAGCGGAAGGAAAACAGACTTTGCTTATTCTTAAAGCTTACGAGCGAGCGGATTACTCAGAGAGAAGAATTTTAGAAACGCTCGTTGGGAAAAGAAATATTACCTTAGAAGAAGCTGATCAGATCAGAGGGATTGTGATAAAAACAGAAGCCTTAGATTATGTAAGAGGAATGGCAAGAGGGCTTGTCACTCAAGCCCAATCAGCCTTAGACACCTGGGATGAGAATTGGGGAAGTCAAGAAAAGCAATTTTTTTGGGCGGTGACAGAGGCAGCAATTGCTAGAGAATATTAAATTTATCATGAAAGAAAGGGTGCTGGGATTAGAAAAAGAAAGAACGCCGCTTTCTCATATTGCCTTCGTAATGGATGGTAATCGAAGATGGGCCAAACTTCATGATTTGCCACTGATTGAAGGATATCGAGAAGGAGAAAAACGCATTGATCCAATCGTAAGAAAATGCATAGAGCTGGGTACACAAGTAGTAACTTTCTACACTCTTTCTATTGATAATTTAGAGAGGCCTGAAGAAGAAGTGAAAGGGCTCTTCAAAGTTTTAAGAGAAGGTGTTCCTTTAATGTTGCGCAAGTTAGACAAGGAAGATGTTCGATTTTGTTCTCTTGGAGACGTTAGCCGTTTTCCAACTGATATCCAAGATGCTGTTAGAGAAGCAGGGGTTCTAACACAGAACAAAGAAGGAATTATCCTTAATTTAGCCTTAGCCTATGGGGGAAGAGATGAGATAAAACGGGCGTTTCAAGGGATAATAAAAGCTGGAGCTAAGGAAGAAGAGATCACAGAAAAATTAATTAGCAACAGTCTTGATACTGGTGATCAACCAGATCCAGAATTGATTA
>JADHYG010000055.1 GCA_016782545.1 Candidatus Microgenomates bacterium
AGAAAGCAGGTTTTTTGGTGGTTGTGCTAAAATATTAGTTACTAGGAATGAAAAAAGTAGATAAAAAATAGCTATTAATTTGTCTTATTTTTTTCTTCTTGGTATAATTTTACCCATGACTAAACAAAGAATCTTAAATACAATCAAAGAATTTCAGCTTCTATCTGACAAGAAACGTCAGCAGTTTTTTAGTGCTTTCGAAAAGAAAATGCTTTACAGGACCACCAAAACAGAAAATCCTGAAACTACGCCTCAAATGGTACAAAAAGTACTTGAACGATATCAGGTAAAGACATGACCAAACGCAAAGACGAAACAAGTTATAGACAAACTGTGCTTGGCATGATTCCACGATCAAAACTTATTCCTCTTGAGATTGAAGGTGTTAAACGATCCTGGGATTTTATCTTAAAAAAGCGCAAGAAAACGAAAATTTCCATAACACCATCTTTCATCAAAAAACTTCACGAGATTGGTTTTGCTTGGATATTTCCAAAAGAAGGCGGCAACTTTCGAAAAGTTGAAGTAACTGTTTCAGATTACATTCCACCAAAACATTATCTTCTTTCTCAATTTGTGGATAATTATTGTAGAGATTTAGCCGAGAGACTAAAATATTTACCAAGCTTAAATCAAGCTGATTTTTTTGAAAAATTGGTTTGTTTTCTTGCTTGGATACACCATCGCTTTCTTTGGATTCATCCATTTAAAGATTACAATGGTCGCATCGGACGCTTGCTTATTAATGTTATTCTTCTTAATCTTGATCTACCTCCCATCGAACTTAAAGTTGAGACTAAAACAGGTAGAAAGAAATACGTACAAGCACTAAAAAATGCTGACAATGGTAATTATTCTGAACTTGAAAGTTTAGTTAGGAACGCCATTGAGGAAACTATAAAAGAACTGGCAGTATATAGGGAAAAATAAGCAGAGCTTGTTTCTCGTAAGCTCGAAATAAGGTAAACTTCCCACATACTGACACAAGAGATACCTTGGTAAAAAAGATAACCTGTTTGAAGGTTTGAAAAAATATTAGACCAGAAAGCAGGTTTTTTGGTGGTTGTGATAAAATATTAATTACTTAACCAAAAAGTGTTTAGAGTTTTTTTGACCTTGTTGTTCTAAATAATCTATAGGATTATTACAAATAATACTACGATCGTAGCATAAAAGGTAATACTAATAGATTGGGTTGTGAAATATGGAGAATTTAGAGATATTATTGATTATCGTTTTTTCAGTTGTCATTATTAAAAATACTATATTCTATCTTTTTTGGTGGCAATTAAAAGAATATCGCTTAGATCGGTTCTTAATTCATTTAAACATCCAACAGGGACGCAAGCTTTTATTGGGCAGAAAAGAGATTCTTAAGTGGCTTTTGTTATTTTTTACTCCTTTGATGTTTTTCACTAATCTTCGAGATTTGTTCTTTTGGCTGGTTTTGGCATCTTTTTTGATTGAAGCCCTTTCTTATCTCATACAGCTTTTTAAAAAAGAATGGAAATGGCCGGATTTTACTTTTAAAACAGTTTTGATTATGGTTTTGGTTTTTTTGCTTTGTTTGGGAACAATTTTCGCTTCGGGTTTTTTGCCAATAAAACTTTTGATTTTTGACCGACTGCTGTTGCTAATCGTTACCATTCTTGTTATTTTGACAAATATTCCGGCTAAGATTTATCAGCAACTTGTTATTCGAAAAGCCAAACAGAAAATTAAAGAACACTCCAAACTTTTAACAATTGGCATTACCGGTAGTTATGGAAAGAGTTCAACCAAAGAATTTTTAGCGCAAATTCTCGCTTCAAAATTCAAGGTTTTAAAAACGCCAGCTAATTTTAATACTGCCATTGGCATTGCCCAAACCATTCTTCAAGATCTTAATCAAGATCATCAGATTTTTGTTTGTGAAATGGGAGCTTATAAAAAAGGAGAAATCAAATCACTTTGTGAAATTGTCAAGCCAAAGGCAGGTGTTATTACTGGTATCAATGAACAGCACCAAGCGCTTTTTGGCAGTTTGGAAAACACTATTAGTACTAAATTTGAGTTAATTGAAGCCCTGCCCGAAAAAGGTTTAGCTGTATTTAATGGTCATAATAAGTACTGTCTTGAAATGGCTGAAAAAGCCAAGAAAATGGGTAGAAAAGTGAGGTTTGTTAAAAAAGAGGAGAATGATTTGAAAATTAATTTAGCCGGAAAACACTTTTTAGAAAATATTCAGATGGCTAGAGTAGTTGCAGAAGAGCTGGGAATACAAGCCAAAGAAGTGATTCGATTAATTGAAAAGCTGGATCTACCATCTCAAACAATGGAAATTATTAATAAAAAAGATTTGATTTTAATTAACAGTACTTATAACAGTAATCCTCATGGAGTATTGGCGGCACTTGATTTTCTAAAAACCTTTAAAGGTCAAAAGATTTTTGTTTTTCAGCCAATAATTGAGCTGGGAAAAGCTTCTTCTGGGGTTCATGAGAAAATTGCTCAAAAAGCATCCCAAGTTTGTGATCAGATCATTTTAACTAATAAAAATTCTTATCAAGAATTTTTAAAAGAAGCTAAAGAAAAAGTGACTCTTAAAAAAGATTTGCCAGAAATTAAAAAAGGAGTTATCTTATTCGAGGGAAAAGGGGCAAAATCATATTTAGAACAATTAACAATTAATCCCGACAAAGTCGAGGATTCTCGATCAAAGCATTGGGACAATTAACAATTTTGGATTTTATGTTTTCTCCTATTACTATTTCATTATCACCCAACACAGAGAAAGACGATGTTCTTTTGGCTTTAAAACTTCTTTTTTCTCCTTGGCAGTGGAAAAGAGGAGAATATATTGAAAAATTAGAAAAAGAATTTGCCAAATATTTAGGGGTTAAACACGCAATTTCTTTTAATAGCGGTAGAACCGCTCAATTAGCAATTCTACAATCATTGCGCCTAGGAAAAGGTGATCAGGTTTTGCTTCAAGCCTTTACTTGTGTTGTTGTTCCTAATTCTATTCTTTGGACAGGGGCAAAACCAGTTTATGTAGATATTGAAAAAAATACATTTAATATTAATCCCAATAATCTAAAGAAAAAAATTAATTCTTCTTCAAGAGCAATAATTGTTCAACATACATTTGGTCAATCAGCAAAAATGGAGAAGATTTTAGAAATAGCCAAAAAAAATAATTTAATTGTTATTGAAGATTGCGCTCATTCTTTAGGAGCAAAATATAAAGGACAATTGACAGGAACTTTTGGAAAAGCTGCATTTTTCAGTTTTGGCAGAGACAAGGTAATTTCTTCGGTTTTTGGCGGCATGGCAGTGACAAATGATGATTTAATTGGAGAAAAACTTAAAACTTTTCAGGAAAAACTTTTTTATCCTTCATATTTTTGGATTTTTCAACAACTTCTTCACCCCTTGATTTTTAATTTCCTAGTTTTACCTTTTTATAATTTTTTGAGTATTGGAAAGATTATTCTTTTTTTATTTCAAAAGGTAAACCTTCTTTCTTTTCCTGTTGAAAAAAAAGAAAAACTGAGTCAACAGCCCAAAAATCATTCTGCAAAACTTCCTCATGCACTTGCGATTCTTGCCAGTAATCAATTAAAAAAATTAGAAAGATTTAATAAAAAAAGAAAAGAAATAGTAAAGATTTATGAAAAAGAGTTAAAAAATCTTCTTGTTGAATTGCCCGAAATAGATGATGATTCAGCTATTCTTCGCTATACCCTTAAAACAAAAAAAGCTTCAAAGCTTTATCAGTTTGCTAAAAAAAGAAATGTTCTTTTAGAAAATTGGTATGCTTGTGTTATTGATCCAGAAGGAGTGGATTTTAATGAAATAGGATATGAAGCAGGCAGTTGTCCTGTGGCTGAAAAAACTGCAAAACAAGTGGTAAATTTACCAACTCATCCTCGTTTGACCAAAAAAGGTATTAGAAAAATCACCAAACTCGTTCAGGAGTTTTTTAAGAAAAGATGATGGAAGTTAAAGAAATTAAGAGTAAAACAATCTGGGAGGACTTTGTTCTCCGTGATAAAAATGGCAGCTTTCTTCAGTCCTGGAATTGGGGTGAGTTTCAAAAACTGATGGGAGAAAAAGTGTTTCGATTGGGAATTTTTGAAAAAGATAAGTTAGTTGGTGTTTGTTTATTAATCAAGACTCACGCCAAAAGGGGAGTCCATTTTATTTGTCCGGCTGGACCGTTAATTAACTGGGGGGAAACTGCTCATTTTAAAGCTTTGATAGAGTATTTTAAGAAATTGGGCCGGAGAGAGAGCGCTTCTTTTATTAGAATCAGGCCGCCAATTGAAGAAACAAAAGAGAACAGAGAACTTTTTAAGAACTCAGATTTCAAACCGGCAGTGATGCATCTTCATGCCGAGAGAACATGGCTTTTAGATATTTTTCCTAAAGAAGACGTTCTTCTTTTTAATATGCGAAAAACAACTCGCTATCTGATTAGAAGAGCAGAGCGCGAAGGAGTTGAAATTTTTCAAAGCAAAAAAATTCAAGATATAGATCATCTCTATCGGCTGCAAAAAGAGGCAGTTTCTCGTCATCGCTTTGCTCCTTTTTCTAAGCGGCATTTTGAGAATATGGCCGATATTTTTTTCCAAGGCGATCAAGCTCGCCTTTTCTTAGCTAAATATAAAGGCGAGATTGTTTCCGCCGCCATGGTGATGTTTTACAAAAAAGAAGCCACTTATCATTATGCGGCTACCTCATCAAAATATCCTAAAATTTCTAGCGCCCATTTTTTGATCTGGAAAGCAATTTTGGAAGCAAGAAAACGAAATTTAAAAATTTTTAATTTTTGGGGAATAGCTCCTCCTGATAAACCCAATCATCGTTTTACCAGAGTAACTCTTTTTAAAAAAGGATTTGGAGGCGATGAGAAAGTTTTTCTTCATGCTCATGATTTGCCTTTAAGTTCTTGGTATTTGTTAAATTTAGTGATTGAGAGTGTGAGAAAAAGAGCCCGCCGCCTTTAAATTTCGAAATTTTGATATAATATACCATAGATGATTCAAACAATACGAAAACATAAAATTTCCTTTAAAAATGCTTTCAACGGCCTTGTTTGGGCTTTTTCTACCCAGCCTAATTTTAAAATTCACTTTATTTTGGCTCTTTTAGCAGTTTTAGCCGGTTTTTATTTTAAGATATCTTTTTTAGAAATGACAATTTTAATTTTAACTATTGTTTTTGGGTTTGCCGTGGAAATGGTTAATACTTCGATTGAAGCAATGACTGATTTAATAACAATGAGATGGTCAAAACAAGCTAAGATTGCTAAGGACGTCGCCGCAGGCATGATGTTAATAACCGCCATTGGCGCAGTTATAGTGGCAATCCTAATTCTCGGACCTTACATATTAACGAGTTTGTAGTGATTCAATTTTCAAAAAGTTTGGAAATTAGAAATTTGTCTTATGGTTATTCTTTTAGGTTTTTTAATTTTTGCTTTTTTAGTAAACGGTGTTCTTTTGCTTCCCTTTATTAATCTTTTGTATAAACTTCGTTTCCAGAGGAAGCAGCAAAAAACAAGAGATCTTTTTTTGCGCCTGACGCCAATTTTTGACAAGTTTCATCGGAAAAAAGCAGGTACTCCAGTTGGTGGAGGAATTTTAATCATTATTACTACCATTTTTCTTTTCTTCACTTCTTTACTTGTTTTTCGCTATTTTTGGGTTCCAATTACATCTCTTTATCCTTTTGCCAAAGAGGTTAAAATTTTAATTTTTACTTTTTTGTCTTTTGGATTGTTGGGACTTTATGACGACATTAAAAAAACATTTCCTTCAGTATCAGGCAAATTTTTTGGTTTAAGATTTTTTCAAAAGCTTTTTTTAGAAATATTGTTAGCTTTAATAATTGCTTTTTGGCTTTGTAATGATTTTAAAATTGAAATCATTAACCTTCCCTTTTTAGGCGTAATTGACTTGGGTCTTTTTTACATTCCTTTTGCTGTTTTTGTGATTGTTTCTTTTACCAATGCTTTTAATATTACTGATGGCCTGGATGGTTTAGCCTCAGGATTATTAATGATTGCTCTTTTTGCTTTTTGGATTATTTCTGTTTCGATTTTAGACACCCCGCTTTCTACTTTTATTGCTCTTTGGTTGGGAGGCTTGATTGCCTTTTTGTATTTTAATATTACTCCGGCAAGAATCTTTTTAGGAGACGTAGGAGCTTTATCTTTTGGAGCCACTTTTGCCGTGATTGGCCTTTTACTTGGCAAAGCTTTTACATTGGTAGTCATTGGCGGTCTTTTTGTAATAGAGGCGGCTTCTTCTTTGATTCAGATTTTAGGAAAAAGATTTTTGGGAAGAAGAATATTTAAAGTCGCTCCTTTTCATCTTTATCTTCAAGAGCAAGGCTGGGAGGAACCGAAAATAGTTTTTCGAGCCTGGCTGGCGGGGGTAATGTTAGCTGTTTTTGGTCTTTTTTTGGCCATGATAAGATGACATGAATTTTAAAGGAAAAAAGGTGGTTGTCTTAGGCATTTCAATTGAGGGAATAGCCACGGTTAAATATTTAGTTAAAAAAGGCTCAAGAGTTACTGCTTGTGATAAAAAGCCACCAGAAGAATTA
>JADHYG010000056.1 GCA_016782545.1 Candidatus Microgenomates bacterium
TGAAAAGACTGCTGATTCTATGTTTTTTAAAGGAGGATAACCAAGTCCTGACTGTTTTGTAATCTCTAAACAACAGGTTGGCGATTCTGCGTGCATTTAATCCTTGATTATTCATCAGGACAGCGTGGGCTCTATCTCTAACCAGTGCGTTAGGTCCATAACGATACCAACTTACTAATAATTCTTTCTCGTCTGTTGCTATCTGGGCAGGTTTTAACACTTAGACAATTATACAATTAAATGTGGTAAATTTGTTTTGCGGGGACTATATGTTATTAAAGTTAAGTGGTTCGAACCACTTAACTTTAATAATCTTAACAATTTTTTTATGCTACTGTCAATACAAACACATCTTATGCGAAATTAATTTATGAAATAAATGCAGTAAAAACATAACAAGCTGAAAAAGTTCAAAGTTATAATCATGGTTAAATGGTTTGAACCACTTAACTTTTTAAGACTCGGTTTTAGTTTTGATTTCTCTCCCTCTACCTTTACCTCTACCCTCCTTCTATTAAGACTTTTCTTTATTAAAATTATCAATTACTTCTTTTATTACCTCCCAAGAAAAGCCGCGACGAGCTAGAAAAGCAGTCATTTTTTTGCGGAATTCGAAATTAGTGTCATTCCGAACTCGTTTCGGAATCTTTTTCCTTTGGGATCCTGAATCAAGTTCAGGATGACGAGTGTTAAGTAGTTTTTCATAACTACGAAGTTTTTTTTGAGCCGCTTTCAGAGCCATCTCAGATTCAAAAGAAGGGTAAAGTCGACCAGCGATCGCTTCTTGAGTTTCCCTTTCTTTTTTAAAAGTTTTCTCTAAAAATTCATCTGTTAAGATGTTTTCGATAATTTCTTCACTAATCCCTTTTTTTCTTAATTCATATCTTAAGAGTCTTTTGCCGCTAGGGCGAAAAGTTGTTCTCTGTTCAACCCACCAGAGAGTAAATTGCTCATCATCTAAAAACTTTAATTTTTCAAGTTTTTTGATAATCATTTTTTGCGTTTCATCACCCACATCTTTTTTATAAAAATAGTCTTTAACTTCTTTTTTTGACCGCGGCCGAAAAGACAAAAATCTTAAGACTTTTTCATAAATTTTAAAAAATTCTTCTTCTTTAATAATTTCTTCTATTTTTTCCTGGGAGATTTCTTGATCAACTCGAAGATTATATTTAGAAAAAGTTTCCAAATCCAAACCAAAAGCAAATTTTTCATCAAGGAAAATATTAACTCTTTGTCTTCTCTTTTGGGGAGAAATCTTGGTAATTCGAGGCATAGAGGATGGATTTTTTAATCTTTTTTATCTTTAACTGCTTTCCAAATTTTTTCCAAAAGCTCTTTGACTAATTTAGGATTTTCTTTAAGATAAATCTTAGCGGCTTCTTTTCCCTGACCTAAAATCTTGCCTTTATATTTAATAAAAGCACCGGATTTTTCTAGAACATTAAGATCCACGCCAACATCAATAATACCACCTTCATAAGAAATTCCCTCATCGCTTAAAATATCAAGTTCGACTACTTTAAAAGGTGGGGCAACTTTATTTTTTACGACTTTAATTCTGTGACGACTGCCGATAATTTGATCATGAGCTTTTAAGGTGGCAATTTTTCTGGCATCAAGACGGATTGAAGAATAAAACTTTAAGGCCAAACCGCCTGAAGTTGTTTCTGGATTACCAAACATGACGCCAATTTTATGACGAATCTGATTAGTAAAAATGCAAACAGTTTTTGATTTGGAAATAATACCGGTTAATTTTCGCAGAGCTTGACTCATTAATCTTGCTTGAACTCCCATCATTGATTGTCCCATTTCACCTTCAATTTCAACTCTTGGCACCAAAGCAGCCACTGAATCAACAACAACAATATCCACCCCACCTGAGCGGATCAGAGTCTCGGCTATCTCTAAAGCCTGCTCACCGGTGTCTGGTTGAGAAATTAAAAGATCGTCGAGTTGGACACCAATCTTTTTTGCCCAAGCAGGATCTAATCCATGTTCGGCATCAATAAAAGCAACCACGCCGCCTTTTTTTTGGGCTTCAGCAATAATGCTTAAAGTTAAAGTGGTTTTTCCCGAAGCCTCAGGGCCGTAAATCTCAATAATCCGACCGCAAGGAACCCCGCCAACACCTAAAGCCAAATCTAAAGCAATTGAACCAGTGGGAATTACTTTAATACCATCTCTTATGGCTTGCTGACCTAATTTCATAATCGCACCTTTACCATATTGTTTTTCAATTCGCTCCATGGCCAGTTTGACTGCTTCAAGTTTCTTATCTTTTGCCATATGTTTCTATTCTGACAAAGTCTATGATAAAATGTCATCCAGAGGATGATCAGTCTCTGGCTGACAAGTTGTAAATAATACATCCAGTATATATCTTTAAAAATTTAAAATCAAGCAAATTCGGGGAGTAGTTTAACGGCCCTGGCCCTAACGGGCCGAAGGCCCGGGTGGCCCTGGCCCTAACGGGCCGAAGGCCCGGGTGGCCCTGGCCCTAACGGGCCGAAGGCCCGGGTGGCCCTGGCCCTAACGGGCCGAAGGCCCGGGGGCTAGAATGCGCGCACGATCAGAAAAAATGTATTTTGTATATATTCTGAAAAGCTTAAAAGATAATAAATATTACATCGGACAGACTAATAATTTAGCTAATAGAACAAAACAACATAATAACGGAAAAGTAAGAACTACAAAACATAGGAAACCTTTAAAGTTAATTTACAAAGAAAGTTTCAGCAATAGAGAAAAAGCAGTTAAAAGAGAGAAATTCTTTAAAACACACAAGGGATATAATTATCTTAAAAAATTAGGTCTTTACGGGGAGTAGTTTAACGGTAGAATGCGCGGCTGGGGGCCGTGTGGCGGGAGTTCAATTCTCCCCTCCCCGACTGAATAGAATTAGCGCAAAATACCCCAAGGTGTCAAGGGTAAGACACCTTGAAGGTGTATCTACTAGTGTATAGTGGATTCTCAACATTGCTTTCATCGCAATAGATATTGTATTGACGAGGGTGAATTTTTTGTTTTTCCATCATTTTGTATTTTTCTCTACAATCTAAATTTCCTCCGGCGTGAGGTTGTAGAGTTTGTAAACCATTTGGTCAATTTGTTTTATTAAAGCCTTTTCCAAACTCGTCTTAATCCTAAATATATTAAAAAACATGTCGTAACTGTCGACCACCAAGAGTACCCGAGAAACTTTCCAATGTATGCACCTATTGCTACAAAACTTTCAGGTTTTATAAGCCGGAAAAGCTGTTCTAAAAAAACCAAGTAAACGGTAAGAAATAAAACTATAAATGTGGCGTAAAAAACAAAGAGCGCAAGTTTATACTTTCTAAAATTTCTGGACCAAAAGCCAGAATTTTCGTATGTTTCGAACAACAACTCGCCTAGGAGAAAGCCTTTCAAGTTAACAGTAACTTCCCTGGAGTAGTCCTTAGGGTTTACTCTTTCTTGCTGAGGCTTCAAGTCGGTTGCCAGCTCTAATATTATCAAATTCTCCACAACGCGTAACATCGCTTCCTTGTTATCAATGTTTTCTCCTACCCATCTTATTGCCTTCTTGTTGGAGCTATCGATTCTTCTTGCGCCTTCCAATATTTCTTTAGATTTGTGAACAAATGTTACAACACTTAACGGGACTCCAAGGTGTTGGTGGTCATCAGAATATGCCCAAAGCATGATGGCTTTTTCGCACAGCCAGTATTCACTTTTAGTTTTTTCCAGCATCGAATCCTCTTTTAAGTAGTCTTGGTAAAGCTTTAATTTGTCGAAAAACTTGAATCTAATCGGAATATCCATAGACTTTATTTAACCTCTTTCCTCTATTTCTATCTCCTCCAGTGTGAGGTCGTAGAATTTTTAAACCATTCGTCCAATTACCACATTCTGACGGCGTAAACTCTATGTTTGCTTTAAAATTAGTTTTTTGTAATCTTGTGGTATTTTTGCCTCTGCTCCATGTTCAACTAATAACATTCCCAGTCGATTTCTTTTATATTCAGGCCCACCTCCACCCAATGTTCCTATTTTTGAATTGTCAATTCTGATAAGTTGTAAAAAAATAAAGTTGTAGATAAGCTCTGGTTTTAATGAAGCAGAAGATTTAATAGTATAGAATTTTACAAGCGCTTCTAGAGTGTTAATGTCCATCATGTTTACGACATATGTCAAAGTCATATAGTCCATATAATTCATTTTTTCTTTTATGTAAGCAGCAAATAACTTTCCTTGTATTTCTGATTTCCTTAGTTGTTCATGTTTATCTAACACAAGAATCAGGTTGGATAATATTTCTTTTCTTTTTGAGGAGCCTAGTTTTTGCAAGAATTTCTCTCTTTCCTTTAAAGTCGTACCTTTCAGTTGGAATAGAAATATAAATATTTTTTTAAGGAGTAGCTCATTTGATATTCCTTTAATTACTTTTGATGCGGTTACAAATACCTTAACAACGGGTAATTCTTTGATTAGTTCGTTGCCTATCAAAGTATCAATGTCAATTTCGATTAAATCAGTTACCAAACTAGACATTGCTTGCATTGCGTTATCTGTTGATGGTGAAGTGATGGTCTTACCTAATTGATCTTCTAAATTGTTCATAAGATTTTTAATTTTGATTTAAGCGATTAATTGTTTTTTTCATTTAAAAATTTCTCCACAATCTCAATTTCTTCTGGCGTGAGGCCGTAGAATTTATAAACTAAATAATCATTTTTTTATCAGCTTTCATTTTGCCTCTTGACAACACCAGAAGAATATTAGTAAAATTTTAGTATATTTAGTTGTTTATGTCAATGGTAAAAATGGCAACTCTAACTCCAAAACAAAAACAAGTACTAGATTTTATTGCTTCTTTTTTAAAAAAGAATGATTATGCTCCTTCACTAGCAGAAATTGCAAAACATTTTAACAAGTCAGTGACTACTATTTACCAATATATAGATATTCTTGAGCAAAAAGGACTCCTTTATAAAGAAGAAAAGAAATGGCGTGGTATTGTCCCTACAAAACGAAAAGTTGAGATACCTCTCTTTGGCTATATTGCTGCTGGTGAGCCGATTGAAGCGATCTCAAATCCAGAACCAATAAGTGTACCCAAAACCATGCTTTCTAAAACTGGACTTCATTATGGATTAAAAGTTAAAGGTAGCAGTATGATTGATGAAGGAATAAATGACGGAGATACTGTTATCGTTCGCCGTCAAGAAACAGCCAATAATGGACAAAAAGTAGTTGCTCTTATAAATGGTAACATGGCAACGCTCAAGAAAATTTATAAAGAAAAAAGTGGTTTCAGACTTCAGCCCGCAAATTCGAGCATGAAACCCATTTTTGTTAAAAACTTAGAAATACGCGGGGAAGTGGTTGGAATAATCCGGAAAAGCTAAAATCTACTTTACTCTCATTGCATCCACGATCTTAATTCCTTTATGGAGTTGAAGCATCAAGATAAACTTAAGGCCTGCAGGTGTAAGAAAAACCCTGTCACCAACTACTCCAAGTAGTCCTAGTTCCACAGCAAAATTTCTAAATGCACGGGTTCCTAGAAAAGCAGACCTTTCTGTTTTCCATTCGAATTTTTTACCTACAGAGTGCTTGTAAAATTCAATAAGATCTTTAATGTCAACTGGATAACCGTTTCGAGCCAAAATGAAAACTGCCTCGACAAGAGTAAATATTCCGAAAATCGTTGGCGAATAAAATGGATCGTGTACAATGAAATCTCTTAGTATTTCTACTTGGTTATTGGTTAATACGTAACTACTTTGTTTGCTCATATTTTTAACATATTCTTGACCTGTTTCTGTTAAGTAAAATTGTTTTTTGAGTTTAGAGACTAGGCCAAGTTGCTCGCCTAATCTTAGTTGATTCCTAATAGAATTTTTAGAAATACCAATCTTTTTTACTAACTCTTCTATTTCTTTAGTTTTGATTAAAAGTGAAAGACCACGATTGATCAAATGTATATTCCAAACACCGTAATCCATTGGTCTTACAGTTAAAAAACTTGATAATGAAGATAATTTTCTGAAGAACGTTTCTAAAACCTCGGCAGGGGAATACTTTTTCAAAGACACGTTTGCAGATTTTGCGGCTAATTCATCTGTCTGGACATAAGAAGGAAGAAGTAGAAAAGAATTAATAGTCGCATCTATTAGCTTGCTGTTCTGTTGAAGCTTCAAAAGATCTTCGCGATAACTTACAATTTGATCTACAAAATTTTTATTGAACTTTTCTACCTTTAGCTCTATTAAAAATAACTCAGTTTTGCCTAAAAATAGCAAGTCTATTCTTCCAGACGGTACAATCATTTGCCTGGCTATCAACTTTAATTCACCTTTAAATTCTATTATATTCGCTGTGATTTGCGGATAACTAACCAAAACGTCTTCGATTTCGGTTTCTCTGATGTTAATTGTTTTGAAACGTCTTTTCATAAATATTTTTGAGCAATACAATTTATAGTTCTAAAAACCGCTTCTTGTTTTTTGTTGCCTTCGTGCTTTGCTATTTTCATCATTTCAGCGGCAATATATTCCATAAATTTAATAGGATTTTGTTTCATTAATCTAGCGTGCC
>JADHYG010000057.1 GCA_016782545.1 Candidatus Microgenomates bacterium
ACCCGGGCAAAAAGATTTGTCTTGTTTGGGATAACGCCAGATGGCACAAGGGTAAGAAACTCAGGCAAACATTAAGAAAAAAGGGTAGCTTGACCAACTTCCACTTGATTAACTTCCCACCCTATGCTCCAGACACTAATCCCCAAGAGCGTGTTTGGAAGTATGCCAAAGACAGAATTGTTCATCAACCCACAACTAGTTTTAAGCAAAAAATTAACAATTTCAAGTTATCCGTAATTCATAGGAAATTTAATTATCAAATCTGATAAAATTGATTTGTCAAAACAGGTAAATTTGTTTTGCGGTTGCTATATAAAGAAAATTATGCCGCAGGTTTCAAAATATCCATTACCAGAAGAAGTTTACAATCGAGTCTTTGAATTACTCTTAAAAGTGATCACTGATTCTTTTAGTAAAAATCAGGCAAAAGAGCTTTTAGATGATCTTTTAACACCAACAGAAAAAGTAATGTTAGCTAAAAGATTATCTATTTCTGTGCTTCTTTTGAAAGGTTATCCATATGGAAGTATTCGGGAAATTCTAAGAGTGAGTAGACCAACAATTGCCAATGTTAGTCGTAGTTTAAAATATGGAGGAAAAGGCTACAAAAAATTTGCTGGAAAAATTCTTAAAGAAGAAAAAATGGCTGAATTTTGGGAACAAGTAGAAGACTTAGTTTTGGGAACTCTTTCTAAAGGAGGAAAAGGAACCGGCTCTTGGCGATATTTACATCATGAGATTAGAAAGAAAAGACGGAAAAAACACACTTCAGTTTAGCCTCAAAAAGTTAAGTGGTTCAAACCATTTAACTTGACCAAAAATTACACGGTTGGTCGTTACACTTTCTTAACGACAAGACATTGATAAAAGCTGAGGTTGCTTAGAGTGGAAGATATTATTCTCAAATGACTTCCAGTTCAACTCCTTGTTTCTGTTTTAATTCAAAGGCTTGGGTATAGTCTCTAGGGCCAGGAAGATCAAGTTCCAAATCTGTAGCTACCTGTTCAAAATCATAACAGTCTACCTCGCTATTTACCTAGATTTCTTCAAAATTTCCTTCCGGAGTCATAATCTTAGCGACAAGATTATTGGGACTACCACCTATGCTCAACAAAGTACCTCTTTGTTCTGGTCTATTTTCTATCATTGATTTTCGCCTCCTCAGATAATAAATTTTACTCCTGCTTTTTGGTTATTTATTGAATTTCTAGCTCTCTTCTAGATTTTCTAAAGGAGGGCCGTCGTATATTTCACTGATATTTGACATATAGTCTCGGATTGCCATTTGTATTAGTTCAGGATCAGTAATGCCTTCTCTATCAAGCATTTCTAATATCTCCGCCGTTCCTTGGCTCATTACCTTATGCTCTGTTGTTTCAGGAAATAATCTACAACCGCATTCTTTACACATCTTATTTTCACCTCCTTAAAGATAAAATTGATTAATTTGACTTATATCACAATATAAGGCTAAAAGTCAATCTCAAAATTTCTTATTGACGAAATTGTGAAAAAAAGGTAGAATAATAATAGTGCAAAATGGATAATGAGAAAGATAAAATTGGAAAGTCAGTTAAGCTAAAAATGAAAATCAATTTATCAACACATTACACTTTCCTCCCAAGACCTCATAAATAAGGTTCTAATTTCATTAAATTCCATTTCGCACGAATTATTTAAAGATAACGAATTAAAATTCGTCACTCCAATCTTGGAATGACAAACTTAAGTTTGTTATATAGGAGGTATTTTTTATGAATTTTTTTAAAAATTTAACTAATGTTTTTAGGAAAAAGAAAAAAGAACCAGAGAAAATAGAAGAGAAAAAAGTACTGGAGAAAAAAGAACCAGAGAAAATAAAGCCAGTTTCTATTCCTCAACCTAAAAAAAAGGTTTCTCTTGTTGAAGAAGAGCTTGCTAGAGCAAAAGCACGGGAAATTATCCTTGACGCTAAAGATCAAGCTTTAGAAACAAAAAAACAAGCAGAAGAAGAGACAAAAAAAATAAGAGAAGAATTAAGTCAAAAAGCATTTTCTTTTGTTCGTCGGGAAGAGAAAATTTTAGGAAAAGAAAAAGAGTTTGAGAAAAAGTTAAACGAAGTGGAAACAATTAGAAAAGAAGAGGTTGAGAGATTGGAAAGGATTGCTAAATTAACAAGAAATGAGGCCAAGGAGTTAATTTTAAAGAGATTAGAAAATGACTTGACTGAATATTCAGCTAAAATGATTATTGATGCTGAAGAAAAATCCCGGGAAGAAGCAGATCAAAAATCAAAAGAGATTTTAGTTAATGTGATGCAAAAAGCAGCTACTGATTATGTGGCTGAATACACTGTTTCTCAAGTTGAGCTGGCTAAAGAAGAAATGAAAGGAAGAATTATTGGTAAAGAGGGTAGGAATATTCGCGCTTTTGAAAAAGCCACTGGCGTTGATGTTGATTTGGATGAAGAGGGAGTTATTCGTCTTTCTTCTTTTGATTCTGTGAGAAGAGAAATTGCCAGAGTGGCTTTAAAAAAACTAATTGCTGACGGCAGAATCCAGCCGGTTCGAATTGAAGAAATAGTTGAGAGAACAAAACAAGATATAGAAAAAATAATGTTTGAAGAAGGTCAGAAATTAGCTCGTGAAGTAGGGGTTTACAATCTTTCTCGAAGCATCATTGATCTTTTAGGCAGGTTTAAATATCGATTTTCTTATGGTCAAAATATGATTGCTCACACCTTGGAGGAAACAAAGTTAGGCATTGCTCTTGCTCAGGAAGTTGGCGCTAACGTGAACACGGTTCGTTTAGGATGCCTTCTTCATGATATTGGCAAGATTGCTATTGATGAAGAGGGGAGTCATGTAAAAATCGGCGTTGAGCTTTTAAAGAAACATGGTATACCTCAAACAGTGATTGATTGTGTCGCTCAGCATCATGAAGACATCCCTTTCACCTCAATAGAATCAATGATTGTCAATATTGCTGATAGTATTTCTGGAGCAAGGCCAGGAGCACGATTTGAAGACTATCAAAAATATGTCCAAAGATTAACAGATCTTGAAGACATGGCTAAGTCATTCAAAGGAGTGAAAGAGGCTTATGCTTTTCAAGCAGGAAGAGAATTAAGAGTGATCGTTGCTCCAGCTGAAGTTAGTGATGCTAAGGCTAAAGTTTTAGCTCATCAGGTAAGAGGAGAAATTGAGAAAAAAAGATCTTTTCCCGGCCAAATTAAAGTCACGGTTATTCGGGAAATAAGAGTGGTTGAAACTACGAAATAACGATTTTCTTGACAAAAATTATCTATATGATAAAGTGTGAAATTACATGAAAAGAAAAAAGTTAAGGCTAGCGATCAATGGTTTTGGCAGAGTTGGCAGGATTGCTGCCCGAATTGCCATTGAACATCCCCAGATCACCCTCGCCGCTATTAATAGTCGTTCCCCCTCAGATTCTTCTGCTTATCTTCTCAAATATGATAGTGTCTACGGAACTTTCCCCAAAAAAATCAGCTCGCAAAAGAATTTTTTATCAGTTAATAATCAGAAAATTGCTTATTTTCAAGAAGAAGATTTAAAGAAGATTAATTGGTCAAAAGCAGATATTGACATTGTTATTGATGCCACTGGTAAGTTTCGCACTTCAACTGAATGCCAAAAACATTTAAAAAAAGGAGTTAAATTAGTCATTATTTCTGCACCAGCCAAAGATAAAACTCCAACTTACATTCTTGGCGTTAATGAAAAAGACTTTAATCCATTAAAGGAGAAAATCATTTCTAATTCTTCCTGCACGACTAATTGCTTAGGACCGGTTCTCAAAGTTTTAGATGAAAATTTTCAAGTCAAAAGAGGTTTTATGACGACAGTTCATAGTTGGACTCGCACTCAAAACCTGCTTGATGGTTCTTCTAAAAAAGATTTTCGTTTCGGCCGTGCAGGTACAGCCAATATTATTCCAGCTTCAACTGGCGCCGCTAAAGACATTGGTAAAGTTTTGCCTCATTTAAAAGGTAAGATTATTTGTCAATCTTTAAGAGTGCCTCTTTTAACGGTTTCCTTAATAGATTTAATCGTGGAAACAGAAAAGAAAGTTAATATTTCTCAAGTCAATTCAAGTTTTAAAAAAGCGTCTCAAGGTGATGCAAAAGGAATTTTAGAAATAACCGAAGAAGAGCTTGTTTCTTCAGATTTAAAAGGGCCTCATTCGGCGATGATTGATTCTCTTTTAACAAAGACTGATGGTTATTTAGTTAAAATTTGTGCTTGGTATGATAATGAATGGGGCTATGTGCAAAGATTAATTGACATGACTCTTTATGCTTGGCAGAAAATTACAGGATAAATTCTGGGAAATATGAATAAATTATCTTCTTTAAAAAACAAATTAAAAGGAAAAACCGTTTTAATGCGGGTTGATTTTAATGTTGTTTTAGATGATGGTTTTCAGGTTTCCGAGGATACCAGAATTATTGAGACAGTTCCTGCTATTAAATTCCTTCTTGAAAATCAAGCTAAAGTAGTTCTTGTTTTTCATCTGGGCCGGCCAAAAGGCAAGGTTGATCCTCGTTTATCAGTTAAGCCTATTCTTAAAAGAACTGCCGAACACTTAAAGCAAAAAATCACTCTTATTGATAAATTTTGGCAAAAAGATGCTCTTAAGCAGATCAAAAATCTTAAACAGGGTCAAATAGCCATGCTGGAAAACATTCGTTTTTGTCCCGGAGAAGAACAAAATGATGTTCAATTCAGCAAGCACTTATCTTTAATGGCTGATATTTTTGTTAATGAAGCTTTTGGAGCCGCTCATCGAGCTCATGCTTCAACAGTAGGCGTGACTAATTTTCTTCCTTCTTATGCTGGTTTTTTAATAGAAAAAGAGATTAAGATTCTTTCGGAAGCGATTAATAATCCCAAAAGACCATTAGTAATGATTATCGGTGGCGCAAAGACTCCGGAGAAAATTGCGGTTATTGCCCGGCTTTTGGGTGTGGCAGACACAATTTTATTGGGAGGAGCGGTGGCGAATACTTTTTTTGCTACTTGGGGAGTAGGCACTGGCGATTCTTTGGTTGATCATGAGATGATTGAATCAGCTAGAGCTTGTTTTTGGAAAGCGACTCGAGCCACAACAGCTCTCTTATTACCTACTGATGTTGTTGTTGTCAACACCAAAACTAAAAAAAACGGAAAAGTAGTTAATTATAAACGAGTGACCAAAAATTATGCCATTTATGACATTGGACCGAGAACACAAAGACTTTATGCTAAACACATTAAAAATGCCGGCACAATTATTTGGAATGGGCCGATGGGAGTTTATGAAAAAAAAGAATTTACTCAAGGAACAAATTTTCTTCTTAAAGAAGTTTCTGATTCTTGGGCTTTTTCTATTTTAGGCGGCGGCGATACTTTGTCTTCAATTAAAGATAAGAAGCTTCTGGAAGGATTTTCTTATCTCTCCACTGGCGGTGGAGCGATGCTTGAATTTTTAGAGAGAGGAACTCTTCCTGCCATCGAACCTCTTTGTTAAAAAAATAATTCCATCTTTAGATTTTGCGATTTTTTTGATAAGGTTTCTTGATGAGGTCGGACCTCCAGGAGGTCCGACCTCCTAAGAAAAACTAGTTGTAGATACAAAAATCCAATTTAGCCCTTGACAAAGAGATAAAAATAGTTTAAAAAAAAGAATAGAATCTTCCTGCCTGGAGGAGGTGAAGTCTAAAAAATGACAAAAGCTGATTTAATTGAGTTAGTATCTAAGAAGGCTAAACTAACGAAAAAAGCTTCCAGAGAGGCGGTTGATGCGTTTCTTGGCGGAGTCGCCGACGCTTTAAAAAAAGGAGAAAAAGTTGTTATTACTGGATTTGGAACTTTTTCATTGCGAGCAAGAGCAGCCAGAAAAGGAAGAAATCCTCAAACTGGTGCGCCAATTAATATTCCTGCGAGAAAAATTCCCGGCTTTACTGCTGGAAAAACCTTTAAGAGGTTAGTAAAATAGAGAAAAAAGTTCAGAAAAAAGAGCCCTCTTTCATTTTTAAATATAAAGAGGGCTTTTTTGTTAAATTTAAAATACCAATCTAAATTCACTTGTGAATTTACCAACCACCAATTCTGAACATGGTTGTTCCACAAGTAGGACATTTACCCTTAAGAGCGTGTTTACCATTTTTCATAGTCACTTTTTCAGGATTTTCGTCGTCTTTTTTAACACGACATTTTACACAATAAAAGCTTGCCATAATTTCTTTCACCTCCTCTCATTAAAAACTCTTAACGATTTTTCAAATTCCTCTAACTTCCCATACATAATATAACACAAATTCAAAGCTAATTGCAAGTAGAGTCAAGGCTAATGACTTTTTAAGATCTTTGACAATAAAAGAAGAAAGAATAGTTGGAGTTTCACTTTTTGCTTTAGTTGATATTGACGGTCTTTTATTAACCTGTCTTGCCTGAGGCAGAGAAACTTCTTCTTTTTGCTGAGTGGCTAGTTTTCGTTTTAAATCAGTAATGATTTTTTGAGACTTTGTTTTTTTAGGCATA
>JADHYG010000058.1 GCA_016782545.1 Candidatus Microgenomates bacterium
AGAGGGTGCTGTCCTAGGCCAGACTAGACGATAGCGACTTAGTTCTCTTAATTAGATTTTCAATTCTCGAGCGTTTTTTCCATGATTTTATTTGCTTTTCTCTTTTTCTAGCTTCCGTAACTGTATTAAAGCATTCTTTATATATAATTTTCCATGGTCGACCTGATTTGGTTGATCGAACAGAACCGTTATTATGTTTGTAAAGTCTTTTATTAGGATTTTTCGTGCTACCAACATAATACTTTCCTGTTCTAATAGACTTTAAGATATAGAGATAATACACTTTTCTTTTTTTCACCTTGTCCCGATTTTGATTTTCAATCAAAATCGAGGATCCTCGTCCCGACTATGTCGAGGACGGGAAGAGGGTGGCGTCCTAGGCCACTAGACGACGGGGCCAAAACATCTATATTTTAGCTTATTTTTTACTCCTAAACAAGTTTGTGATAAAATATTGACGATGCCAAAGCCATTAGAAGAATTAAAAAAAATTCGGCTGGAGAAGTTGAAAAAAATTAGAAAATTGGGAATTGATCCTTATCCGGCTCGTTGTTTAAGGAAACAGACGATTGCTCAGGCTCTAAAAATGATGGCTAAAAATGTGGCTGTGACCGGCCGGATTATGGCTGTCCGCGGCCACGGCGGCATTCAATTTTTTGATCTCCGCGATGAATCAGCCCAAATCCAATTAGTTTTTAGAAAAGACATGTTACATGTTACATGTTACATGTTACAAGATCTTTTAGACATTGGCGATTTTATTGATGTTCAAGGTAAAGTTTTTAAAACCAAAGCTGGTGAAACTTCGATTTTGATTAAAGACTTTCATCTTTTGACAAAATCAATTCGACCACTTCCTTCTAAATGGTATGGCTTTAAAGACATTGAGGAAAGATATAGAAAAAGATATTTGGATTTACTTTTAAACCCAAAGGTGAGAGAAAGGTTTGATATTAGAAGTAAATTGATAAGAGCAATTCAAGATTATTTAGACAAGCAAGGCTATATTGAAGTAGAAACACCCGTGCTTCAATCTCTTTATGGCGGCACCAATGCGCGGCCTTTTAAGACCCATATTAATGCGTTTAAAAAAGATATGTATTTAAGAATTGCTGACGAGCTTTATTTGAAACGTTTAGTTGTTGGCGGTTATGAAAAAGTTTATGAAATTTGTAAAGATTTTCGCAATGAGGGAATCGATCTTTCTCATAATCCAGAATTTACAATGATTGAGTTTTATGAAGCTTATGCTGACTATCATCGAATTATGGAAGTAACAGAAAGTTTGGTTAAATTTTGTGCTAAAAAATTATTTGGTGAGGAAAAATTAAAAATAAAAGGAAAAACAATTGATCTATCTGGAGCTTGGCCAAAAATAGAAATGACAAAGGTAATTAAAAGAGAGCTAGGCTTAGATGTCCAAAAATTAACTCAAAAAGAATTGGTAAAGTATTGTCGGAAAAATGAAATTGAGACAAGAGGTAATGAAAGCAAAGGCGAATTGACTTACACAATTTTTGACCACCAGGTGCCTTCAAAACTAATTAAACCAACTTGGGTAATCGATTATCCAGTTGAGGTGAGTCCTTTATGTAAAAGGCATCCAAAAAAAGAAGGTTGGGTGGAAAGATTTGAAGGCTATATTGGTGGAGAAGAGATTTGTGATGGTTGGTCAGAAATTAATGATCCGCTTGAACAAAGAGAACGTTTTGAAGCGGAGAGGAAAGCGATGAGAGCCGGCAAAAAAGATGCTCATCCTCTTGATGAAGATTTTATTACTGCTCTGGAATATGGGATGCCGACTCTTGGTGGTATTGGTATCGGCGTTGATCGATTAACCATGTTTTTCACTGATACTTGGTCAATTAAAGAAGTGATTCTTTTCCCCATTTTGCGACCAAAAGGAAAGAAAAAATGATCAAAAGAGACAAGATTATAAGTTTCATTAATAGAACCTTAGGAGTGGAATTTGATAAAGATCCTTATTTGTTTAATGGTCTTCAGGTGATCGGCCAGGATAGCGTGAAAAAAGTGGCGTTAGGGGTTTCAGCGAATTTAGAGCTTTTTGAAAAAGCAGTTGATTGGGGAGCGCAGATAATCATTCTTCATCATGGTCTTTTTGGACCTAAAAGCTCTTCGCCAATTACCAGAGTAATGAAAAAGCGATTAAAAGTTTTATTTGATTATGATATAACCCTTTTAACTTATCATCTATTTTTAGATAATCATCTTGTTTTGGGTAATAACGCTCAAATTATTAAACTTTTAGGTGCAAAGCAAGGTAAAAAATTTGGTTATTCAGATAAGCTTTATTGGGGCTATGAAGGAGAGTTTTCCAAGCCGATTGCGATTAATGAATTAATCAAAAGGGCAAAAAAACTATGCGGCTTTGGGGTTAAGGTTTTTAAATATGGACCAGAAAAAATTAAAAAAATCGGCGTTGTTTCCGGTGGTGGGCCCTATATTCTTTATGAAGCAGTTAATAAAAACATGGATGCCTTTTTAACTGGTGAACCGAGAGAATCAACAGAGGCTTGGGCAAAAGAGGCTGGTATTCACTTTTTTAATCTAGGCCATTATAATAGTGAAAAATTCGGCATTAAAGCATTGGGAGAAGTTGTCAAGAAAGAATTTCCCAAGCTGGCAATAAAATTTATTGATGTTCCTAATCCATTATGATTAAACGAGAAGAAGCACTTAAGTTTTTAAACGAAAAAATTTTGTCCAGAGGACAATCGGCCTCTGGCCGAGAAAACAAAAATATTATTAAGCACATGCTGGCTACTGAAGCTTTGATGGGTGGAGTTTTTGATGCTCTAAAAACCAAAGGAGCGGCGGATTTAGACGGAACAAAAGAAGAATGGATGATGGCAGGCTTGCTTCATGATGGTGATTATTGTGAAGGCGTGCCAATGACCAGGCAAGGGGTTCAAGTGACAGAGTGGTTGCGAGAAAGAGATTATGAAGTGCCGGAAAATGTGGCGCAAGCAATGGGCGCTCATAATCCGGAAACGGGAATTAAACCTCAGAACCTAATGGATTGGGCGATTTTTTGTGGTGACAGTTTAACTGGTCTGATCGTGGCGGCGACTTTAGTCTTGCCCAGCAAAAAATTGGCTGATGTGACAGTAGAAAACATCTTGAATCGCTTTAAAGAAAAATCTTTTGCTGCCGGAACAAGAAGAGAAGATATTAAATTGTGCGAAGAAAAACTGGGCATACTTTTAAGAGAATTTGTCGAAATTTCCCTTAAGGCAATGCAGGAAATAGCAAAGGAGTTAGGATTATAAAAATGTTAGACATAAAATTTATTCGAGAAAATCCAGACAAAGTTAAGAAAGCGAGTAGGGATAAACAGCGTGATCCAAAGGTAGTGGATGAGCTTTTACAAGCTGATAAAAAAAGGCGAGAGATTTTACAGAGGATTGAAAAGCTAAGAAGTGAAAGAAACAAGTTAACGAAAGAAGATATCAAGAGAGGTCGGGGAATTAAAGCCAAATTAAAAACTCTAGATCCAGAATTAAAAGAAGCAACAGCGGAATTTGAGGAATTAATGTTTCAAGTTCCGGGTTTCCCAGCTAAGGATGTTCCTGTTGGTAAAGACGAAAGTGAGAATGTAGTGGTTAGAACTTGGGGAAAAATTCCCAAATTTGACTTTAAACCCCGTGATCATCTTGAGCTTGGAGAGTTATTGGATCTTATTGATGTTAGGAGAGCTGCGAAAGTTTCCGGAGCCCGCTTTGGTTATCTAAAAAATGAAGCTGTTCAACTAGAGTTTGCTTTAGTTAATTTTGTTTTCGGGATGTTAACTAAAGAAGGGTTCGTGCCAGTGGTTCCCCCGGTTTTAATTAGAGAAGAAATGATGCGAGGTATGGGCTATTTAGAACATAGTGGTGCAGCTAATATGTATTTATTCAAAAAAGACGGTTTAGTTTTGGTTGGAACATCAGAACAATCTATTGGGCCGATGCATGCTGATGAAGTTCTTGAGGTTGAAGATTTACCGCGTCGTTACGTGGGTTTTTCGACTTGTTTTCGTCGTGAAGCTGGTTCTTATGGTAAAGATACTCGGGGAATTTTCCGCGTTCATCAATTTGATAAATTAGAAATGTTTTCTTTCATTGAACCACAGAAGGAAGCAGACAAAAAAGAACATGAGTATCTTTTATCTATGGAAGAAAAATTAGTTCAAGCCTTAAAAATTCCTTATCAAATTACTAAAATGTGTACCGGTGATTTAGGTGATAATACGGCTCGTAAATACGATGTTAATTGTTGGCTGCCATCACAGAAAAAATATCGTGAAACGCATTCAACTAGTACTTGTACCGATTTTCAAGCTCGTAGGCTGAATATTCGTTATCGTAAAAGCGGAAAGGTCGATTTTCTTCATACTCTCAATGGCACTGCCATTGCCATTGGTAGAATGATCATTGCTATTTTAGAAAATTATCAGCAAAAAGACGGTTCGGTTTTAATTCCAGAAGTACTCCAAAAATATATAGGTAAAAGTAAAATCACTCCTAAGTAGTTCGATTAATCGAAGTGAACCTTTTAGATTTCTTTCGAACAAGACAATTAATAGAAAAAGTAGATTCTTCTATTAGTGGTGAAGTTCGAATATTCAAAGTGCTTGGTAAACCAAGCATGGTTGTTGGCGGGCTGGAGCAGAGTGGGGCGTTTATCGGAGGAATTTGGAAAAAAGCCCTAAAAAAAGCGAAAAGCGAAAACCTGCCTGCCGGCAAGGCAGGGCGAAAAGCGAAAAACATTTTAATCTTAGGTCTCGGTGGAGGAACAGTGGCGCAATTGGTTAATAAATTTTGGCCCGATGCCAAAATGGTTGGGGTGGAGATCGACCCAGCAGTGATTAGGTTCGGCAAAAAATATTTTAATCTTGACAAAATTTCGAATCTTGAGATTGTTAACGCCGACGTCGTTGAGTGGGTAGAAAAGAGAGGAAAATTTGATTTGATTTTGATCGATGTTTATATTGCCGACAAAGTTCCTCAATCTTGCGAAACTGAAGAGTTTTTGAGAAAAATTAAAAGACTTCTTTCTCCATCAGGATTAGTAATTTTTAACCGTCTTTTTTATAAAGAAAAGAAGGAAGAAACAAGAGAATTTATCGGGAAACTTGAAAAGATTTTCTCTCGGATTTCATTTGTCCGAACTTCAAGCAATCTCTTGACATTATCTCAAAAATAGTTCATGATTTAATTGCTAGATGAAAAAGAAATTCTTTATTATTGGCGCTATTCTTTTGGCAGTTTTTGGCGCCTACCTGATGGGAAAAAGAGGGAAATACAGTGAGCCTCTATCTTTAATAACCCCGCAATTTAGATCCCCAGCTAATACAACCCAATCTTTAATGAAGGAAGAAATTCTTCCAGCGCCTGGTACGGCTGATGTAAGCAGAATCGAAGAAGAAACAGAAGCAGGGAGTATTTCAGATCGTTTGATTATAAAAAGGGGCAGTTTTTCACTCTTAGTTAAAGAAACTTTAAAAGCAGTTGAAGAAGCTGAGAAAATAGCTGAAAATCTTAGCGGCTTTGTTCTTTCTTCGCATACTTGGTACAGTGATGAAAAACAAGAAAGGATGAAGGGTGAGGTAACAATTAAGGTTCCGGTAGATAAGTTTTCCGAAGCGATTTCTCAACTAAAAGATCTCGCTATTAAAACTGTCAGCGAGCAAATTACCGGCAAAGATGTGACTGAGGAATACACCGATCTCGAAAGCCGTTTGCGTAATTTAGAAGCAACTGAAGAGCAGCTTTTGGAAATCATGAAACGGGCAGGGAAAATTACAGAAATCTTAGAAGTGCAGAGAGAATTGACTCGTGTCCGGGGTCAAATTGAAACGACTGAAGGACGAATGAAGTATTTAAAAGAATCAGCCGTCATGTCTACTCTTAGCGTTTATATTGCCACAGAGGAAGAAGAGTTGCCGATTGTGGAAGAAAAATGGCGGCCAATGAGAGTTATCAAGGCCGCATTAAGGAGTTTAGTTGGATTCTGGCAGAGAATTGTTAATACTTTAATTTGGCTCGCAGTCTTTTTCTCGCCCTTTATTATCTTAGTCTTGCTTATTTGGGTAATTAAAAAGATTAGAAGATAGGTTTTGGGTTACTCTACCGTTTCTACAACCAAAACACCTTTTTGTCTTTCTGTTTTGCTTATTTCCATTTTTTTATTCTGGTGATGTTGATAAATAGTATTTAATTAACTACGTTTCGAGGATTGCCCTTACTGAAGTTTTCGATGTTGGTCACAAATGTTTCCCATTTTCTGATGTTAGCTTCTGTGGTTCTGAAGGCAACTGGCGGATAGACAATACAATTTTTGGTTTCTAGAAATTTTTTTGCTAAAGAAGGATCAATATCATCAGAATGGTCAAAAATAAAAGTTACTTTTTCTTCATTAGCTTTTTTCATCATTGCTTCTTGGTTAATTAAATT
>JADHYG010000059.1 GCA_016782545.1 Candidatus Microgenomates bacterium
ACCTCAACCACTGACTTTTTCATGAGATCAATTGTAGCTTAAACAAGGCTAAGATTCAATGAGAATTAGCGGGATTTTAATTTTTGATTAATGAAGTCTTTAATTTCGCGCTCAAATTGCTCCTTGCTGAACTTATGTGCTTGATTAGTACAGTCTTTTGAATCAATGGCTAAATGGTTAAATTGTTCTATGGCTTTAATTAATGCATCTACTGATAGTTGGTCAAAAAATATACCCGTCACGCCGTCGACTACTGTTTCTTTTAGTCCTCCACTCCTGTAAGCAATCACGGGCACGCCATAAGCCATGGCTTCAACCGGTACAATACCAAACTCTTCATCTTGAGCAGGAAAAATTAGAGCTTTGGCGCCAGCATAAAGACCATTTAATTCCTCATCCGGCGCTTCTCCAATGAATTCAATTGTTGGCCCAGCGATTGACTTTAAATATTCTTCTTCTCTTCCTTTGCCAACAATCTTAAATGGCAATTTCAGTTTATTGCAAGCTTTAATCGCCAAGTCAATGTTTTTGGCCCTTGCCAATCTACTCACAGAAAGAAAATAATCTTTCTTTTTGAGGTCGGACCTCCTGGAGGTCCGACCTCTCCAGGAATCCACCGGTGGATAGATCACCGCCGATTCTCTTCTGTAAAACTTAGTAATTCTTTTTTGTGTTTCTTGAGAATTGGCAATAAAATAATCAACTTTTTGACTAGCTTTAAAATCATACTGACGCAAAAAATGATTGACAATATTGCCATAAATTCTAATGGGCAAATGCTTTTGCCAATCAAAAGAAGTTTGATAACCATAAAGATGACGAGGAGGGTGATGAAGGTAGCAAATATGCAAAGTCTTAGGCCGGGTAATTACTCCCCGGCAAATATACCAGCCTGACGAGGAAATAACCAGATCATACTCATCCAAATTAAAACTTTCCCAGATCAAAGGCGCTAAAAATCTTAAGGGTGAATGAAGTTTTTTCACTAACCATGATTTTCCCACCCATGATTCCCGAATATCCCATTTTCTGATCCTCTCTGCGTGCGGCCCAAGCTTTTCAAAATCCACAAAAGCCGTATAAATCGGCGCCTGAGGATAAATCTCATGCAGCGCCTCAAGTACACGCTCTGCCCCTCCGTACTCTTTGAGAAAACCATGAATTAATGCTACTCTCATAAAGCACCCCTGCCCCGCATATGCGCCCCCCGAAGTGTCGGGGTAAGCATTGTGCGGGGACCATATTCTTTCAGAAAACCATGGATTAATGCTATTTTCATGTCAATGTTATTTTAACATACTAGTCTCTAATTAAGATTAGAAATGATTTCCCCTTGACAAATCATATTTTTATATATTAAAGTAAAGTAATAAGGTTTTCACAGATTTCACAAAAATAGATGTTTTTAAAAAAAATCCGTCGAACATTACAACAAACTGAAGCTCCTCAATTTATTTATATTTCTCTTGTTATTATCCTTTCTTTTCTTTTGATTGGATCACTCTATATGAGTGGTCAAAAAGTCTATTCACAATCTCCTATTACTCCTCCGGTTACTCCTCCCGATGCAACTCCAACTCCAACCCCTGAACCAGGAAATGATTCTACATCAACTTCATCCACTTCTTCAGGAGAAGCACCGACCTGCTCTGATCCTGCACCAAGCAATGAACCCGAGCTCTTTCAAATTGATGTGAATTCTAATTCAGCCACGCTTTATTTTACTCCAGCCAATGATCATGTTTCTTATTATTTTGTTGCTTTTGGTTATAACCAAGGAGATCTGCGTTTTGGCAGTTCTTTTACCCTTGGCCCATATAATGGAGTGATAAGCTATCAAGCCAATCATTTATCTCCAAATACAGAATATTATTTTGCTGTCCGCGCTGGTAATGGCTGTGCAACAGGAAAATGGTCAAACTGGCTTCGGGTTAAAACAACTAGCAACAAAGGCTCAAAACAATCTTTTTATCTTTACAATTAACTCCTTTTCTACTTAAACTTTACTGCTGAATTTTCTTTTGAAGGTTTCTGCGAGGCAGTGATGCCAAGAATGATCCAGAAAATAAGCTCCTCGGCAATGGAAATTACGTTTGTCTGAGAGTGAAGAATAAACAAAACAAAAACCAATAAAAACCATTGAGAAACAATATTTTCACTGAGCAATTTTTTAAATACATGAAAAATAATTAAAAGATAGAAAATAAGGCCAAGAATGCCTGTAGTGGCTAATATTTCTAAAAAATGGCTGTGAGCCTTGTCCACATAAACATCATTAGTTAACTTCATTGGCCAATCAACTGACTCAAAAGCATGATCAAAATTAGCCCAACCCCAGCCTAAAAAAGGCCTTTTAGCCGTGCCCATTAATCCTTTAGTAAAAATCCGAACCCGATTATCAGCAATATAAATTTCTTTACTGTTCAAGGTTTTATATAGAAAAACAGCTCCAAGACAAAAAGCAAACAAAAAAGTTATCATAATAACCTGCTTTAAATATCGCTTTTTTAGAAAAAAAGCTCTTAGCAAAAGAAAAAGAACGATTCCCAATATGCCCGCTCTTGATAGGGTAAAAATAATTGCCAAAAAATGACTGATCAATGCCAAGAAAAGAAGACGTTTAAAAAAAAGGTTTTTGGTTTTTTCGTGAAGATAGGAAATAAACGCTAAACAAATCAAAAGATAGCCAGCCAAGAAATTTGGCTGACCAAAAGTAGTTCCTATTGGTTGTAAAAAAGATTGACCTTGTAAAAAATAAAGTCTTAAACCGACGCCCATATTCCAAAAACTGACAAAGGATGATCCTGCCACAATCGAGACGGCCATTGGATATTGCCATTCTTTTTGCCAAAACAAAGCAAGGAGAAAAAACAATCCCAGCAAATGAAAAAAAGTAAAAAGACCATCGCTCCGGTACATATTTCCCCAAAAACTCTTGGCCATATCTACACCCAACAAAGAAGCAATCACGGCAATTAAAACAAACAGCCAAACAAGAAGGATTAAAAAACCATCTTTCCGACTGTTGGCTTGTTTTTGGCGAAAAGAAAAAATTCCTAATAGAGCCATTAATTCTATCCAGCGATTAAGAAACCACACTCTGGGAATCTCATAAGCAATCGGAGCATTGGACCAAAAAATAAACGGAGAAAGAAATAAACCAAGGCAAAAAATAAATTTAAACAACTTATTAGTGCTTGTAGACATAGATATTTTTTATTTTAACATTAAAATGAGAGGTTTTTTAGTGTATAATAAAATCATGTATGACCTGTCCACCTTCTGGGAAAACTCTACTGAATATAGTTTCAGAAATTTCAAATTAATTATTAAACATTCCAGAAAACCAATTTTCCCCTATCCCCGCAAAGCATTGCTGATAATCAGCATTATTTTTATCATCGGCGTTAATATTGGCTGGAATCTACACTCTCGTCAAAAACAAATAAAGCCATTATTTAATGTCAAGAAAAAAGCCAAACAAGTTTCAAACAGCGCTGAAGAACAAGAAAATAAGATTAAAATCCTTTCCGCCAACCTTCTTCCCATCTGGGAGCAATCTGAAGAACATCCTCCAGAGACAACTGTAGATAGTATTTTAGAACCGGTTAAAGAGATTGAGGAAAAAGAAACAGCTAGCGCCATTCTTCCGATGTTAGAATCGTCGCCAAATAATATTTCTGCGATCATGCCTATTTTCTCTTCAGAAGCAAAACCTGCGGGAATGCGCATTCTCGGCGAAATCCAAAATATCAGTCAATCAACTATCTATGAGGCTGACATTATTGTTTATTTTTATCAAACAGAGGAAGAAAAATTGGTCGGCGTTAAAACCGGTGAATGGCATCCAAATTATCAATTTCTTCCTCTTTATCCAGGCGAAACCAATGTTTATGATGTTGTTGTTTTTAATCTGCCCCAATTTGACCATCTTACTGTCCAAATCAAGACTAATGAAAAGATAAATGAGACTAACATGGATTTGGGAAATATTAAAATCCAAAACAAAACGCTTACAAAAGACACAGTCTCTTTAACTCAAAATTATACTTTTTCCGGTACTTTTATTAATACTGGCAAAGAAAAAATTTTGCACCCTACGATCTATGTCTGGCTAAAAAATAAAGAAGAAAAGGTTTTTGCTTTAACAACCAAAGTATTATCAGCTGAACCATTACTGGGAGATCAATCATTGTCAGTAAATTTTCCTGTCGCCACTTACGACGAAAGTCAAATGTCTGTGTATGAAGTCAGGGTATTTGGGGAAAAACCATAGCCTATATTAAGAAAGTTTTTTGCTTAAACTTCTCTTATTGATCCTCGATAAAAATACTTTAAAAACAACCTAAACTTGACAAATCACCCCTTTTAAGTTAAAATATCTCATAATATTATTACAAAGGTCTTTTTAAAGGATCTTTTTTATTTTAAGAAATATGTTGTTTGCAAAATTTTTATCAAAAATGTCTAATTATTGGCAATCACCACAATTGGTTCAAAAATCTCTTGTAATCGTATTGTGTTTTCTTTTAATTGTCTCTCTTTATATGAGTGGTCAAAAAGTCTATTCACAATCTCCTATTACTCCTCCGATTACTCCTCCCGATGCAACTCCAACCCCAACCCCTGAACCAGGAGATGATTCTGAACCAGAAGATGATTCAACATCAACTTCAGATTCTAGTTCAACTTCAACTGGAGACACAACTGATCATAATTCTGCTGGAGAAGCACCTGTTTGCAGTGACCCTGCTCCGATTGGTCTCCCAGAACTTTTTCAAATTAATGTCACGTCAAACTCAGCCGTGCTTTACTTTACACCTGTGAGTGATCGCGTTTCTTATTATTATGTTGCTTTTGGCCATAGTCAAGACAACATTCGCTTTGGAGGCTTTTTCCCATCTGAAAAAAACAAGGGCGTTGTTATTTATAAAATAGACCATTTAGTTCCTAATACAGAGTATTTTTTCACTGTTCGGGCTGGTAATGGCTGCACGCCAGGAGAATGGTCAAACTGGCTCCCTGTGAGAACAACTAACAGTGAATATTACAATCAATCTTTCTATCTTTACGAGTAAAAAAAGAAAAAATATTTGCCTTTAGCCCCGACGGAAACGTCGGGGCTTTTGGTTTTTTAAGATGAAGTTTTTTTAAATCAAGCTTAACTGCTCCCTCTTTTCTGTGTTTTCTGTGTCTTTTTTCTGTGTCATCTGTGTTATTGTTTTCTTTTCTGATAATTTTTTAATCAAGCTCTTAAATTCCAGCTTCTCAAACAGTTCCCTTACTTCAAGCTTATCCAGACTTCTTAGCTGGGCTTGATCAAGATTTAATTTAACTGGCACATTAGTGATAATTTGAGCCAGTTTCTTAGCCATTTCTGCTTGTTCTTTGTCTTTTTCCAAAGCTTCAATGACTTTTTTGCTAATTAGTTTGTTGTTTGATTGTTTGGTTGCTTTATATATCTCCTCCAGGCTGCCAAATTTCCCCAGCAAATCAGCGGCTGTTTTCGGCCCGATCCCTTTAACTCCAGCATAATTATCAGACGGATCGCCAATCAAAGCCTTGTAATCAACCATTTGCTCTGATTCAATGCCAAATCTCTCTTTAACATCTTTTTTTCCATAAAGCCTTGATAATGACAAGCCTTTGACTGGCATGTAAACTCTGGTGTTTTCATCAACCAACTGTAAAATGTCTTTATCGCCGGTAACAATAATCGTTTCTAATCTTGAAGTGTGATGTGAGAGATGAGATTTTTTTGAAGTTGATTTCTTGATCTCTTGAGGTTTTTGAGGTGAGAAATCTTTATCACACTTCTCACTTCTAAATTTCAAGTTATCAGTTTCCCACTTCGCACTTCGCACATCCCACTTCGATCTTGCCTGTTTTACTAATGTCCCAATCACATCATCTGCTTCATAGCCATCTTTCTCATAAATTGGAATTCCCATCACTTCTACAACCTGATGAACCAGTCCAATCTGAGCAATTAAATCATCAGGTGCTTTTGGCCTTTTAATCTGATAATCTTTGAAAATCTTTTTCCTAAAAGTAGGTTTAGGACGATCAAAACAAACAATTAAATGAGTAGGCTTTAGATCTTGAATTGTTTTTAAAAGCATTCGAATAAAGCCATAAACAGCATTGACCGGCTTGCCGTCTGGAGCGGTTAAAGTTATAGGAAGGGCATGAAAAGCTCGGTATAAAATCGCGTGGCCATCAATAATGACTAATCTCTTCATGAAGATTATTCTATCACAGAAGAAGGAGTTTTTTTCTTGACGTAACCAATTAATTTCTCAAACTCGTCACCGTCAAGACTTTCTTTTTTAATCAGTTCTTTGGCAGTTAAATCAAGCTTGTCTCGTCTTGTTGATAAAATCTTTTTGGCGTTTTGATAGCCCTGATCAATAATCTTTTTTATTTCTTTATCAATTTTGGCCTGCA
>JADHYG010000060.1 GCA_016782545.1 Candidatus Microgenomates bacterium
GCCCATTTTTTATTGACGAAAATCGAGATGCTACTTGTGACATCCTCCAAGGCAAGCAAGACTACCTTATTCAATCAACTGATTTTGATTTTTCTTTCTTGCCCCAAGCAACAATTTTTATTTTTCTTTTAGCACTTTCTATTTTAATCCAAATCTCTGGCAAAATGAAGTGGTTGAGGAATTATATCTTAATTTTTTCTGTTTTTTATTTCGGTTTTTTTTGGTCAAAAATCTGCCCCATAGCCACTCTTCAATCTCTGTTTTTGCAAAAAAATAAGATCGTTCTTCAATTACCTCTTTTTTTAATTTTCATTTTACCAATCATAACTACTTTTTTTTGCAGCCGCGTTTTTTGTCATTTTCTTTGCCCCCTAGGAGGAATCCAAGAGATAATTTTTCGAATTTCGAGAAAATTACCCATCGCCATTCCCAATCTCACTCCAAAAATTTCTAAAAAACTTTTTTATCTGCCCTATATTATTTTATTAATTCTAATTTTAGGAACAATTTTGACTTCTTCACTTTTTTTCTGTAAATTTGAACCCTGGGGACAGATTTTAGGCTGTAAAGACAATCTTTTCTCTATCTTAGTCCTTTTTATCACTCTATCGCTCACTTTGCTTATTTTCCGACCTTTTTGCCTCTTTTTCTGTCCCCTAGGAGCAATCTTTAGGTTTTTAAGTAAGTTTAGAATCTTGAAACCAAAGAAGTAAACTATCTTTTTTTTCTCTTTTTAAACATTTTCCTAAAAACGCCGAAATCAACTAAGATCTCGGAAATGAAGGCAAAGGGAAAAGCCACTAAAAAAGCAATTTTGATCACCTCGAATGTAATTTTAGCATCAGTGGCAAAGCGAATCGCTATAAGATCTTCAATAACTCCCATCAAAAGACCAACAAAGAAAAATTCTATAAGATGGATAACAATCTTATTTTTAACCTCTGGGCTCATGAGATAATTTTAACAAGAAAGTTAGAATAAAAGCAAGACTCTTAAACCAGAAATCAAAAAATAAATTCCTACTAGAACTCCAGAAGCTCGAGCGATTTTTTGAAAAATAGTCTTTCGAGTAAAAAAGCCTAGAAAAGCTAAGGGAACAATATAAACACTGGTGCCCAAAAAGAAAAACAGAAAATAACCCATTCCCAAAAGAATACTCTTAAGATTGAAAACATAACCTAATGAGGCCAAAAATGGCGGGCAGGGACCAACTCCAGTTAAAAATCCCAAAAGAAAAGGAACTTTAACCCAAAGAAAATTCCTTCCACAAACTTTAGCACCCCAACGAACCAGACCTAAAGAATAACCAATCATCAGCAGGCCCAAAAGAAAGGTGGAAAAACCAATCAAATGATGGACGAGTTGACTTCGAATTAGCAAACCCAAAAAGCCAGCCATGAAACCAAAAAAGATGTAACCCAAAAGACGGCCAAAAGAAAACTGCAAAACCAGCCAGAAACTTTTTTTAACATCTCTTTTTTGGCCAAGAAGAATGGGAATAAAAATAGGCAAGCAAGATCCTAAACAATAAATGCCAACGGACAATCCTGTTAAGAATCCGGAAATAAAAACTATCATAGAAATTTTTTAAGAATTTTTCTGACTTTTTTTAAAGCTTTCCCTCTGTGGGAAATGACGTTCTTTTGACTTAGCTTAAGCTGAGCCATTGTCTTTTTAAATTTTGCTAAATAAAAAATCGGATCATAACCAAAACCATGTTTTCCTCTTGGTTTATCGATAATTTTTCCTTGACAAATTCCTTCACTTCTTGCCAATTTTTTTGTCTGAGGATCAAAAATGGCAACAACACAACGAAATTGAGCAGCTCTTTTTGACCACGGAATGTTCTTAAGCTCACTTAAAAGCTTTTGGTTGCGCTTTTCGGTTGTCTCAGCATAGCGAGCCGAATAAATTCCAGGCCGGCCGGTCAAAGCCTTTACTTCTAAACCTGAATCGTCAGCCAGAGTTAAAAAACCGCTCATTCTGCCAAAAGTTTTTGCTTTTAAAATCGCATTTTCTAAAAAATTTTTGCCTGTTTCTTCAACATCAAAATCCTTAGGAATTTTTTGAGCGGCATCAAGATTTAATAATTCAAAAGGCAAACCTTTTAAAATTTCTTTAATTTCCAAAAACTTTCCTTTATTTCTAGTAGCAATCAAAAGTCTTCTCATTGTATAATTACCTCATGATTTATTATGACAGAATTTATGGAAAAACAGAAATCAAAGAGCCTGTAATTTTGGAGTTAATCAAAAGCTTTCCTCTTCAAAGACTAAAAGCAATAGATCAAGCAGGATACTTTCTCTATTTCTGGTATCCTGATGCCAAAGATTACCAATCCTTTTCTCGTTTTGAACATTCGCTGGGAGTATATATTTTACTTAAAAAATACCAAGCTCCCTTAGAAGAACAAATTGCTGGTTTAATCCATGATGTTTCCCATAGCGCTTTTTCGCACTGCATTGATTATGCTTTAGATGAAGGATCAGAGAAAAACCATACTCACCAAGACAATATTTTTGAAGAATTTGTTAATCATTCAAAAATCCCTTCTATTTTAGAAAAATATCAAATCGACATTGACTTTATTTTAAACGAAAAAAACTTCCCTTTAAAAGAAAAACCCCTGCCTGAACTCTGCGCCGATAGAATCGATTACAGCCTAAGAACAGCTCTTCTTTTCAAAGAAATAGATAAAAAGCTGGCTAATTATTTTTTAGACAATCTCATGACTATAAATAATCGCTGGGCTTTCAAGAACTTTGAAAGCGCTAAAAAGTTCGCCGAATTATTTTTAAAAATGAATCGTGTTTATTATTCTGGAATCCAATCGGCAGTGATGTTTAGAACCGTAGGCGATATCTTAAAATACAGTCTTGAAAAAGGCTATCTTTCAAAAAAAGATCTTTACACTACTGATCAAGAAGTTTTAGAAAAAATTAAAGAAAATTTAAAAGATGATAAAAAATTAAAACTGCTCTGGAATAGAATGAATAATAAAATCAAGTTCAAAAATGATCCGAAAAATTATAACGCCCGTGTCTTTTGTAAATCGAGAGTCATCGATCCTTTATTGAAAATAAAAAATCAAATAAAAAAACTTTCAGAAGTAGATAAAAATTGGCTGAAAATCGTCAAAGAAGAATCAAAACCAAAAGAATATTTTATTAAGTTTGAAAAATAAGATTTCCGACTTACTTTTTCAGCCTTCTCTGCACGGCCTCGCTTTCGAGCTCCCGTATTGCTCCAGAGGCAACCCAACGCGCTGCCTTAGAATCAATTCGCTGAATTTCTTTGGCTGTATTGATGGCAATTTTGTTTAGATTAAAATTCCTTTTTCCGATATTTCTCAAAGCCCAATTAACAGCTTTCTTAACAAAGTTTCGTTCGTCAACAGCTCCTCTTTTAATGACAGGAAGAAATTTGACGAACATCTCATCAGAAGCTTCTTTGTCATGCCAAGCCAAACAAGCAATGAGAGTATAAGCCGTACGCTTAACAAACTCTTCTTCGTATTTTGACCAATCATCTATCTTTTTTAATACCAAAGGAGTTTTTTCAAAAAGATTCATACATAACTGATCACAAACGTCCCAAGAATTAATGTCTTTTACCCAATTTTCCATTTGTTGTTCCGTAACTTCTTCAGGATTATCAACCATAGCAGCAAGTATCTTTGCTTCAGATATCTCAGTCTTCCAAAGCTGAAGAGCGAGCCCATGATTCTTACCTATCTTCTTGGCCATCTTCCTAAGATCAGGAATAGCGACTCCCAATCTCTTTTCCACCCTCATCCCATACCTAGCCATTCCTTTAAGTTTGTCAAGCCGAGACTTGGATTTTAGTTCTTCTAAAACCTTTTTTAAGAAAATTTTTTCGCTCATCGTTTTTCGTTCCGCTCGTCAGTTTTGAAACTAATATTGCTTGCCAAAAAGGTAGTAATGGGAACAGCTAAAATTAAACCAATACTGCCTACTAGAATCCGGATGATTTCTTCGGCCACAATTTCATAGTTAACCACCTCTCCAAAAGGACGGGGACTATCAATAAAAAGTAAAAGCAAAGGCAAAGAAGCGCCAGCATAAACCAAAACTAAAGTATTAACCATTGAAGCAATATGGTCTTGACCGACATTCATCGCTTGAAGAAAGAGTTTTCCTGGAGAAATCCGCGGATTGGCTTTTTTGAGCTGTTGAACAACAGCTGCTTGAGCAACAGTGATATCATCCAAAACTCCGAGAACACTAATAATAATGCCTGCCAAAAGCAAGCCTCTAATGTTCATCTCTCCTTCTTTGGCAGCTTGTAAAAACCCCGCTTCTTCCGAAGCATAACCGCTTAATTTCGCTGTTCCAACAAAACTTTGAGCCAAAATTCCGGTAATAACCAGGGAAATAAAAGTTGCTATCACTGCCACCGTAGTTTTTTTATTGAAACCATGGGAAAGATAAAAAGTAATAGGAATAATCAATAAAGAACCGGTAATAGCAATAAAAATGGGGTCGTGGCCAGCATTAATACTAGGTAAAATAAATTTAAAAATAACTAAAAAGGATAAACCCATGCCTAAAAGGGAACTCACTCCCCGCCACTGACCGATAACAACTACTAAAAGCGCAAAAATAAGAAACAACCAAACCAATGGCTTTCGGCGGATAAAGTCGGTAATATAAAAAACGTCGTTGCCTTCAAAATCTTGACTATAAGACAAAATTATCTCGTTGCCTTTCTGATACTTTGGCACACCAATTGTAGGTAATTTCCCTACTTCAACAATAATTGTTTCATCTTTTAAAGAACCTTTTGTAATTAAAATTTCCAGCTTTTGATAAAGTTGCTTTCCTCCCATATCTTCCGTTTCTTTTTCCTCTAAAACTTGAGTTATTTTTCCTTCGAGAATTTCTTCTTCAGGTAGCTGAGAAACTTCTTCTTGAGCAAAAATAGACAGAGGTAAGAAAAAAACCAAGAATAATGAAAAAAGCAAGAAAATTTTTTTCATAATATTTTTAAAAGACGGGCAAAAATTCTTTTTATCTCCTTTTTAGCTGGCAAATCAGTTTCCACAACCGGCGTTAGACTGGCAATCGCTTGAAAAATTCTTTTATCATAAGTAATTTTACCCAATATTTTATTTTTAAACTCCTTCTCAATCTTTCTGCTAAGCTCAGGATAAATATCCCACTTATTAATCACCACACCAAAAGGAACTTTAAAATAATCAATAACAGTTAAAATTCTTTTTAAATCCGAAAAACCCGAAGGCGTTGGTTCGGTAATTAAAATCGCATAATTTGTATCTTTTACAGCTGAAATTACTGGACAACCGGTACCAGCCGGAGAATCCAAAATCATTAATTCATAATCAAATTTTTCCGCTCGAGATTTTATCTCGTCAACAATTTTACCTGAACCAGTTTGGCCAGGATAAAGCTGAGCCGAAATTAAAGGAAATCCATAGATGTCTTTTTTAACTCTGATTTCAGCATTAATAATAGGCTTCATCTTTATTGCTTTTTGCGGACAAACAACTTCACAAGCAGCACAGCCCTCGCAGAAAAAATGATTAATGCTTAATTGCTGACGATTAATGGATAAAGCGTTGAAGGCGCAAATATCAACACATTTTCCGCAAAGATTGCATTTTGTTTTGTCGATGACTGGTTCTTCATTAGTGGAAATTTTCTCTATCTTGTTCCAGTTTTCTCTCTGCCCTAACCATAAATGCAAATTAGGCGCATCAACATCACAATCCACAGCAATAATTTTATGTTTTTTAGCAAAAAGCATTGCCAAGCTTGACGCTAACATGCTTTTGCCTACCCCGCCCTTTCCGGAGCCAACTACTATTTTCTTCATACCCAGCCTGCAATCATCGCTATCCCTAAACCAAAAATAATCAAACCAGCGATTAAATGAAGTTTCTTAATATTTTTCTCTCTCCATTCAGAAACATTTTCTAATCTGGTAATACCAAAGTAACAAAAAAGAGTAATCAAAAGCATGGGTAAAATAAAAATCAAATTATAGAGTAATAACCAGGGTAAAGCTTTGAAAAGTGAAAAGTCACATAAAATTCCACCGCAAATAATGTAAGGTCCGATCGTACAGGGAAGTAAAAATAAAGTGACAAAAGCGCCCAGCCAAAGAGCGCCTTTTGGTGACGTGACTTTAAAGAAAAAATTCTGCAATTTTGGTCTTAAAAACATTGGCATTTCAGTCAATAAACCTCCTGGTTTATAACAAACAAAGTCTTTAATATTTAAAACTCCTAAGATGATTGCCAAAAAACCCAAAATTTTATGAAGAAAAACCCTTATATTAGTTAAAGGCTCAATAATCTGAAAAAACTTAATAATCAGCAAACC
>JADHYG010000010.1 GCA_016782545.1 Candidatus Microgenomates bacterium
AACATCAACAACCCTGTGCTTGCTAATCCTGCCATAACCGCACCAAAGTAAAAAGGCGCGCGGGGAGAAATACTTTGCCATAAAATTCCGGCTAAAAAAGAGGCCGGCAAAAGAGTTAAACCAATAGTCATATTATAAATCCCAAAAGCCGTGCCTCTTTTTTCCTCTGGCACCAAATCAGCCACATAGGCTTTAGCCACCCCCTCGGTTAAACCAAAGTAAACACCATAAAGCAAAAATAAAGGAATAACGGCCCAGGCCGAGTTTAATTTTCCAAAACCAAAATAAGTCAGCGCATAAAACAGCCAGCCCAAAATTAATATTTTTTTTCTCCCCACCCGATCAGAAAAACTGCCCGCTGGCAAAGCAAACAAAGAAGAAACAAGATTATAAAAAGATAAAAGGAAAAAAATTGCCACTAATCCCACGCCTATATTCTGGGCTCTTAAAATTAAAAAACCATCTGAAGAATTGCCCAGAGTAAAAAGAAAAGAAATCAAAAGAAATTGATAAAATTTTTTACTGAACTTTGTTGAAAACGAAAGATTAGAGACTTTGTGATGATCTTTGTCTTTAATAAACAAAAAAATCAAAACAAAAGAAAAAACAAGAGGAATAGCCGCCAACATCACAATCTTGGCAAAAGTCTGTTTCTCTAACAAAAGATTGCCTTTTTGCGATAAAAGAACAATTAAGCCTGCTAAGGCAAGTCCAATCACTGCACCCGCATTATCCAAGGTTCTGTTTAAACCAAAAGCCCTTCCTTTAGTACTGTCTTTAGCAGAAAGAGAAATTAGCGCGTCTCTAGGGGCATTACTAATCCCTTTGCCGGTTCGATCAAGAAAACGAATAATCAGCACCTGCGGCCAAGAAACAACAAAAAATAAAACAACAATGACAGAACGAAGGGCTTGACCAAATAAAACAAAAGGCTTTCTTTTTTTAAGTTTATCAGAATAAAAGCCTGACAAGGGTTGAAAGATTTGAGGCGCTGACTCGCCAACGCCTTCAATTAAGCCGACAATGGAGAGCGGCGCCCCTAAAACATTGGTTAAAAAAAGAGGAATGGCTTTTTTAATTGTTTCGCCACCAATGTCATTTAAAAAAGAAACAATGGAAAGGATAAAAACATTCTGGGAAAAACCAAAAAAACGCTTTTTAGCTTTCATCGTAACCAAGCTCTTTTAAAACTTTATCCAAAACTTCTTCTTTGCTATTGGAATAAGTGTCAATAACCAAATCATAGTGTTTTGGATTCCAAAAATCAGAAACTCCATAGAGTTTTGACCATTTTTTAAGATTTTCCTTCTCTCTCTTTTGAATAGAATCTTTAGCCTCCTTAACCGTCAACGAGTCTCGATTGACAATCCGATCAATCCGCAAGGCATCATCACAGATCAAAAGGACTTTAAGAACATGTTTCAATCCTCTCATGTTCCAACCGGCAATCCAAGACTCAACCACAAAATTTCCATTTTTTTTAAGCTTCTCCCGCATCGCTACGTCAATTTCATAGTCAATCTTATCATCATAAATTGTTGCTAAATGGTGTTTTGGATTAGAAGGATCATGAAGGTTGTGTTTAATCGCATATTGTCTTGACCACTCACCGCCTGAAAAAAACTTAAACCCCAAGAGCTTAAGGGTTTTTTTAAGATTGTTTAAAAGTGTGGTTCTGCCTGCTCCTGGCTGTCCAGATATCGCAATGCTTTTATATCTTAGTTTTTTCACCATGAAAAGATTCTATCACAGTTGAATTTTTTTGAAAAGTGTGATATACATAAATATGGTTACCAAGAAAGTAGCTTTTTTCTTTTTTTAACCCGCAAGTTCCCTGCGGGCTTTTTTATTTGGAAGAGAAACCATGCTTAACCATTTATCTTTAACCGAGCTTCATGTCCACGTAGGATCCTCAGTTGATCCAGCAATAATGTGGGAAATTGCTCATGAACAGGGAATTCGTCTACCCACCAAAGACTTCTGCAAGTTCAAAAAATTAATCACAATTGAGAAAAAAACCACTTACAAAAAATATCTAAAGCTCTTTGGTTTAACTGAACTAATTCAATCTTCTCCTTATGCCATAGAACGATCTGTCTATTCAATTGCCAGTGGGGCCTATCGGACAAATAATATTACCAAACTTGAAATTCGTTTTAATCCTATGAAAAGAAACCGTAATGGAGAGCGTGACCTTGACCATATTATATTAGCTTCAATTAGAGGAATGGAAAAGGCTACCCTGCAATACCCAATCAGAGTCGGTCTAATCTTTTGCCTCGATCGAGCTTTTCCATTGAAACTTAATAAAACTATTGCTGAAAAAGCAATTAAATATAAAAAATGCGGCGTAGTTGGAGTTGATTTGGCAGGACCGGATTTAGGAAAACCACCTCATCCGACAACTAATATTCAAAGCCTTAAGAGAATAATCGACCTTTGCCACAATGAAAGGCTGGGAATCACTATCCACACAGGAGAAACAACCAATAGTCAGGAAATGTGGGAAGTAATTAAGTTTCTCTCGCCTGATCGCATTGGTCATGGAATCAAAGCCGTGTATGACAAAAAGCTCTTAAAAGAACTTAAAAAAAGAAAAATTGTTCTTGAAATCTGCCCTACCTCCAACCTTCATACTCGGGTGATTAAAAATCTAAAAGAACTAAAGTTTGTTTTTGAAACTTTGAAAAAGGAAAAAATTCTTTTTACTATCAACACTGACGGACCAGTAATGCTTAAAACCAATTTAAAAAAAGAGTTTGGGTTTCTTTTAAGGAATAAAATTTTATCTAAGGAGGATTTGCTTTGGGCAAATAAGATTGCCAAAAAAGCAAGTTTTTTAAGATGAAAGAAGGTTTATCCTTCGACGATGTTTTGCTTTTACCTCAATATTCTGACCTTCGGAGTAAAGATATTGATTTAATGACTTACTTAACTCCCCAAATTAAACTCAAAATCCCTCTTATTTCCTCTCCCATGGACACAGTCACTGAATCAGAATTGGCTATTGCTTTAGCAAAAGAAGGAGGAATAAGTATTATCCATCGCAATTTGTCAATTAAAAAACAAGCAGAAGAAGTGAAAAAGGTGAAAGGAACTGGTTGTTCAGTAGGAGCAGCAATCGGCGCGGGCAAAGACATAGAAGAAAGAACTAAAGCTCTAGTCAATAGTAAGGTTGATGTTTTGGTGATAGACAGTGCTCATGGCTACTCTCAATTTATCATCAATGTCACTAGCTGGGTTAAAAAGAATTTTCCCCAAATCCCTCTCATCTCAGGAAATGTTGCCACTAGTGAAGGCGCTTTGGCTTTAATCAAGGCGGGAGCTAATGCTTTAAGAGTCGGTCTTGGACCGGGTTCAATTTGCATCACCAGAGTAATTACGGGAATGGGGATGCCTCAACTGACCGCCATTTTAGACTGCGGTAAGCTCGCCAAAAAATATAATGTCCCCATTATTGCTGACGGAGGAATAAGAACTTCAGGAGACATTGTTAAAGCTTTAGCCGCTGGCGCCTCAACGGTGATGATTGGTTCTCTTTTTGCTAGCTGCAAAGAAGCACCGGGAAAAGTAGTAACTATTAATGGCAAAAAATATAAATCTTATCGAGGAATGGGTTCAATTGCAGCTCTAAAAGCTGGGGGTGCGGCTCGCTATGGGCAAAAATACAAAAAAGGGGAAAAGAAAAAACTAATCGCTGAAGGAGTCGAAAGTCTTGTTCCGTTTAAAGGAACAATCTCTGATTTTGTCTATCAACTTATAGGCGGAGTCAAAAGAGGCATGGTTTATATTGGAGCTAAAAATATAAGTGAGCTTCAAAAAAAGGCCAAATTTATAAAAATCACAAACAACGGCTTACAAGAAAGTCATCCCCATGATGTTTTGATCACGGAAACAGGAGGAAATTATGAAAAATTTTAAAAGGAGGAGGTGAAATAGATGAAGTTATGTACCCAAAAATTTATTGAAGACAAAATTGTCGAGATTAAAAAGACTGTCGATAACAAAAGGGCAGTCGTTGCTATCTCGGGCGGCGTGGATTCTACTACCTGTGCCGTTCTAGCTGATCGGGCCTTGAGTAATAACTTAGTCTCCATTTTTCTAGACAGTGGCTTAATGCGAGAAAGGGATGAAAAAGAAGTTTTGGCAGTAGGTGAAAAAATAGGAATTCCTGTAAAAGTTGTCAGAGTAGCTGAGAAATTCTTTACTGCCTTAAAGGGGAAAGTTGATCCTGAAGAAAAAAGAAAGGCTTTTAGAGAGTGCTTTTATCAGACTTTGGCCCAATTGGTTAAAAAAGAAAGAGCAAATTTTTTGATCCAAGGAACAATTGCTGCCGATATAAAAGAAACAAAAGGAGGAATAAAAACCCAACACAATGTTTTAGAACAAATTGGAATTGATCCAAAAAAATATGGGTTTTCTGTTATTGAACCACTAAGAGATTTATATAAACCAGAAGTAAGGAAGATCGCTAGGGTTTTAGGGTTACCAAAAGAAGTTTTTACAAGACAGCCCTTCCCAGGACCAGGGTTAGCAGCAAGAATTATAGGTGAAGTAACCCCTAAAAGGACAAGGATTGAAAGACTGGCTTCGGAAATCATCGAAGAGGAACTTGTTAATCTTAAACCCTTTCAGTGCTTTGCTGTTCTTCTCTCTGACCGAGCCACTGGAATGGTCGGCGGAAAAAGATTGTTAGGAAAAATTGTGGCTATAAGATCGGTTGAGTCAGAAGACGCCCTTATTGCCACCGCCACCAAGGTCCCTTGGAGGGTTTTAGAAAAAATCTGCCAAAGAATAACCAAGGAAATACCCGGGGTAATCAAGGTTCTTTATGACCTTACTCCCAAACCCCCAAGCACAATTGAGTATATTTAAGGTGTTTTTTTGAATTAATTAAACTGTTATAATGATTGTGATGAAAAGGGTTGTTTTCGGCAGTGAAAAATATCTTACTCCCTCCTGGGATGAAATGGGAAGCCTTTGCTTTGCCCTTGCCCAGAAAATCTTAAAAAGCAAGCAAAATTATGATCGTTTGGTTGCTCTGGCTAAAGGTGGTTTAACTTGGTCCAGAACCCTTGTCGATTATTTGAAAATCCCTAAGATTTCAACCTTTCAAATTAAATTCTATAAAGGACTGGGTAAAACAAAAAATCGCCCAATCATCGTCCAGTCGCTTCCAGCAACAATAGAGGGTGAGAAAATTTTAGTTTTTGATGATGTGGCTGACTCAGGAGAAACATTAAAGACAGCCAAAGAATACTTAAAAATGTGTGGGGCAAAAAGTGTTTGCTCGGCTACTTTATTTATCAAAAGTTGGGTGAAAACAAAACCTGATTTTTATGCTGGCAAAACTGATGCTTGGATAATTTTTCCTCATGAGATAAGAGAAATTATTGAGCTTTTGTCTTTGAAATGGAGTAAAAAAGGCATTTCTAAAAAAGAAATCAAATCCCGCCTGTCCAAACTCAACCTGCCCCAAAACCAAGTTGAATATTTTATTATATTATAGGTTTTTTCAAATTTGACTTGCGTGTTATAATTAAAATCTAATAAATATTAAGAGTAAAGGATAAACTCTATTTAAAAAAATGCAAGCTACTGTTGAACAAAAAACATTTAGATACACTAGGCGTGTTCGCGTAGAATCAGAAGAATCACTACCACTGCCGGAAGAAGGCGAGAAGATGACTAATTATTTAGGACCCCATCAAGGAGGGAATGCGATTATCACGTTTCAAGGATCAGCGTCAGTAGAAGAACCTGTTAACAAAGATCATGGGGCTCCCACAATTACTATAGAAGGAAATGGTCAATCTGTTATAGTATATCTAAGAGATAAATCAGAACCTGCAGAATTAGCCTAAGCTGCGTAATCAAAAACTCTTTCTCCTAAGTTTTTTATTCTTAATCTGTATTTTTGATATTTAATATTTGATATTTAATATCTTTTATTATTCCGGCTTGTTTAAAACAACTGACTTTGGTCTGGTCATTGCCTCAAGTGTATATCCTATTCCCTGCACGCCGACTCCTGAGCCCTTGACACCCAAAAATGGAAAATGATCCGGTCCTCTTTGGGGAGAATAATTGATTTGCACCGTGCCAACTTCAATTTTTTTAGCCAAGACTATTCCTGTCCCTTCATCTTGGGTAAAAATACAGGCCTGAAGACCATAATCTGAGGAATTTATTATTTCAATGGCTTCGCTTGAATTTTTAACTCGAATTAAAGAAAGAATTGGTCCAAAAGTCTCAACTCTCACAATTTCTTCTCTTGGTTTAACATAATCTAAAATTGTTGGCTCAACATAATTATCTTTTCTTTTTCCACCGGTTAAAATCTTAGCTCCCCAAACCTTGGCTTTAATAATCCTGTTTTCCACCTTCATGGCTGCGTCTAAAGTAATTAAAGGCCCTGCTTTCTTAGTCTTTGGATCTCGAGGATCACCCATTTTAACTTCTTTTTTAAGGAATTTTTTTAGTTTGGGAATCAATTGATCCATTACTTCATTAGCAGCCAAAACATATTTAATCGCCGTGCATCGTTGGCCAGAAAATGAAAATGAGCCTTTAATAATATCCAAAGCAGCTGTTTCCAAATTAGCATCTTCTAAAACCAAGGCTGGATTATTGCCGCCACACTCAAACAAAAGAGGAATCATTCCTGCTTGTTTGGCAATGGCTTTACCCACTTTTGATGAACCAGTAAAAGTAATCATGTTGATATGGGGATGAGTGGCGAGATAATCGCCAATCTCTACGCCTCCGCCAGTTACGGCTGATAAAACTCCTCCCGGCACACCAGCTTTTTCAAAAATCCTTACTAAATGAAGAGCGCTTATGCCGCCATAAGTAGGCGGTTTAAAAACACAAGCATTGCCGGTCACCAAAGCCGGAGCAATTTTTGAGGCTGACAAATTTAAGGGATAATTAAAAGGAGCAATCGCTAAAATAACACCCAAGGCCACCCTGTCAACAATGGCTTCTTGGCCTTTTTCAAAGCCGGGGAACAAATCGCTTTCCAAAGTCTCACCCCTTATTGTTCTTGCTTCTTGGGCAAAAAGATCAATCATGTCAGCGGTTCGCAAGACTTCGCTTTTCGCTGAACTAGTGGGTTTGCCGACTTCTTTAACTAAAAGAGTGCTTAAATAATGCTCTTGTTCTCTAATCCAGTCGGCGGCTAAATGCAAAATTTTAACTCTTTTATCAACTGGAAATTTTTCCCATTCTTTTTGACCTTGGCGCGCGCCTTCAATAGCTTGATCAGCTTCTTGCTTGGTGACTACCTGAAGCCTGCCCAAAACACAACCGTCAACAGGAGAAATTATATCGGTGGTTTTACCACTCGTTGAATCTCGCCATTTGCCCCGGGAAAAGAATTTGTAGGTCGGCGGGGTTTTCTGATCAGATATTCCTTCAAAAATCTTCGCCATATATTTTCAGTATGACATAAATTTTCTCAATTAACAACAATAAACAGTTGTTTATACTATGAGTTCTTTTCGATTTAGGCATAGAATTTATGCGACGATCGTCAACGTTTTTCTATGGGTAAATCTTGTCCTCTAATATTTGTTATTAAGTTTAAATAGGCTAAAAAGAGCCTGTTAATTATTATTATCAGATTATATCTATTTATATCTATTGCCAAACTACATATTTTCTGTATCTAAAACAATCGTCACTGGACCGTCATTAATTAAATGAATATCCATTATTGCCCCAAATTCACCAACGGCCACTTTTTTGATCCCTAAGTTTTTTAGTTCTTCAATAAATTTCAAGTAAAGTTCTTTGGCAAACTCAGGATGAGCGGCTTTGATAAATGAAGGCCGGTTGCCTTTTTTACAATCAGCTAAAAGAGTAAATTGAGAAACAACTAAAACCTCACCCCCTACATCTTTAACTGATAAATTCATTTTATCTTCCTTATCGCTCATAATTCTTAGATTGGCTATTTTTTTTGCTAGAGTTTTGGCTTGATTTTCTATATCTCCTTCTTTTACTCCCAACAAAATCACTAGTCCTTTCTTAATCTCTCCGACTATTTGATGATTAATAGTTACTTTGGCTGATCTGACTCTTTGAATAACTGCTTTCATTATGACAATTCTATCACATGCTATAATGAAAGCCATCATGAAAAAGAAAAAGAAAACAATCTCTCAAGTCTTGGGAAAGATTTCAAAAATATTTGCAAGAAAAAGAAAAAAGGAGCATTTAACACCAAAGCCCAAGCAAAAAATCCAAAAAAAAGCTTATCTTTTTTGGCTATTGCCAGCATTTCTAATTTTTCTTTTTTTCTATTTTTATATTTTAAAAGACTTACCCAGTCCTCAAAAATTAGCCCGCTATGAAAGTGTTCCTCAATCAACCCAAATTTTAGATCGACACGGTAAACTTCTTTATAATATCTTTACTGAAGAAGATAGAACCATTGTCAAACTGGAAGAAATTCCTCTCCATCTTCGTCAAGCCACCGTCGCCATTGAAGATAAAAATTTTTACCAGCACACGGGTATCAATCCCATTGGCGGCATGATGAGAGCTTTAAAAGAAATTGTTTTTCATCAAAAACTTCAAGGCGGCTCAACCATTACCCAGCAATTAGTAAAAAGCGCTCTTTTAACTCCGGAAAGAACCATCAGGAGAAAATTCAAAGAAATTTTCTTGGCGTTTTGGGCGGAGATTATCTATTCCAAAAATCAAATCTTGGAAATGTATCTTAATCAAGTTCCTTATGGCGGTACGGCTTGGGGAATTTCTTCAGCGGCGAGTAAATATTTTGACAAAGAAGTCAAAGATTTAACTCTGGCCGAATCATCTCTTCTCGCTGGCCTGCCGGCGGCACCAACAAGATTTTCTCCTTTTGGCGCCCATCCTGAATTAGCCAATAGCCGCCAGCACGAAGTCTTAAGAAGAATGGTTGAGGATAGCTATATTAGTGAAGATGAAAAAAAAGAATCTCAAAATCAAGAATTAAAGTTTGCCATCTCCAAAGAAAATATCAGGGCTCCTTATTTTGTCATGTATGTTAAAGATAGGCTGGTGGAAAAATATGGCCAAGAAATAGTTGAAAGAGGCGGTCTTAAAGTGACTACTACTTTAGATCTGGAGCTTCAAGAATTTGCGGAAAATACGGTCGCCACTGAAGCTGCCAAACTAGAAAAATATGACGTTTCCAATGGTACTGTTTTGGTTACCAGACCGCCAACTGGCGAAATCTTAACTATGGTTGGCGGCGCCGATTATTTTGCCACTCCTTCAGGCAATGTTAATGTTACTCTTGCCCATCGCCAGCCCGGCTCATCAATTAAACCAATTAACTATGCTCTTGGCTTAGAAAGTAAAAGAGTCACTCCCGCCTCTTTATTTTTAGACACACCGACTTGTTTTTCTGTTGTTGGTCAGCCGCTTTATTGCCCAAGAAACTATGATGGTCAATTTCATGGACCAGTGCAAATGCGTTTTGCCCTGGGAAATTCATATAATATTCCGGCCGTTAAAATGCTTTCCTTAAACAGTGTTGAAGAAATGATTGCCACCGCCTCAGCCATGGGAATTACCACTTTTAAAGATCCTGCCAATTATGGTCTGTCGCTTACTTTAGGAGGCGGCGAGGTTAAAATGGTGGACATGGCCGTTGCTTTTGGTGTTTTTGCCAATTCAGGCATTAGAAAAGATTTAGTCTCGATTTTAAAAATCGAAGACACTCAAGGCAAAATCTTAGAAGAATTTGAAAATCCAAATTTTCAGGAAGACTTGGAAAATCTATCTGCTCCTTCGTCTCTTTTGATTAACGGCCCCAGAGTTTTATCACAAGAAACCTGTTTTTTAATCTCTCACGTTCTTCTGGACAACAATGCTCGAGCGGCTGCCTTTGGCACTTTGTCTAATTTAGTTGTTCCTGATAAAGCTGTTTCTGTTAAAACCGGCACTACTGACGATCTGAGAGATAACTGGACGATTGGTTTTACGCCTAATTTTTTAGTGGCTACTTGGGTAGGTAATAATGACAACACGCCTATGAATCCTTATCTGACTTCAGGTATCACCGGCGCGGCACCAATTTGGAACGAGGTAATGACTAAAGTTTTGGAAAATCAATCTGATCTTTGGCCTAAAAAACCCGAAGCTGTGGTTGGAGCTCAAATTTGCAGTTTGTCTGGCCGGGCAGTGCCAAATCCTGAAAGTGATGACAGAGGCTGCAGCCCTCGCTTTGAATATTTTATCAAAGGCACTGTTCCTCAAACGCCTGAAATTTTAACTGAACACGTTCCCATTGATAAAACAACCGGCAATCTGGCCAATCAAGATACGCCGCCTGAAAATGCCGAGGGCCAAGATCATCAAGTCGCCACTGACGTCTTGGGCAATAAATATTGCCTTGACTGTCCCCATGACAATGAAAAACCTTTAATTATCAGATAGTGAGCCTCCACCCCGCACCGAATGGTGCTGGGGTAATTTTTCCTCTTCACAAATCCCATAGAATTTGATAAAATGCTGATAATGGACAGAGAAAATAATAATAACAGTTCCAAAAAAACTCTTGGGCAGGTTTTAGATAAACTTCTTTTAATTCCTTTGTTTTTAATTAAAATCGGCGGTTTAGTCCGTGGTCTAATTAAAAATATTTTAGCTTTTGTTCAATTAATTTTTAAGAAAACTACAGGCCTTTTAGGATCAGAGCTTTTAACATTGGTAATCAGTTTTTGGAAGTTCTTAGGTACAAAAACAATAAGTTTAAACAAGAAAATTAGTACAACCTTACGCTCTATAACTAATTTGTTTTCTTCATTCTTTTCCTTGCCTAAAAAAATCAAACTTCCTAAACCATCTTTTCCAAAACCAAGAATAAGTCTTCCTCAATTTTCATCGGCCAATAAGTCTTTTATTTTAGGCATACTTTTTACCTTGCTTTTTATTTTCATCCCTTTTCAGGCTTATTCCTGGCTGACAGCTTTACCCCACCCCAAAATTTTAAGCTTGGGCACGGCTTCAGTAGCCACTAAAATCTATGACCGCAATGGCTTTTTGCTTTATGAAGTTTATCTTGACGAAAACAGAACGCCTATTTCTCTAGATCAAATCCCCGACCACCTCAAAAAAGCCACTTTGGCAATTGAAGACAGTCAATTTTATTCTCATTCTGGATTTTCTGTCAAAGGAATTTTGCGCGCTTTAAAAAAACTTACTTTTGATAATAAAATTGAGGGCGGCTCAACCATTACCCAGCAATTAATCAGATCAGCGCTTTTAACACCCGAGCGAACTTTAAAACGAAAAACAAAAGAGATTATTCTCGCTTTTTGGGCAGAAAAAATTTACTCCAAGGATGAAATTTTAGAAATGTATTTTAATCAAGTCCCTTATGGTGGTTCTGCTTGGGGAATAGAAACAGCCAGTCAAATATATTTTGGTAAAAATGCTTCCCAGCTTTCCTTAGCTGAGGCCAGTCTTTTGGCTGGTTTACCAGCCGCTCCCAGCGACTTCTCACCCTTCGGCACTTTTCCTGAAAAAGCCAAGAACAGGCAGTTTGATGTTTTAAGAAGAATGGTCGAAGAAAAATTCATTTCTCAAGAAGAAGCCGAAACAGCTAGAAATGAAGATTTAAATTTTGTTCCTCAAAGAATTCCCATCCATGCCCCTCATTTTGTCATGTATATTAAAGACCTTCTTGTTAAAAAATATGGACACAGATTGGTTGAGCAAGGAGGCTTAAGAGTGATTACCAGTCTTGACCTTCTTTTACAAGAAGAAATTGAGGCGATTGTTAAAAATGAAGTTTTAAAGCTTTCTTCCTTAAATGTCGGTAATGGCTCGGTCGTGATCACTAATCCCAAAACAGGAGAAATCTTGGCTATGGTTGGTTCAAAAGATTATTTTAATCTTGAAGAAGAAGGCAATGTAAATATCACCCTCTCTCTTCAACAACCAGGCTCTTCAATCAAGGTCGTTACTTATGCCGCCGCCTTGCAAAACGGCTTTACGGCAGCCAGCATTTTAGATGATTCTCCAGTTGTTTATAAAATTCCTGGCCAGCCTTCTTATGCGCCAGTAAATTATGATGGTAAATTCCACGGCAAAGTCCCTTTAAGATATGCTTTAGGGAATTCTTATAATATTCCCGCCGTGAAAACCCTAGCTCAAATCGGCCTTGAACAAATGATTGAACAAGGAAAAAGAATGGGCATTGAGAACTGGGAAGATAAAAGCCGTTTTGGTTTGTCTTTAACTTTAGGCGGAGGAGAAGTCACCATGCTGGATATGGCTAGAGTTTATGGCTCTTTAGCTAATCAAGGCATTAAACATAAACTCAGACCAATTTTAGAAATCACTGATTATGAAGGGAGAATTTTAGAAAAAAATGCTGACAAAAACGGCGTTAAGGCTCTTTCAGAAGAAACTGCTTTTATTATCAGCGATATTTTATCTGACGATCAAGCTCGAACAAGTGCTTTTGGCCCCAACTCTCTTTTAAATATTCCCAACAAGAAAGTGGCTGTAAAAACAGGCACTTCAAATGATCTTCGCGATAACTGGGCCATTGGTTATACTCCTTCTTATGTTGTTGTTGCCTGGGTCGGCAATAATGATAATTCGCCCATGAGCCGGATTGCTTCGGGTATTACTGGCGCGACGCCAATTTGGCATGAAACAATGAAATTTTTACTTGAAGGAAAAGAAAATGAAGAATTTGTTATTCCGGCTGGAATAACAAAAATTTTCTGCCGCGGCAAATGGGAATATTTTGTTAAAGGCACGGAGCCTTTAGGCGGCTGTCCTCCAATCCCCACTCAACCCCCCTCGCCCACGCCAATGTCTTAAGTATGGCGATCAGCTTTCCCACGACTTCAGCAATTATTTTCCACAAGCTCCCTCAAAAGTTAAAAGATACAAATGATCAAAGTAATAGGATTGATCTTTTAGATAAGGCCGCCAATTGGTGCCAAAACTGACGGCAATTTGAGTTCCATCCGCTGACCAACCAAGTTCGCGGCAAGAATAGTCATTGCCTAAATAATCTTCGCTTGACTTTTCGCCAAAATGAGTCAACTGGCCTTTATTTTCTCCATCGGCATCCATCAAATAAATATCTACTCCACCTGTTCCCGGAAGCCCTGGAGAAGAAGACCAGGCAATTTTTTGACCATCTGGAGAGTATTCGGCGTTTTCGTCGTGGTTATAAACAGAAAATGTTAAGGGAGTTAAAAAATTACCTTTTAAGTCGGTCGTATAAAGATCACCCCAAAAGTCTTGTCCGCTCATTTTTTTCAAATCAGCATAACTGTAAATAAATCCCTGACCATCGGCGGTAAAACCAGAGGCCTCCAAAAGAGTAAAGCCGGGTGGGGGGTCTACTTTTTTAATGCTTGAAATTTTCGGACCCTCATTATCAAACTCAAAATCAGCATAGACCGCTCGCCAAGCACCAAGTTCTTCACCTTTTCTGAAAATAAAAGTTAAAAGATTCCAGTAGCTTCCCGGATGACGAATAATATCTGTCCACTTTCCTTTTGGATATTTTTCCATCATATATTCTTCATTCCAAAAGATTTTGCTGCCATCATTAGAAAAAGTTGGCTTAATTACGCCCCAGTTTTCCGGGTAATCAGTTAGTTGCCAAAATTTTTCACCCTCGGCCGTCATCATCCAAACATTGTGATTACGGCCGGCATCGGGTTGTTCAGCGTAACCGTCTGAAAGGATTTTGTAATTAATGTTGTTAGCGGAAAAGACAAGATATTTGCCATTGGGGTGCCAATAAGGTTGGCCTTTGTGGCCGTTTTGAGGAAGTTCTGGCCTGCCACAGGTTAAGCACTTTTCTTCAGTTCCATCCGGCTTCATCGTAAAAATTTCATAAACATTATTAACCAATTTATTAAAAGCAATTAAACTGCCGCCTGGCGACCATTTAGGAAAAGAGCCCTCGCCGAGTTTGACCATACTTTTAACATAGCACTCTGGTGGTTGATTTGAGTCCTCAACATCAGGAACCAAAAGAGTGTTGATACCGCAATCTTCTGGACAAATTCCGGTTTCAAACTCTTTTTTTTGATGACAAACCCCATCACCACAGGTGTACATCTGCCTTTTAATTCCCCAGGCAATCAAAGTTAACAAAATTATTCCTATGATTACAAAAACATATTTCCTTTTCATTTAGTTTTAATACTGAAAAGCCGGGTCTTTTAAAATGTGTTTGCGATAATAATATTCTTGAGCTTCGGGGGAGAATTCTTTGCCCTCTTGGGACACGGCCGGCGGGTTTTGGTTGAAATACTCCTCAATTTTCTTGGGATCAATTGGCTGGAATTCCTGCTGCTGTTTTTCAATATTTTTTTGTATTTGCTCTTGAGTTTGCTTATTGATTTGATCCAGGCCTTTGGTAATATCACCAATACTCGGCGGGGTATAATCAAAAACTTCTATATTTTGTAACACCTGTTGAGTTTCTCTAATAGCGTTTTCTAACTCGGCTCTCTCTTTCGGGGGAAGAATTTTCAGTAAATTTTGGTCACTGGCTGACATTTGTTTGTCAATCATCTCTTGAATATCTCTTTCAATTTGTTTTTGCTCTACACTTCCTTTCTTCCAATCAGAAAACTGTTCTGTTAGTTTGTCAAGCTGTTGATTAAGTTCTTCCTGTTTTTTTGAAACTTGTTCTGGGGTAAGTGTCGGCGAAGGTGTGGGTAAAAGCGAGGGGTGCTGTATTGGTGACAATTCAGCTTGGAACTCCTTAATCTCTTGATCCTTCTTCTTTGAAGCAAACACCCCCACACCAACTATTAGTAGTGCGCCGGCGATGATGATCCAAATAAAAGCAATTCCTTGTTCTGATTTTTTCTTCATTTAAGTCCTAAAAATAATTTTTAAAATTGTCGCCCATAAAATCAGCGCTCCAGCTGCTAGAAATCCTGTTGTTAGCCCAAAAAGATAATGTTTAAGCGGTTTATTATAATGCTTGTCTTCTTGATTAATCAGATATAAGGTCGGCAGGGCAGTCAAAGCACCAAAAAGGACCAGGGTGATCAATGCTTGGACGATGACTACCAAGAAAGCAGTTAGAGCAGAAGTTGTTACTGCCGCCGCGGTCAATATTTTCCGAGTGATAAAAAAGTCAAAAATAAGTCTGCCCAAACCAGCCAAATAAAAAACTTCCAAAAAATTAAATTGATAGCGGTTAATCAATTTCAACCAAAGAATAAAATAAGGAAGATAAAAGCCTAAACCAATAATAATATCAACTGGAGGCTTTGGGTGAAAGGGTAGACGTCCTAATTGATATTCAAAAAAAATCATCCAGGCCCAACCGGTGAGAAAATAAAGCGCGACAGCAACTTTTGGGTTTTTGATCTTCTGGAAAAAATCCTTTAATCGTTCTTTCTGCCAAGAGGCAATGCCAAAAACAAAAAAGAACAAATAAAGAGCGTTTTTAAAAGGAAAGGCAGTAGAAATAATAAGAACTGTAATGATTAAGAGCGTGGTGATTAAATAAAGAAGCTTTAGAGATATATTCTCTTTCATAATCTTTTGGAATCCTTTATGAAAATAATAGCCAAAAAACAAGTTTAAGTCAAACTAGTTTTTTTAAGTATGGCGATCAGCCACGGTAGAAGCGGCATAGGATTCGGGTTTGGTTTTCACCTTAAAACCATAACCTCTGATCATCCCCACCACTTCAGTAATCATTTCTCTGGTTTCCCCAAATTTACCGACATCAACATGAATCTCTACGTCATAGCGATTAATGCCGTCTTTGGCAAAAACAGTTAAAACTTTTTCTGCAAATTCAAGGGCCATAACGGCTTCTTGATAAATCTTTTGCCTTAAAACCATTTTTTTTGTTTCAACTTTTCTTTGCCAAAAATAAATTGCTCCCCTGCCTATTCTATGAACGACTAAAGCAGTGATAAAATCATTAGCGCCTCCTTTAACTGGTGCCGAATCAGTGCCCACCACAATCCTGTATTTTGCTTCAGGATCTTTTTTCATAAAAGCTAAGGTCCGCTGACGGACCTGAGAAAGATTTAAATCGCCGTATGTTAGACTGTGAAACATAAGAAAATAAATTGCTAATTGTTAATTGTTAATTGTTAATTGTTTAGAAATTAGATCAATTAGAGCAATTTTATCCTATCCCTTTATATTCCCTATTGGCACAAAGCTGGCCACTTTTTTAGAAATACCGGCTCGATCAACTGAATCAACTACTTCAGAAACATCTTTATAAGCCAGACCTGCTTCTTCTGCCAAGCCGGCAAAAGAAGCGGTCCGCACATAAATGCCTTTGGCTTTTAAATCTTTGGCTAACTGGTCGCCTCTAACTTGTTTTTTAGCTTTTTTTCTGGACATCACTCTACCTGAACCATGAGAGGTTGAGCTAAAAGCTTCTGTCATCGCTTTTTCTGTACCCACTAATAAATAACTTTTGGTCTCCATTGAACCGCCAATAATCACTGGCTGACCAGGAAAACTCCGCGTCGCGCCCTTTCGATGAACAACCACTTCTTTTTCTTGACCATTAACTTTGTGTTTTTCAATCTTGGCAATATTATGAGCCACATCATAGACTAACTTCATCCCTAAGTCTTCTGCTGATTTTTCAAAAACTTTTTCAAAAACTTTTCTTACTCTATCCATGATTAATTGCCGATTGGCAAAGGCAAAATTAGCCGCTCCAGCCATAGCGGAAAAATAAGCTTGACCTTCTTTTGATTGAAAAGGTACACAAGCAAGGTGATTATCAAGAACAGCAATGCCATATTTGATCATTACTTTTTTACAAATCCTTAAATAATCAGTGGCCACTTGATGACCAAGGCCGCGCGAACCGCAATGAATCATCAATGTTATTTGGCCTATATTATCAATCCCCCACTTTTTGGCTAAAGAAGAATTAAAAATCTGATCTACTTTTTGAATTTCTAAATAATGATTACCAGATCCTAGTGTTCCTAACTGAACTAGTCCCCTTTCAATTGCTCTCTGAGAAACATTGATGAGATCAACGCCGGCAATTTTACCCTTTTCTTCTGTATGATCCAAATCCTCTTGCCAACCAAAGCCTTTTTCTACACACCAAGTTGGACCTTTAACCATCACTTCGCTCAGTTCTTTTTTAGAAAGCCTTAAGTCACTACGGCAACCAACACCAGTCGGCACTTGATTAAACAAAGAATTAACCAAGATCTCAGTCTTTGGCTTAACTTCATCAACTTGCAAATTAGTCAAAATCAGTCTTACCCCACAATTAATATCAAAGCCAATTCCTCCAGGCGAAATAATCCCTTTATCTAAATCAAAAGCGGCTACGCCGCCAATAGGAAAGCCATAACCCCAATGGGCATCGGGCAAGGCAAGGGCGTATTTTTGGATTCCCGGCAAGCAAGCGACATTGGTTATCTGCTCAAAAACTCCATCTTCCATCTGCTCAAGAAGTTTTTTTGAAGCAATCACCCGCGCCGGTACTCTCATTCCCTTTTTAAACTTCTTGTCAATCTCCCAAATTACAGCCGATATTTGCTTAAAACCAGGCCTTTCCATATATCCTATATTCTACTACTTTCAGTTGTTAGTTTCAAAATTAGCTCTTGACAAAAGTAAAGGAGTGTGATAAAAGTAAAGCAATATGAAAATTGTAAAGATATCTTCTAAAAATCAGGTAACTATTCCCAGTGAATTATTATTAAGTTTGGGCTTACAGCCAACGAGAAAATTAATCCTTCAGGTTGAAAACAACTCATTAACCATGAAGCCTTTAAAAACCTCTGTTGTCGAGCAAGTAGCTGACAGTTTAACTAAATATATTTCTCCGTCTAAGCTCGGTGTTCCTTTTTCAAAAATTTTAAAAGAAACCAAAAAGAAAACTGCGGTTAAATTAGCTAAAACTCTATGAAGGAAATTGTTCTTGACACCAACGTTCTCATTCGTCTCTTGATAAAAGATGTTCCTTCTCAATTTAAAAAGGCACAAAAGGTTTTTGAAAAAATTGAAAAAGAAGAGATTAAAGGGCTGGTTTCCGTTTTAGTAATTAATGAAGCCGTCTGGATTTTAGAAAATTATTACGAACTTGAAAGAAAGGCTTATATTCCCCTGCTCTTAAAATTACTGCTTCTAAAGCATTTAAAAATTATTGAAGCTAAGAAAAGCTTAATTATCAAAGCCTTGCAAACAATGGAAAAACAAAAATTTGATTTTACTGATGTCTATCTCTTTCAAATCGCAAAAACAAAAAAAATATTTTCTTTTGACAAAGACTTTCAAAAAATGAAGAAAAAATAGGCTCGTTTTTTCAATATAGATACCCACGGGCAGGAGCCCGTGGTTCTCTGTTTCGCTCTGTACACTCGCCTTCGGCGAGTGATTTATTTGTATCGGCTCATCCACCCCGCTCAGCGGGGTGGTTTTCGCCTTTCTTGATATTAGCCACACGTTTTTGTCCACGGCCGTTGATGAAAACGCTAGGGTAAACCTTTATTAACCACGATCCTAACATTTCAGATAGATGGTTATGTCTTTAAAATGCTAATTCCAACTTGACAAGTTCTTAGTATTAGTATATAATTGTCCTAATTATGAGAACATCTAATAAAATCGCCATTATTAAAACGCTGCAAAAAAAAGAGATTTCTTTGTTTACTCTGGCTGATTTTAGCCGCCTTTTTGCTATAGACAACAGAAATACGCTTTATAAAAAGATTCAACGATTAGAAAAAAGTGAGATTATTAAAAGACTAACAAAGGGCAAGTATCTTTTTCTTTTGAAAAAACCCAATCAATTTGAAATTGCCAATTTTTTATATCAACCTTCTTATATTTCTTTAGAATCCGCTCTTTCCTTTTATGGAATCCTTGAGCAATTTCCTTATCAAATCACTTCGGTAACCACCAAGAAAACAAAGCTTTATACATTTAACCAAGAACCAAGTTTTAAATATGCTCAAATCAGCCAAGATTTTTTTTGGGGCTATGAAAAAAAGGAAAGCTTTTTAATTGCTGATAAAGAAAAAAGCTTGCTTGATTACTTATATCTTGGTTCTAAAGGCTGGAGGATTTTAAATCTGGACAAGCTCAGAAATCAGTTTGACCTTTCTGAAATTAATAGAAAAAAACTAAAGAATTATTATAAAATGATAAAAAATCCATCTTTTTTAAAGTTTCTGAAAAAAGCAAAAATATGATTACCCAAGGTCAGATTAAAGATTTAGCAGCTTATTATCAAATTGATGAATTTACTATTTTCCGTGAATATCTTCAATTGTTGTTTTTAAACTATCTTTATCGGCATAAAAAATCAACTAAAATTTACTTTAAGGGCGGAACAGCTATTCATCTTTTATTTAATTCATCTCGTTTTTCTGAAGATTTAGATTTTTCTTGCTCTTATAACAAACACCAAATTAAACAAATTATTAAGGAAGTTGAGAAAGATTTAAGAAAAGAGCTTGCTGAAATTAAAATTTATACTTTATATCAAGGCAAAAAGTCAATCAGGTTTAGACTAAAATACAAGCCTTCTTATTTCAAATATCCCTTTGTCATTCGCCTTGACTTTGCTGAAGAAGAAAAACTTAAAAAGGCAGTCAGCTCTCCCTTAATTACCAAATTTCCTGTTTTTTTTCCAATCATTCCTCATCTTTCTGCTGAAGAAGTTTTAGCTGAAAAAATAAGGGCTTTATTAACAAGAGGAAAAGGAAGAGATGTTTTTGACCTTTGGTTTTTACTAGAAAAGGGTGTCAAAATAGACAATTCTTTGGTTGTCAAAAAATTAAAAGCAGTCAGCAAACAGTTTAGTCAAGAAAAACTATTAAAAAAAATCAAAGATTTTCCACTAAAAAGATTAGGGCTTGATCTTTCTCAATTCCTGCCGCAGCAGCAAAGAAAAATAATTAAAACTTTGAAAAAAAGATTAATCGATTCTCTTCTTTTATCTTTCCAGTCTAAAAATTAGCCACACGTTTCTGTCCACGGCCGTTGATCAAAACGTGTGACTAAACCGAGCAATTAAAACTTAACCTTGACTAAAAGGTGTGGAGGGCAATTAATTTGAATAAAAAGCCCGGCGCCAATATTCAAAAAAGGAAAGATCTGTTTTAGCTTCCAAATAATCATTTTTCCAGGTCTCAAAATCATGCAAGTTAACCGCGCCGTCACAATTATAATCCCCCATTTTTGTTTGTTCGAGACAATTAGGAGTGGGAGTAGGAGTTTGAGTGGGGGTAAACCCTTCGGTTGGCGTCGGTGAAAGCAATTCAGTAATTGTATAAGAACCACTAGTCGTCTCGCCCAAGACATCTCCACCCCCTTGTTGGGCAACTTTTGTGTGTGGTGTTTCATCAAATACCATCTGAGTGTCACCAACCTCTAGAGCAAGAAAGCTGATTGTCCCGTAAATTCCGCTTCCGGTAAATGGAGTAAAGGAGCCAAGGGATAAAAGGATTTTGCCATCCCCAATCTCATTTTTAAAGACAATTTGGTCTTGAAAAAAGGAGCCTGGAGTAACAGACTGAACTTGAAGTTTCGTGGGATCAAACGTTAAAGAAATATCAACCGCGACTACTGGTTTATTATCAGTATTTAAAAGAATATCAACATTAAATTCTTCTCCCATAATATAACTTCCAGTCTCAGGAGAAAGGGAAAGAACGACTTCTCCACCAGCAGCCTCTTTTTGAATCAATTGAGGCTGTTTGGCAAGGTGGGTGGTGACCAAAATTCCTCCAATAAGAAAAAGAAAAATCGCCAGAGAGATAATTAGCCGTCTATTTTTTGTAAATTGCTCCAGATTCATAGGTCAGTCTTCTTGATAATTGGTCTGCAAAATGGCAAAGTCTTCGCTGTCGACCCGCCCATCGGAATTAAAATCAGTATTATGCACAGATTCTTCCAAATAATCTCCAACCAAAAGAGTAAAGTCTTCCGAATCGGTTCGATTATCGCAGTTGGCATCACCGTTGGCTTTTAGGGAACATTGCCCAATATTACAATCACGAAAAACAAAGGCTGATGGTTTCCAGGAAAAATCGCTTTTAATAAGACCCCATTGATTATACCAATCGTCATGAGGATAAATATCAATATTGGCGTCTTGGATAGACCAGTTAATCATTCCTGTTACTTCATTACTGCCTTTTACTTGTTCACAGACTTTGGTGTAGAATTCCTTTTGTTTTTGGTAGGTTTCTTCATTAATAGGATAAGTAGGGTAGCCAAATTCCTCTATTAGTAGTGGTTGGTTATACCCCAAATTTCTCATTGCCGTGACCATTTGCTCAAAAAAATCGGGCGGGTTCATCGGCCAATCTGGGTAATAGTGAAGAGGAACAAAATCAATAAACTCTGCAAATTCGGGATGGTCGCCAAAAGTCCAGGGAGCGACCCCGCCAACAGTAACAAGATGATTAGCATCTAGCGATCTAATAACACCAACCATTTCTCTGGCCCAAGCGATCATGATCAGGCGGTCTTCTGGGGAGTTAGCAACAGGATTTAAAAGCTCATTGGCTACCTCCCAAGCGAATATTCTCGAATCATCCTTAAAATAGGGGACGATTCCTGACAAGTGTTTTTTGTGAAATTCGTGTGTAGCTGGATCTTTAATCTCTGAGAAATCAGGTCCATCGGGAAAGAATGAAATAATTAACTTAAAATTGTTTTTTGTAGCCAGATTTAAATAATACCTTAGTTTGTCTCTTTCTATTTCGGTCACCTGATCCCTTCCAAGCCCAATATAACTTGTTGGCAATCTAATTACATTAATGTTAAATTTTTTAGCTTCCGAGAATTGTTTTTCCGCGTTTTCGTTGGGTATTTCGTTCATATAAGTTGGCCAGTTATAATACGGGGCTGAAAAATTACTGCCTTTGACTTTGAAGATTTTACCGTTTAAGAAAAAATCTTTTCCTGATACAGTAATGAAGCCATTTTGCGTAGCGGCGCGGGCGGGAACCTGCCAGAGATGAGCAGAAGGAAGGACAAAAAGAGCAACAAAGATAGAAGCTAAAACAAAGACAAAAATTATTCGAGCAGGCTTAATCATCTTAACAATTTTACCACTTCTGGCTCTTGCTTTCAAAAAATTGTCCACTTGACAAAATAAACATTATGATGTATAAATGAATCATGTTAAGAACTCAAATATATTTACCTAGTAATCAAATAAAACTTTTGAAAAAAATAGCCTGGGAAGAAGAAATTTCTCTATCTGAAACAATTAGAAGACTGATTAATGAAAAGCTGGTTAAAACAAAAAGGGTTAATAATAAACAAAACACTGGCTCTTGGCTCTTGGCTTTAGCTGATAAAGCTAAAAAGCTTAAAATCAAAGGGCCTAAAGATTTAGCCAGTAAAATGGATTTTTATCTTTATGGACAAGAATAACAGACTTTTTGTTGATTCAAATTTTTTTATTGCCCTTTTTAATCCAACCGACGCTCTTAATCAAAAAGCTTTAACAATTAGCAAAAAACTCAAGAAGGAAAATCCTCGTCTTTATATCTCTAATTTTGTTTTCTTAGAAGTAGTGACTGTTTTATCTCAAAGAGTCAGCCGAAAAGCGGCCATCTCGTTAGGCAATCATCTTTTAAAAGACAGACAGCTGGAAATTATTCATATTGATAAACAACTCAACAAGCTGACTTGGAAAATTTTTCAAAACATTAAAAAGAAAAATGTTAGTTTTGTCGATTGCAGTATTTTGGCGGCGATGAAAGCAGAAGGAATTAAAAAACTTTTAACTTTTGATCAAAGTGATTTTCTCTCTTTAAAAAAATACTGTCGTTTTGGTTTTTACAAGTGATTTTTTTCATTTAGCTACACGTTTCTGTCCACGGCCGTGGATGAAAACGTGTGACTAAATTAACAGAATTGAGGCTAGATTTTGACGGAAATTTTCATCTTTTTTGTCAGTTTTAAATATCCACTAACAACTTTTTTTTCAAAAACCCCTAAGCTCTTGCCATTATTGGGGATTTTGATTTTGGGATAAGGAAGGTTTTTGTACATTTCAAACCATAATGGATAAAGATCAAAAAGGCGCTCTTTGTATTTTTTCATTTTCTTCAGCCATTTCTTTTTCTCCCAAGAGCTTGGCAAAAACACAATGAAAAATATCTGTTTCAATAAGATTAATTAAATCTCTATCATCGTCTATGATTGTCTTTAATCTTTTAAAACTAGCCTTATTAATCTTCTTTTCCAGAATATGGCCAACAAAGGCACCGCCAACATGTTTTTTTCCTATCAAAGTATATTGGTTTATCTCTAAATGATAAAAAGTTTTTTTAAAAGTTTTTTTAAGGATTTTTGCGGTCGTGGTTTTACCAGCACACATTGGGCCAGCAATAATAATACAAGTAGGCTTCATAAAGAAATTGTTAATTGTTGATTGTTAATTGTTAATCAATCAAATACTCAAGATCGTCATCTTTAATCAGCTCGATTTTAAAAGAATATTTCTCTTTTGACAATAGAGAAAAAGTGATTGATAATAAAAAAAGAAAAACTAATCAATGAAAAAAACACAATCGTTGCTACGTTGTTATGTTGCTACGTTGTTATGTTGCTACGTTGCTATGTTGCCAGCCCTTCCTGTTTCTGCTCAAGAACAACCAAGCTTTACTGTTATCTCTCCTCAAGAAAACGAAAAAGTCTTTGGTGATAAAGTCATTTTTTCTTTTTTTGTTTCTAATTTTATTTTAAACATTGATGGCTATCTCCAATTTTCCTTAGACGGAAACGAACCGTTTGTCATTAAAGAACAAAAAGATTTTCCTATTGCTAATATTTCTGAAGGAAAACACATCCTTTCTGCAGAATTGATTGATAAAAAGCGCCAATCATTTTCGCCAATTATTAAAAAGGAAATAGTTTTCAGCAATATGCTTTCAAAAAATCAAGAAAAAGCGATTAATCTAAAAATTTCTCCTGTTGAAACAAAAAAAATAACTAAAGAAGGAATTTTACTTCCTATGTTTTTAGGAATTGGCGGGATAATTCTCTTAATCTTAACCTTCAAGCTTTATATAAATACCAAAGCAGGCAAGAATCGCGCCCACCAAAAGCCATTGAGTTGAGGCCAGCCAAATATCAGTCCCCAGCCAGCCAGCCATCGCCAGCAAAACCGCGGCCATGCTCGCCCCCATTAAAACCTTTGCCAGATAGCTATTCTCTTTCTTTATCTTTCTCACCTCCTCCATTAGAAACTGTTAACTCTTCGCCAGCTGGCGGAGAGTCTTATAGTTTCTTATGCCCGCCTAAAACGCAGCACGAGGCGTGTATAAATAATACTGAAAAGCCGAATGCTAAGGTCAGACGAGCCCAACACCATTCAATCTCTCAACCCATACTAAGCACCTCAACGATCTTTTCTCCAAACTCGATCGCCTGCTTTGGTCCTTGAGCAGTAATAATTTTCCCGTCAACTATCACTCCCTCATTAGTATAAACTACTCCTTTATTCTTAAGATTTTCTGCTTCAGAAGGAAAAGACGTTGCTCTTTTTCCTTTTAAAACACCGGCGTTGGCCAAAATCGAAGGAGCAATGCAAATAGCGGCAACTGTTTTTCCTTTTTCATAAGCTTTCTTAGCCAAGAAAAGGGCGTCTGGATCGTTAAAATAGACTGAACTACCCGAACCACCAACAAAAATCACCG
>JADHYG010000061.1 GCA_016782545.1 Candidatus Microgenomates bacterium
GCTCCGGCGACAGGACTCGAACCTGTAACCTTGAAGTTAACAGCTTCCTGCTCTACCATTGAGCTACGCCGGAATGTTCATTAGCTACATAGCTATTTAGCAACATAGCAACTTAGTATTTTAACACAGAAGGCTATCTTCTTCCAATCTGTTGCGAAAGTTTTCCCATCCAAGTAGTGGTTAGTTTCCCAATCTCATCAATTAGTGGAACATACTCATTGTTATATCGATCAGCTGTAATAAGCTCTCTTTTCATTGCTTTAAACAACCAATTATCTGTCTCAATTAAAGATCCTCAAGATTGACGAAAATACTGTCGAAATTCTTTACTCCCACCCCTCCCATAACCCTCAGCAATATTCGTACTTATTGAACCCGCCGAACTTAAAACTTGATAACTAATAGCTTTCGCAACTCGAACATTAGGCCAATTATTAACATCGTCAGCAACCATATGGAATAATTGATCAGCTTTCTGCCAAATAATTAAATCTTTATAGCTCTTTTTCTTATCTCTCATCTTCTTTATTGCTTTTTGCTATCTTGCTATGTTGCTACGTCGCTATATTGCTATGTTGCTACCTTTCATCTTTCTTTCTATGTTGCTATGTCGCTACGTTGCTACTCAAGGTAGTCCTTGAGTTTCTTAGCCCGAGATGGATGGCGGAGTTTACGGAGAGCCTTGGCTTCAATCTGACGGATTCGTTCCCGAGTAACACTAAATTCTTTCCCCACCTCTTCTAAGGTCTTAGGTCGGCCATCTTGTAAACCAAATCGCAAAATCAGAACTCTTTTTTCCCGATCAGATAAAGTGCTCAAAACTTCTTCTAAATGTTCTTTTAAAAGTCTTTTTGAAGCCTCATCATATGGTGTTGGCGTTAAAATATCCTGAATAAAATCGCCTAAATGAGAATCTTTTTCATCACCAATCGGCGCTTCAAGCGAAGTTGGATGTTGAGAGATTTTAATCACATGTCTAACTTTATCTTCGTCAATTTCCATCACTTCAGCCACTTCTTCAGGTGTCGGCTCCCGGCCTAGTTTTTGCATCAGTTTTCTGGCCGTTTTATAGTAACGATTAATGGTTTCCACCATATGAACAGGAATTCTAATTGTCCGGGCCTGATCAGCAATCGCCCGGGTAATCGCCTGCCGAATCCACCAAGTGGCATAAGTCGAAAACTTAAATCCTCTTCGCCAATCATATTTTTCCACCGCTCTAATCAATCCTTGATTGCCTTCTTGAATTAAATCTAAAAACGAAAGTCCCCGGCCAATATATTTCTTGGCAATGGAAACAACTAGTCTTAAATTGCTTTCAATCAGTTTTTTCTTGGCTTTTTGATCTCCTTTTTCATATCTTTGTGAAAGATCAACTTCCTGCTCAAAATTAAGCAAGGGCACCCTGCCGATTTCTTTAAGATACATTCTCACTGGATCAGCAACATCTTTTCCTTTCATCGCCGCCATGCTCTCAAGCTCTCTTTCAAGTTCAGCCACCGCCTCCATTTCTTGTTGTTCTTCTTCTGAAGAAAGAGTTTCAAAAACATCAATTCCCAACTCAATCAGCTTTTGATAAAGATCATCAAGCTTTTCAAGCTTATTTTCGGCCCGAGGAAAAAGATATAAAATATCTTCTTGAATAACAAAACCGTTTTCTTTGCCTTCTTTAAGAAGATTTTTTACTGTTTCGGGTCTTTTTGCTTCCATCATCTTACTTTTCCTTTTCTAAACTTTTAAGCTGGGCGCTTAATTTTCTAAACTTTTCTTTAATGCCTTTTTCTTTAATTTCCGCTGCTAATATTTTAAGCTGTTTTTTTAAAAAAAGCTTTTTGATCTCTCGAAAAATTTTTTCTATTTCTTTTTGCTTTTTTTCTTCTGTTTTAAAATTCTCTTCTATATTGCTTAAATAAATCCTATCTAAAACAGGAAGAAGCTCTTTGGGCAGTTCTTTGGCAAAAGAAGCAATTTCAAAATCATCTTTTTCATCAAAATATTTTTTTAGTTTTTTAATAATTTTTTTAATAACCGATGTTTCCAAAAATTCAAGCAAGTCTTCTTTAAAGCAAAGATTAACAAATTTTTTAACTTTTTTCAGCTTTAAAAGCAAGGCTAAAAAATATTCTTCCAAAACTTCTTCTCTTGATTTTCCACTCGCAGAAAAAAGAGATCCTTCTTTTCCAGACTCAAATTCTTGTTTGGGTATTTGCCCGGTCATAGCCGAACTTTTCTCAAGTTTAGCTAAAGCCGTCATAATTGACCCTTCAGAAACTTTAAGCTTCTGAGCTAGTATTTTAACATAATGAGCTTGAACAACGGAATCAGTAATTTTTACCCAAATCGGCAAGAGCTCTTTGGCAATTTGACTTTTTTCCTGAGCTTTTTCTCCACCCAAACGACTAAAGGCTGAATTTAAGAAAAAATCATAAACAGGAATGCTTGATTTAACTGCTTTTTTCCAGCTATCAACGTCTTTTTTAATTAAACTATCGGCATCTTCTCCTTTAGGCAGTTCAATGACTTTAACAAAAAGACCGTTTTGGTCAGCAGTTTCAATTCCTCGGCGAGTGGCTTGATCGCCAGCCAAATCACTATCTAAAGCCAAAGTAATGTTCTCTGTAAATCTTTTTAAAACTTTAACCTGATTTTCTGTCAAAGCACTGCCTTTAATGGCGACAATGTTTTTTATGCCCGCTTGAAAAGAAGAGATCACGTCAAATTCTCCTTCAGTAACAATCACTTCTTTGGCATCTCTAATCGCTTTTTTTGCTAAATCAAGGCCATATAAAAGATTGCCTTTATGATAAACTAAGGTTTCTGGCGTGTTAATATATTTTGCCCCCGGCGCTTCTTTTTCAAGCGTTCTGCCTGAAAAACCCATTACATTGCCGCGATGATCTTTTAAAGTAAAAACTATTCTCCCCCGAAATCGGTCATAGTAGTTTGGAGTTTTGGAGTTTTGGAGTTTTGGAGTTTTTATTACCAGTCCTGCCTTCTCCATTTCTTCCTCAGCATAGCCTTTTTTTCGTAAAAACGGCAAAGCTGTCCGCCACGAATCCGGCGCATAACCTAAAGAAAATGTCTTAATTGAGCTTTTTGTTATGCCTCTAGCCGTAAGATAATCCAAGGCGTTTTTGCCAACCTGATGAGAAGTTAAAAGATAATGATATAGCTCACCGGCCAAATGATTGATCTCATAAATCTTTTCTTTAATCTTGAATTTTGGACTCTGAAATTGAGACCTTTCTAGCTTTACACCTGCTTTTTTGGCCAAGATCTTTAAAGCTTCATAAAACTCAATATTCTCCCATTTCATGAGAAAGGTAAAAATGTCGCCTCCCTCACCACAACTGCCAAAACAATGCCAAATCTGTCTTTCCGGAGAAACAACAAAAGAAGGAGTTTTTTCCTGATGAAAAGGACAAACAGCTTTAAAATTCCTGCCCGCTTTTTTTAGAGGAACATGTTGATTAATAAATTCAACAATGTCTATCTTTTGCTTGATTTGTTCAATTTCATCCATCCTGCCCTGATTCTATCATTTTCAGTAATAAATTTCAGCTTTTAGTCTTCTCATTTATATATCTCGTGGCCGCCGATATCAATGAATTCTACTATCTTGCCCCCTGCAAATCTAAACATAATGCGCAGGCTGTAAGAAACGGAAAAAGACCAATAATTTTTTAGTTTGCCCGTTAATTTATGGGTCTTTAAGACAGACAAATGTGGATCTTCTAAAAACAGAGCGATTTTTTCTACTATCTTCTTTTTTGTCTTAGGGTTTAAACTCGACCAATTTTTAACAAACTTTCTTGAGACAAGATAGGAATATTTTAGGGGCATTTTAATCTAAACTCTTCTCAAATTTGAATAAATCACTGGCGGTTTTTCCTCTAAAGAGCTTACCTGCTTTTCTATCTTTTTCAAATTTCTCAATTGCTTCTATAGCTAATTTTTCTTCATAAAGCCGGCTTTTTTTTGCCAGTTCTTCATAGACAGGCACGGAAATTAAAACCGCTTCCGGCTGGTTGCGCCGAAGCAAAAAAAGCGGTTTGGCTATCTTTTTGATTTTTTTTACAAGAAAGGCATAGTTTCTTTGCAGTTCGGAGATAGAAACCAATTGGGAAACAGTTAAAGTATTCATATTAAATTCATAATAACATATGTAATTAATTATGTCAAATAAATATGAGGGAAGCCCGCTTTTGGCCAGCCCCGCAGGAGCGACCCTTTCGGATTGAACGATTTCAAGTTTTTAGCGGGAGATGGCTCGCAAATAAAATTATAACAATTTTACTTTTTGGCGGCAAATTCTTTTAATCCAGAAGTTTGAGATTCAATACTTAAAACCTGTCTTTCTTCACTATCCGTAGATTTTCTCATTCGTTATTTTCTCTAAGACAACGAAGGGCTTTATAATAAAACTGTCCAAAAAAATAATTAAAAAGGACGAAATAAAATAGACCTAGAAAAGAAAAGTGGGTAAATAAGCGAATTATGCCCGGTAACAACTTATCAAGACAAAACCAAACGAAGAGAATAATCCCTGCCCATTTCTTTCCTTTGCTAAGCATAAACCCAAGCAATATATAAAACATAGCGTCAGCCACGAAAAGTAGATAAAAAAATGACCCTGCTTGAAAAGGAAAAGGTAACCCAAAAATTACAGCTACTATCACTTGCCCGATAGTAGCGTAAAAAGCGTTATTAAGAACTCTTTGCTTAGGAGAAACTTTTTTATCTTGCTCTTTTTTTTCTGCCTCCAAAAACTCCATAAAATTCTTCGTTGTTTTTTCCTGCGTTGAATTTTTTTTGAAATTATTTTCTACTTTAAGTTCGTATTTAAAATTTGATTTTAACGTCACTTGCCAAAAGTCTTTCCAGTAATATTTTATTTCTTCTTTGATTTTTTTAATTATTTTCATATTAAGCTTGTCTGTCTTAGATTTATATAAAATAATATATCAATATTATGAAAACTATTATTATTAAAACTATTCCAATTTGTCTTTTTATTTTTTCTTTTTTTAAATACTTGAAGTGCTTATCTACCCTTAAATTTCCCCACTCTATAGTTTCTTCCAATGAAAGTAGTGGAACTTTGTTTGATCTATATTCCTGCATTTTTTTATCTAGTTCTTTATATCTTTTTTCATTTATTGATTTTTTCATATCGAAAGTGGAATAGAATCAATAACGATTCTCTTTTAACCTCGGTTTAGTATTTTAGGTTAGATTAAGAACAATTCCGCTCCACCTCATAGACAAGTTACAAAACTATTCCTTGTCAGTTAACGCATTTTCAAACCTGTTTTACATCCCACCCGGTAATATACTCACATAACTTTAAACTAAGAGTTGTTAATCGGAATTCTCGTCCCTTCCTAACACCAAACCTATCAGGATAGGTCCTCTCTACAATAAACCACGACCCACTAGTTTATCATTAAACGCCCCAACCAGCTCCGGCAGACCATAACCAATCCTTTCTGAAACTTTAGTAACCCACTCACCATGATTGTGAACCTTATGATATTGAGGGTTATTTTCCTGATAAGTTTCGTAACAGGCTTTTATAGTCCCCGCAAAACAAATTTACCACATTTAATTGTATAATTGTCTAAGTGTTAAAACCTGCCCAGATAGCAACAGACGAGAAAGAATTATTAGTAAGTTGGTACCGTTATGGTCCTAACGCCTTGGTAAGAGATAGAGCCCACGCTGTCCTGATGAATAATCAAGGATTAAATGCACGCAGAATCGCCAACCTGTTGTTTAGAGATTACAAAACAGTCAGGACTTGGTTATCCTCCTTTAAAAAACATAGAATCAGCAGTCTTTTCA
>JADHYG010000062.1 GCA_016782545.1 Candidatus Microgenomates bacterium
TCCTGATAACACCTGCGAGGTGGGGTCGAAGCGTCGACCACTCCTCGGAGGTGAGTCAAAAAATGAAAACTTATCTTTTTTTGACAAGAAGATGTAAAGTTGATATAATATCCACAATATGGAATCTTTCAAAAGAGCAAAGTTAGTTAAAGCAATTTACAATTCCGACCTTGTTTTTTTTACAAACTCAACACTGCAAACACTCTTTGGAATTAAAAAGAAAAACACTCTTTTGGCAGTATTGAGAGATTTAGTTGAAAGTGGAATTTTGGGAAAATTGGAAAAAGGAAAATATTTTCTCCTTGACGCTGATTTGGATGATTTTTCTTTAGCGAATTTTCTTCATAAACCGTCTTTTATTTCTTTGGAAACAGCGCTTAATTTTTACGGAATTCTTTCTCAGTTTCCCTATGAAACTACTTCAGTGACTCTAAAAAAGAAAAAAGAAAAGATAATTAATGAAAAAGTTTTTGTTTATTTGCATATAAAACCTTCTCTTTATTGGGGATACCAAAAGAAAAAGGAATTTTTGATTGCTGAACCTGAAAAAGCAGTTCTTGACCAGATTTACTTTACTTCTTGCGGTTGGCGCAGAATAAACCTTGAAGAGCTTAATTTTGAGAGATTAAACAAAAAAAAGCTGTTTTTTTATGCTGATAAATTTCCTAAAACAAAGCGATTTTTAAAATCTTTAAAGAGCTTAAAGAAATATTTTTAATGATTACTCAAGAACAGATTCAACAATTAACTCGCAAATTTAAAACAAATCAAACAGTTATTTTTCGCGAATACTTACAGCTTCTTTTTCTAGAAAATCTTTATAGTGTTGTTGGTAGTGAGAAAGTTTATTTTAAAGGCGGAACGGCAATTCATCTTTTATGGAACTCATTCCGCTTTTCAGAAGATTTGGATTTTACAGTCGATTTTTCTAAAGCTCGGTTTATTAAATTTATTTCAAAAGTTTTTTCAAAAGTATTGATTAATGAAGGATTAAGTGTTAAAAAGAGAAAAAGTATTGCGGGAATAAGGTATCTTTTAACTTATTCTAACGGTGTTTTGCCATTCAAGGTTTTTATTACTCTTGATTTTTCTTTTAGAGAAAAACCAAAGTTCACTTCTTATATCAAGAAAGGCGAAAACCACCCCGCTGGCGGGGTGGATGAGCCGATACAAATAAATCACTCGCCGAAGGCGAGTGTACAGAGCGAAACAGAGAACCACCCCGCAAACGGGGTGGGTATCTATACATTTATTAAAACAGATTTTCCAATCATTTTTACTAATTTTCTTTATCATTTAACACCCAAAGAAATATTGGCCGAAAAGATTCGTGCTATTTTAACAAGAAAAAAAGGCCGCGATTTCTTTGATCTCTGGCTTCTTCTTGCTAAAGGAGTTAAACTTGATTGGAATTTAATAAATCAGAAAATGAATTACTATCCTAAACTCAAGTGGAGCAAAGAAAAAATCCACCAAACAATTCAGACATATTCATTATCAGACTTTGAAAAAGACTTAAAGCCATTTTTACCGCTGAATGAGCGAGCAAGATTGAAGAAAATTTATGCAGTCAGCAAAAAAGTTTTACTTGAGGAATTGAAATGAAGACTTATCTTTTTGTTGATGAATGCAGCAAAAAACTGTAATAGCGCAGTTTACTGCGCGATCATTTACTCTGAGTCTGCTGAAGGGCGCGAACTAAAGTTCGCTATTATAAAGCCAGGAAGTGAATTATGTTTCAATCATATTATGATTATTTCAGAATTACAGCATTTATTGCTAACTTCAATAATTGCCATTTTTCTTTTTTGGCGCTATCGAGATTGGCGGTTGATTCCAATCTGTTTTTTATTTGGTTTTTTCATTGATGTTGACCATTTGTTTGATTATTTTGTTTCTTATGGCTTTAATTTTAATTTAAGTCGTTTTTTTGATGTCTGCAGTTATATTGAGCAATCAAAGAAAGTTTATGTTCTTTTTCATGGATGGGAATATATTGCTATTTTTTGGTTGATAGCAAAATGGATAGGAAAAAGAAAAAAGATTAAAGGCTTAGAATGGGCTGTTTCTCTGTCCTATTTCGGTCATATTTTCTTAGATAATTTTTCTTTTTCTCACCACCCTTTTTCTTATTTCTTTATCTATCGTTTGTTAAACAATTTTAGCTTAAAAAGCTTTAACAATATTTAGAGACAAAATTTAAAATGAAAATCTTGACAAAAATCATCCTTTTCTTTAAAATTAGGACTGTAGGTTACGAAAATTGTAACCTCGAGTTTTATTTCAAGAAAGCCGAAAACCGCCCCGCTTAGCGGGGTGGATGAAGGCGATATAAATAGATTCCGCCGAAGGCGGATACAGAGCGAAACAAACTGTGTCCGATTTAATCGGACCCGAGGGTTGTTAGCCCTCGGAAGTTTATTATGGAAAAGAAGGACTTCTTATTAGAAATTTATAAAAAAAACCAGTCGATTTTTACTTTGGGTGAAATTGCTCTTTTATTTCCAGAAATTAGCTATCCTAATCTAAAGAGAAAAATTTTCTATTATGTAAAGAAAAATAAAATTTTGAGATTAAGAAAAGGAATTTATGGAAAAGAGGGTTTTGAACCTCTTGAACTGGCTAATAAAATCTACACTCCTTCTTATATTAGTTTTGAAACAGTTTTAAAAAAAGAGGGAGTTATTTTTCAAGAAAGCTCTACTATTTTCCTTGCCAGCTATTTGACAAGAAAGATAGAATGTTCGGGCTTTGAAATTTTTTACCGAAAAGTTAAAAACGAAATTCTTACTAATTCAAAAGATGTTGAGAGAAAAAATAATTATTATATCGCTTCAAAAGAAAGAGCTTTCTTAGACGCTGTTTTTGTCTACAAAAATTATCATTTTGATAATTTATCGATTTTGAACTGGAATAAAGTTTTTGATTTATTAAAGCCCTATCAAAGCAAGGCGTTAGAAAAGAGAATTAAGCATTATTTTAAAATTCATAAAGAGGAAAATGTTGAATAAAGAAAAACATAAATTTATTTTGGTAAGCATTTTAAAAGAAATTCATTCTGATCCTGCTTTAAGGAATATTTTAGGATTTAAAGGAGGAACAGCGGCTTTTCTGTTTTACGGCCTGCCAAGAATTTCAATAGACTTAGATTTTGATGTATTGGATGACAAGAAATTGCTTTTGATTTTTGAAAAAGTAAGAAAAATCTTATCTCCTTTTGGAAACTTAGAGCAGGCAATTGAAAAGCGTTACACTCTTTTCTTTTTGCTAAGTTATGCTAAAGGTGAAAGAAAAGTTAAAGTAGAAATTTCAAAAAGAAAGACGATTTCCTCTTTTGAACTTAAAAACTATTTAGGGATTCCTGTTTTAGTAATGAAAAAAGAAGATATGATTGCTGGGAAGCTCTCCGCTTTATTAACTAGGAAAAGATTGGCCAGTCGAGATTTGTTTGATCTTTTGTTTTTCTTAAAACAAGGGTGGAGAATTAATGAAGAAGTGCTTAAACAAAAAACAAATTTTTCTTTACTTCACGCTTTAAACAAAGCAATTAAAATTGTTGAGAAAATTCCTGAAAATAAGATTTTAAATGGAATGGGAGAGCTTTTAAATTCAGGCCAAAAAAAATCAGTTAAAGAAACATTGAAAAATGACTTAATTTTTCAAATCCGTCTGTATTTAGAAACGAGAAAATAAATTACAACAGGAAAATTAAGCATGTTCAGTTCCAAGAAAATATACAAATTTGTATATTAATCGAGAACTGACTTGAGGTAGACAATCAGTATGAAGAAAAAGAAAATTTTAGAAAAAATCAAAATTACCCCCGAAGCTCTGAAAGAAAATTTTGATATAACCATTTTTGAGGATATTGAATATTCGTTTATGCCTCTCATGAGTCACAAAGAGGTTGTTAAAGAATTAGCCGATAAAGATCCATTTTTGATAACAGTGATTATTGAAACTTTGAAACCGGAATATTGGCGAAAGAAAAAATATGCTAAACAGACGAGAGTGACAATTCCATCTAGATATACGGAATTTCTTTATCAATATTTTTTTGAAGAACATGGCAAAGAGCGAGGAAACAAAATTTATGCAGGATGGTTAAAAAAATATCGTTCTCGTTGGAAAAAAGAAGGGAAGAAAAGGGAAATCGATAATTATATCAAGAAAGGCGAACACCACGGGCTCCTGCCCGTGGATGAAGCCGATATAAATAAATCACTCGCCGAAGGCGAGTGTACAGAGCGAAACAGAGAACCACGGGCTCCTGCCCGTGGGTATCTATATTATCGAAAACGAACTTGAAGCGCGCTATAAGAATAAAATTTTAGGGCGCTATAAAAATATTCAAAAGCTCAAAAAATCAAGATTTAAGATTAGAAAAGAGCGTTATTATCATCTATCGCCGCCATTAAACCGAGTTGATTGGAGAAATCCGTATGACAATATTTTTATTTGGCATGACAATGGTCACAAATTTGCTCGGAGAGGCGGTAGCGGTTCTTCGGGGCAAAGGGAGATTAACAGTAGATTTGCGTTTGGCCTTTCTTTGATTAATCATGCGCGCATGGTTTCTTCATATCTTTTTCTTTACAGTGACGAAAATCGGTTATTCTTCATCAAAAAATTCCAATCTCTTTGTTTACCGGCTTATGATATTGGTTCAAATTATTTTCTTTCTTCCAGCGAAGAAGATAAAGCTTTAAAGGGAGTAAGTCTTTTACGTTGGGAATCGCTTTCAAAAGTGAAAGAAATAACGATTACGATGGGAAAAACTTAATATAAAAACTTATCTTTTTATTGACGGAAGTAATATCAAGAAAGGCGAAAACCGCCTCGTTCAGCGGGGTGGATGAGCCGATATAAATAAGTCCCCCCGACGCTTCGGGGGTGTACAGAGCGAAACAGAGAACTACCCCGCAAACAGAGTGGGCATCTATACATACCTTGACAAATTCTTAATATGGTATAGAATAAAAATAAAGATAAACCATATTAAGAAAATGATAAAATTCATCGATCCTTTAATTCAAAAACGAATTGACGCCAAGCTTGATCGGTTAAATAAGCTTCGGCCATTGCCAAAACCGGCTGTTAAAAAACTTCAGGAACAATTCCAGGTCGAGATGACTTATAACTCTAATGCCATTGAAGGCAACAGTTTAACTTTAAAAGAAACCTTCTTGGTTATTAACGAAGGCGTTACGATCAAAGGTAAACCCTTGAAAGATCATTTAGAGGCTAAAGATCATCACGATGCTCTTGAATATATTTATGACTTGATTCAACCCCAGAAAAAATCGACCATTTCCGAGAAGCTAATCAGAAGCATCCATCAATTGGTTGTTAAAAAAACTGATGAGGAATGGGCAGGTAGATATCGAAATAGCAATGTCGTTATTGCTGGGGCAGAACACAAACCTCCTGATGCGAGTCTTGTCCCGGGCCTGATGCAAGATTTAATCAATTGGTATAAAAAAAAACAAAAAAAGCTTCACCCAATTGAATTGGCCGCGCTAATTCATCATCGTCTGGTCTATGTTCATCCTTTTTTTGATGGCAACGGTCGAACTGCCCGCTTGGCGATGAATATATTTTTAATGAGAAAGGGTTATCCTTTGGTTGTCATTTTGAAAAATGACCGACGAAGATATTACCGCGTTCTTCAACAGGCAGATAAAAAGGAATATAAATCGCTTGTTCGCTTTATAGCTCAAGCCGTTGAAAGATCGCTTGAGATTTATCTTAAAACCTTAACACCCATTTCTAAAAAAAGAGAAAAATTTATTTCTTTATCCGATATTAGTAAAAAAACACCTTATTCT
>JADHYG010000011.1 GCA_016782545.1 Candidatus Microgenomates bacterium
TAAAGATCGATCGAAGTCAAGCGCAGTATTTGAGATTTTTAATGTTAGACAAAAGCTAATCTAATATACTTGGTTATGAGCGCCAATATCATAAAGAAGTAAAGAATCATTAAGTCTTTTGTAAACTAAACGAATATCTCCAGAAATAGAAAAAGTGCGATATTCTTTTAGTTTGCCTGCAAGTTTGTGATCTTTTAGAAATGGATGAGATGGATTTTTAAGAAAAAGCTTAAATCTTGATTTAAACTGTTGGTTAAGATTGGTATAAGGCAGAATTCGCTTTTGATAATTTTTTTGAAATCGTTTCTGGTACTTAATTTTCATCAGGCAGATTTTAATTGCTTCATTAACTCGTCTACGTTTTTAGCGGTAAAAACATTTTTACCTGTCCTAAAATCTTCATCCATTTTTGCATATCTTTTTTCAGCTTTTGGAGAAAGTTTTATTACCTCGTCTTCAGTGATTTTAAGACTAAGCTCGCGTCGAGCAATTTTATTAAGAATGATCCTCACAATTTCTTGAAGAGAAGAAAAACCCAAATCAGAAGCAACTAAAGCTGCTTGTTCTCTTAAGGCTTTTGGCATTGGTACTTGAAGAACAACTCGATCCATATATTACAATTGTACTGATTTTGTATGTAATTGTCAAGAATGAGATTTTTGTTACAATGAACTCATGGCAAAAATGCAAAAAAATTGGTTATGGCTGGGAGTTTTTTTATTTTTAATTTTTTGTTTTTGTTTTAAAACCCCAGAATCAGAATGGAGTCAAGATTTGGGCCGCCATCTGAAAATCGGGGAAATTATCTGGCAAACCAAAAACATTCCCTCCACCAATCTTTTTTCTTACCCTCACGCTGACTTCCCTTTTATTAATCATCACTGGCTTGCTGAAGTTATTTTTTATTTTGTTTTTTCTTTAGCTGGCAATTTTGGCTTGGTTTTTTTAAAAACTATTTTAATCCTGTTTGGTTTTGTTTTAGTAATTTTGGCAGCTGATTCTAAAAAATCCTGGGGAGCTTTACTGCCTTTGTGGTTTTTAGCCAGTTTAATTTTTCGGGAAAGATTAGATATTAGACCTGAATTTTTTGGTTTTTTCTTTTTTGGCTTGTTTCTTTATCTTTTTCAAAAAGAAAAAAAGGGCCAAACCAAATGGCTTTGGCTTTTGCCTTTTATTCAAGCTCTTTGGGTTAACATCCATCTTTCTTTTGTTTTTGGCTTGTTTTTAACTGGTCTTTGGCTAATGGAAAAACTTTGCACTCTTTTTCTTGATGAGGTCGGACCTCCAGAGAGGTCCGACCTCTTAAGACTCCTAAGAATTGGCCTGGCTATTTTTTTAGCCACTCTTTTTAATCCTCACTTTCTAAAAGGCGCGCTTTATCCTTTTTTTATTTTTAAAAACTACGGCTATCAGATTGTTGAAAATCAAACCATTTTTTTCCTTCAAAAAATGGGCCCTAATCCTAATCTTTTGTTTTTTAAAATCAATCTTCTCATTGGCCTGGTTTCTTTTATTTTTGCTAAAAAACGCTCGGTTTTTTCTTTTTTGGGCTTTATTATTCTTTCTTTAATTGCCGCTTGGCAAATCCGCCACTTTCCGTTTTTCGCTCTTTTTCTAATCTTTGTTTTAATTCAAAATCTTTCTCCTGTTTTAGAAAAGAAAAAGTTTTTAAAAATCAAGCTTTTTTTAACTGGCTTAGGTGTCTTATTAATCATTACTGTCTCGCTTTGCTATTTAACTAATTTTTATTATCAAAGCCATGATCGAAATTCTCGTTTTGGCTGGTCCCCTTTTAAAATTTCAGCGGAAAAAGGAGCTGATTTTTTACTAAAAAACGCCTCAAAAGCAAAGATTTTTAATAATTTTGATATTGGCAGTTATTTAGACTACCGTCTTTATCCACAAAGGCAGGTTTTTGCTGACTCACGGCCTGAAGCTTATCCAAAAGAATTTTGGGATGAATATAAAGAGGCTCTGAACGAAAAAGAAAAATGGGAAGATTTAGTAGAAAAATATAATCTTGAGGTTGTTTTTTTCAGTCACACCGACCAAACACCTTGGGCACAAAGTTTTTTTAAACAAATTGTTAAAAACCCTGATTGGCAAATTGTTTATCTTGATGAAGCAGTGGTTATTTTCTTTAAAAACCTACCTTCAAATCTATCAACAATTACTAAAGAAAATATTCTTGATTTAACAAATAATTTCACTAAACATACTCAATTTGTTTATTTGGCTAATTTTTGCCAGAAAGTGGGTTGGCTTAATGAAGAAAAAATCTTGTTGGAAAAAGCCTTGAAAATAGAACCATGGTCTCGCTGGGCCAATGGAAGACTGGCGCAAATCTATCTTTCTTCCGGCAATCCAAGCCTGCAATACAAAGCCCGCAGTTTTCTTCAAAAACTTAAACACTTGATTTTTGGGTTTTGACTTTTAAAGTCTTGCTCGCTGGGCGATTTCTGCCTCAACCACTTCCCGCGGCCGGCCATATTTTAAAGCGGAAAGTTTTTTAATTGCCTCGGCCACTTTGGGACTAGATAGTCTTTTTTCTTCATTCAAGTCTCTGGTTAAATCCATGGAAAAAGGAGGCACGGGTTCATTATTAACAATGGTTTTCACATAAGTATGATATTTTTCAATATTAATTAAATCGCTTTCAGAAAAAACCGGCTGAAATTCATGCTGAAGATAAGAAGCGTCGGTCACCCCAACCCGAAAAGTAATCAAAGTGCCTACGTTGCCGAAAACAGCATTTTTCACTTCTTCTTCCATTTGGCCAATAAACTGATTGGCGACGCATAAATTCAAGCGGTATTTTCTTGCTTCTGACAAAATCTGGGCAAAGTCAGGGGTGGCAAAATTCTGAAACTCGTCAACATAAAGATAAAAATCCCGCCTTTGTTCTTCAGAAATATCCTGACGACTCATGGCCGCAATTAAAATTTTGGGGACAATCACTAATCCTAGAAAATTAGAGTTCTCTTCGCCGATTTTTCCTTTGGCCAAGTTAATCAAAAGAATTTTGCCTTCATCCATTACTTTTCTAAAATCAAAAGAAGACTTTGACTGGCCAATAATGTTTCTCGTCATCTTGTTGGTGACAAAACGGCCAAATTTAGAAACAATGTAATCCAGAACCTCGCTCTTATGAAAATCGGCTGTCTGGGCAATCTGATCAGTCCAATAGCGACGGACAATTGGATCTTGAACCTTGGGCAGTAATTCTTTGACAAAACGAGAATCAGTCAAACAACGGGTAACCTCAACAAAAGTTGAACCCTTTTCACTCATCACCGTTAACATCGCGTTTCTGATCGCGTGTTCAAACCGGGGGCCAATAATTCCGGTTTTCATTGGATCATAAAGCTTATACATCAAACCAATGATTGAGGTAACCACATAATGCTTCTGCTCTTCAGTTTCTGCCTCAAGCATGTTAAAACCCATGGGCCGCTCAAAATCTGAAGGATTAAAATAAATGACGTCTTCAGCTCTTTCTGGAGGAATCAAAGGCAAAAGCTTGTCAATCGTGTCATGAGGATCAATAAAACAAACTCCCTTACCTTCTCTAATATCCTGCAGAATCATTGATTTTAAAAACTCTGATTTTCCCACACCGGTTTTTCCAATAATGTAGAGATGGCGACGACGATCATCGTCCTGAATATAAATCGGCTTGGAGATACCTCGATAAACGCTTTTACCAAGAAGAAGGCCTGAGCTGGCAATTAAAGCCGAAGCCGGTGCCCTCTTGGCATTAAGCCAAAAAATATGATGGGTTTCAATGCTTTTATTGGGAAAGTGAAAAATGGTCGCCAATTCTTCACTGGTAAGCACTGATGTTTGTTTTAATGGTCCAAAAGAAAAGAGAGGAAAATAACGATAAATAAAATCAATCATAAAGCCTTTTTTAAAAAAATGGCGGTTTTTGGTAAAAGAGTTTTGATCTGAAGAAAATTGGGAAAAACAGGTTTTTAAATTATCAAGGTGCATTTTTGCCCGAAGAGTCGTCGTTGAGGAAACCACCATTCTTACCGTTGTTTTAAAACCCGGCTTTGAACATTTTTCATTAATGGCCTCCAATTCTTTGGGATTAATCTTAAACTTGGCTTCTTCTGGACTAGCCTCTTGTTTTTTAGTGCCGGCAATATAGCTTTTGCCTTTGCCTCGCCAGGAAGAGTCAGCCGGAGAAATAAGAATCTGAACGGCCGCTCCCTCATCTGCTTCCATTTTAGCCAAGGCTGAAGTTAGAGAAGAAAGAGGATCAGTCGGCAGATCTTTATAAACCTTGATGGGATAAAAATCAGCATTTTTTAAACGCATTGAAGCAAAAACAACCTGGCCCTTTTGAGAAAAAATATTGTAATCATCAACCTCTTTTATCTCCGCACCGGGATAAGCGCCATTGATTTGTTTTTCCACCAAATCTTTTAGTCTGGCTGAGCAGGAAAAATAAAATCTTATATCTTGCGGGGTAGCGGCAATTTCAAATGACAAGTGCTCTTGAGAAGAAAGAAAAGAAAAAGCCCCTCCTTTATAAAGAGAAGAAAGAGAGGCGAAAAGCTGTTCGGCAACATCAATTTTTATTTCATTGTCCCGAGACAGAGCGACCTGAAGCAAAACAAATTCCAAAGACCGCTGCTCTCTTTTGTGGAATTTTAGCCAAAGAATAAAAAGATAAGCCAAACCAGCGATACCGACGAAAACCGCCAAAAGAATGAAAACACTTAAAGCCAAGGTTTGAATTTTATAAAAAGAATCTGATAATAAATTTGGGTCCATAATTAGCTTTTTACCCTCACCACCTTTCCCTGTATCTTTTTTAAGCCAATGTGCAATTTTTTTAATTGTCTTAAACAAAACTCAGCCAGCCAGCGCCACGAAGAAGTAGGAGATTTGGTTAAACCCCTCATCACTTGATCGTCGGCTAAAGGCAAAGGGGTTGATGGCAGAGTTGGCGGCGGCGCGGTCGTATCAGCAGGCTTAACTCCCATTTCTTCCACTGATGGTGGCAGTTGAATTTCTTCTTTTTTAAGTGTAACTCTGGCTTTTTTAACTTCTTTTGGCGGCTCTAATTCTTGACCAACGGTTTCAATCGCCGCCTCTTTTGGTCCCAATAATTCCTTTTCCTTTTCTCCCAAACCGCGGCCAGTCTGCGGCTGAGTAATAGGCTTTGGCTGCACCTGATCATCAGTTTGATTTTGAGTTGTTTGATCTTGATCCATACTAAACAAATGATAGCACAAGCAAAATCTAAAGACAATTAAAAAATGAAGTGACGAACTTTCCTGCCCGCAATGCTTTCAGCGCAGTTGATGCAGGCGGGAGTTCGTTATCTTCTTATTCCAAGAATTTGAAAGTGGAGAGGATTTGGACCATTTCTTCCTCTGAATGATCTCTGGATAAATTAAAGAAGAACCCGTAATCATTTAATTTAAAATAAATTTCGAGACGGCCATGAGGGCCGATTCCAGGTTCATCAGGATGGACGGTAAGCGGCATTTTTATATACCAATCAGCATATTGTCTGTTAACTTTGGAGCGTCTAATTAACATGCTTTTATTCTTGCCGGGCGTTTCATGCTTATTTATTTCCTCTTTAAAGTTATCTAGCGTTCCCGAATAAGGGAAAAACGTCAGCGAAATTCCGTTTAGGCCGGAATATCCATCAGCTAAATCGAACAATAGTATGGCTGAGTCTTCTGTTCCATCCGCATATATTTCGTACCCAGGGCCAGAAGGGATCCGTGGGTTTTTACACCTAAAAGGATACTTAAATTGAAAACCGACTTTTGTGTTTCTATAGGTTTTCCAATCAGCTGTTCCGTCGGGAACAAGAGTTGAAGTTGGAGTAGAATTAACAGCTGGAATTTTAGTTGGAGTTAGGTTTTCAGTTTCGAGTTGTGATTTTACACTTTGAGTTTCGCGCTTTAAGTTTTCTTTCCCACACCAATATCCCGCATAAACAAGACTACCAACAATTGCTAATCCCAAAATCCCCAACAAAACAATTTTTAACCACTTATTAGGTTTTTTAGGAATTGGAGCTAAATTAGTCTCTGTGATTTCCGGAGCATCAGTATTATTAGTTTCAGAACTACTCATGTCTAAAATTTTATCACATTTTCAAAAATTGAATTTATCAAAATAACAAATAACATCTCGTGTTAGCTCTATTATTTTTATTAACTCTATTATCTCATATCCTAGGTTCAAAAGAAGGGTAAACTAAGGGGACGATCGCTTATCATGTTTCCCCTTCTTTTAACCCGAGTCCCTGAATTGCTTTGAATTACTAAACGACTCTTATGAGAAATTCTTCATTGAGAAACTTTTCCTAAATCACCATTTAAAACTACTGGCTCCATGAAGATGATTTCTGAGGAGTAGTCCATTTGAGGAGTGGGGTTTAAAATAAAAATCTTCTTGCCCAAAACATGAGCAAAAGCCATTTCAATTAAAGAATTAGCGCCAATATAATTGTCAATCCCCCTTTTTGTGTAATTTAAAACAAGAATAGCATCTGCTTTTTTAATCTCTTGATAAAACAAATTTAAAGCGTCAATGTGTTTTTTAGCAGAAACATCTTCTCCACCGCAATCTTTTGTTCTACGACCATCAACAAACTCCGGCGCCAAAGGAGGAAAAAAGACCTGATGGCCTTTTTCTTCCAGCTTTTTAGCGGTATTAATCATTTCTTGAGCAAAAGTCATACTGCCGCAAATAACTATCCTCATATGAATATTCTCCTTAAACCCTTGTTTTTATCACGAATTTAAGCGAATTTGACCGCGTATTCCTTATTATTACTTGTCTAGCTTTGCTATTGCGGCCTCACGAATCTATGCGAATAATCTAGACTCCTCTTATAAATGTATTGGGAATAATTTTATTTAACCTTGGTAAAATTTTATCATAAAAACTTTTAGCGTATGGTTTGATTTTGTTGAATTCTTCATTTAAACAACTCCCAGGCCGGAATTGCTGCAAAAACCAGTTAATTCTTATAACGTGTAGCTTGTAACGTGTAACATTTTTAAGCTCTTCTGCCATTTTAAGAATATCTGCTTCTTTATGAATTCCTGGAACAACCGTGGTTCGAAATTCGTAAGGAAGACTGCTTGAAACCAAAAATCTCATACTTTCTTTAATTGCTTTTGTATTGACCTTGGCATTGACGATTTTTGAATACTTATTAATTGGCCCTTTAAAATCCATGGCCACATAATCAAGCAATCTCTGATTGACAAGCTGTTTTAAGCCTTTTGAGTTTAAACCATTGGTATCTAGTTTGACTAAAAAACCTAATTTCGTTATCTTTTCAACAAATTTTTTTAAATTCGGATAAAGAGTAGGTTCACCACCTGTCAATACCACTCCTTCTAAAATCTTTTGTCTTGATTTTAAAAAAGCAAAGATCTCTTGTTCTGAAAATCGAGGCAAATCATTGCTTTCTAAAACCAAATCCTTATTGTGGCAAAAAGGACAGCGAAAATTGCAGTTGGAGAAAAAAATAACACAAGCTATTTTTCCAGGATAGTCAATAAGAGTAGTTTTTTGTAAACCGCGAATAGAAGACATTCTTTAGTTATTCTGTTATTTGGTGCCGATGTTTTAATCGAGCATGCTCGGCTATTTCGCCGGCATTATTTGGTTTTACTTCAAATGTTTTTCTTTCTTCAAATTCAGCATGCTTGCCAGCATTCCATTGCGAAAGCGGTCGGAGATAACCAACAATCCTTGAAAAAACCTCACAAGTCCTGCCGCAAGTGGGACATTTTTTATTTTCTCCTTTTAAATAACCACATTGAGGACAAACTGAAAAAGTGGGCGTTAAAGTAAAGTAAGGCAAGTGATAATTTTCCGCAATTTTTTTAACTAATTTTTTGACTGTTTCGGGATTGTCTAAGCTTTCTCCTAAAAAACCATGAAGAACAGTGCCGCCAGTATACTTTATCTGTAATTCATCCTGCAAATTCAGAGCTTCAAAAATGTCATCAGTAAAATTAACCGGCAGTTGGCTTGAATTGGTGTAATAAGGAGCGGCTTCTTCTGCCTGATAGGCTTTTTCATTGGCACAAATAATTTTGGGGTAAAGTTTTTTATCAAGCATCGCCAAACGATAAGAAGTTCCTTCTGCCGGTGTTGCTTCTAAATTAAACATCTCCCCGGTTTCTTTTTGGAAAATTAAGAGTTTCTGACGCATAAATTCCAAAATCTCTAGCGCAAAAGCACGACCTTCTTTATCGCCAATTGTTTTCCCCATAAAATTAACTAAAGATTCATTCATGCCGTTAAGACCAATGGTAGAAAAATGACTTTTCCAGTAACCGCCAAATCTTTTTTTAATCGAGGAAAGATAGACTTGAGAATAAGGATAAAGTCCGGCTTCAGTAAACTTTTCCAAGACCTGTCTTTTAATGAGTAGGGCTTCTTTGGCTAAATTCATGAATTTTGAAAGCCGGGCAAAATATTCTTTTTCGTTCTTCGCCAGAAAACCAATTCTGGCTAGATTAATTGTCAGTACACCAGTACTGCCGGTTAGTGGATTGGCGCCAAAAAGCCCACCACCTCGTTTTTGAAGCGTTCGATTATTAAGACGAAGTCGACAGCACATTGATCTCACGTCTTCCGGCTTCATGTCCGAATTAATAAAATTAGAAAAGTAAGGAATACCATACTTGCCGGTCATTTTCCAAATAAGATCATAGGTGCCGTTTTTCCAATCAAAATCCTTAGTAATATTGTAAGTTGGAATTGGAAAAGTAAAAACTCTTCCTTTGGCATCGCCCTCAAGCATCACTTCGGCAAAAGCACGATTAAACATCGCCATTTCTTTTTGATAATCGCCATAAGTTGTTTTTTGAGGCTTGCCGCCAATAATCACGGCCTTATCTTTCCAAACAGGAGAAATTGTTAAATCCAAAGTGACGTTGGTAAAAGGCGTTTGAAATCCAACTCTGGTAGGTACATTGATATTAAAAATAAACTCCTGCATTCCTTGCTTGACTTCTTTATAAGTCAGCTTATCTGCTCTAATAAAGGGAGCCAAAAGAGTATCAAAACTAGAAATTGCTTGAGCACCAGCACTCTCTCCCTGAAGAGTGTAAAAAAAGTTGACTAGTTGACCCAAAGCAGTGCGAAAATGCTTGGCTGGCTTGCATTCAATCTTTCCTGAAACGCCGCCAAAGCCCTTAACCAAAAGATCATAAAGATCCCAACCGCAGCAATAGGTGGCTAAAAGCTGTAAATCATGAATATGAAAATCACCAGCCACATGAGCTTGACGAATCTCGGGAGGATAGATTTTATTAAGCCAATAATTGGCAGAAATAATTGAAGCGACATGGTTATTCAATCCCTGCAAAGAATAAGCCATGTTTGAATTTTCTTTGACCCGCCAATCACTTCTGTCCAAATACTTTTCCATCAACTCATCAGAATCAACTAAGGAATAAACACTGCGAATTCTATTTTGGAGGTCGCGGTAAAGAATATAGGCCCGGACAACATCGGTGTGACCATGGTGCATTAAAATTTCTTCAACTACATCTTGAATTTCTTCAACTTGAGGAATAACATCTTTAAATCGTTTTTCCAGCTTTTCAACTACCTTGTCAGTTAAATATTTAACCCTTTCTCCATTTTTTTCACCCACCGCTTTAAAAGCCCGACGCATCGCTCTTTCAATTTTTTCTTGCCTAAATTTAACGATTCTGCCTGATCTTTTTTTAATTTTTGCAATCTTCATAATAATTTTCTTAACTCTCTTTCAAAATCTTCCAAATCAACAAATGACCTGAAAACCGAAGCAAATCTTATATAAGCAACCTTGTCTACCTTTTTTAATTTTTGCGCAACCATGCGGCCGATTTTTTTACTTTCTACTTCAGCCGAATCTTCCATTCTTAACTTTCTCTCTATCTCTTCAACAAATTTTTCAATTTTTTCAATAGGAACTTCTGTTTTTTCACAGGCCTTGATAATGCCTTTTTTTAATTTCTCCCGGTCAAATTCTTCTCTTCGACCATCCTTTTTAATCACTACCAAAGGAGAAGTTTCCAGTCTTTCATAAGTCGTAAATCTTTTCTCGCACTTTAAACACTCTCGTCTTCTTCTAGTTGTTTGAAGATCCTCACTTTCTCTTGTTTCTAAGACTTTTGATTCTTCGTGCGCACAAAAAGGACAAAGCATAAATTAATTTTGGAATGATAAACTTTTAGTTTAAAATCTCAATATTCGTGAAATTAAAAAACACTATGGCTAGTGTTAATTGCAAGAATAATACCTTATCCCTAGTCTGTCAAGAGGACAAAAAATATCAAACTATGTCAAATTTTCACACAGGCTTAAAACAATAATCACCAAAATTCTATAGGACTTAGAAAGATTTTTTGAGGAAAAAATTTCAAGTGATGGGCAAATACTTTGTTCAGTTCTACGGTTTCAGTCTAGTTTTTCCTGGATGTTTTTGATTAATTCTAAAGAATTATTAAGACCTATTTTTTGCTCATCAGGGGCTTTTTCTAAAAGCTCCAAAATTATTTCTTCGTGTTTTAAACTGGACTCTTCTATCTTCTTTAATAAATTTTGATCCATTCCTCTATTTTGTTCCTCTATTTCCTGCAGCTCTTCGATTATTTTTAGAAAATATTTTTCTCCTTTAGAAACGGTTGTTTCTGCTAAGACCGGCTTGCCTTTCTCAATTAAACAGGCTCCCATGTTAAGCCTTTTATCCGCCATTAAGAGATTTAATTCTATTCTTTTGATGGGGTCTTGAACTAAAACATCCAGAATTTTATCTCGAAAAGCTTTTAAAAAATACAAAGGGTGATCAGGTAAAATACCCGGATAAGGCAGAGTGTATTCAATCTTCTGCGATGAAGAAGCCTCTGGTACTTCTTCTTGAGCGAAAACAGTCATTGAGGAAAGAAAAATTGAAACGACAATTAAAAAAATCGTCATTAATTTCTTATTTTTCATTGCTTCTATTATATGCCATCTTGTCAATTTAAAGCAAATTTAAAGCAAGTCTTGGTCTGGATTTACTTAATTCCAACTTTAATGGTATGGGCAATTTGAGAATAAGATTGGAACGATATTATGATATTATTATTGGGAAAGGGATAAATTTTATCTTTTACTTTCTTCTTTTTTTTTCTAATCATTAAAACAATTCTTTTTTTGACAAAATATAAAACGCCTGCTACAATGTACGTTATAATGTAAGAAAGGAGAAAATATGGATCAAATTGTCAGTGTTACTTATGCTCGCAATAAACTAAGCTCTATTCTTAATAAGGTTGTTCGGGAAGGCAAGCGATTTATCCTAGTGCGTGAAAGCATTCCCGAAGCAGTAATAATCCCATATGAAGAAATTTTAGAGAAAGATCGTCTTTGGAATCAAAGATTTGAACAGACAATGAAAAAGAGCCAAAAATATTTTGAAAAGTGGCTTAAAACCAAAGGCGTCAACTCCAAAACTTTAACTGAAGAAAAAGTTTATGAACTCATCAAAAAGGCCTAGAGTTATTGTTGACACTAATGTTTTCATTTCCGCTATTTTTTGGGGCGGCAATCCTTTAAAAGTTATCAATCTCTGGCGGGTAGAAGAAAAATATGATCTAATAATTTCCCCTGAAATTTTGGCCGAAATAATTTCCAAGTTAAAATACAAATTTTTTCTTCCTCAATCTTTACTTAATGAGTGGAAAGAGCTTTTGACAAGCAGAGCCATCTTGATAATCCCCAAAGATAAAGTAAATCTTTGTCGCGATTCTCAAGATAACATTCTTTTAGAATCCGCGCTGGCAGGAAAAACTGATTTTCTCATTACCGGCGATAAAGATCTTCTTTCCCTAAAACAATTTAAAAAAACTCAAATTGTTTCTCCGAAACAGTTTCTTAAATTGAAAATTTGGGCATAATTGCCAAAAAGTGTGGGTTTTTTAGTAATTTTTTATTACAGTTTTTCGTGTTTTTGAAGCTAATTTTGGTTCTTTAGCATAAATAAAAGCTGATAATTTGGATTGTTCATATCCAAATTATATCAGATTAGGCCTGTGTTACGGTCTAATTTGCCGTTTTTATCCACATAAATTGGCAATTATGCCAAAATTTGATATACTAATACCATCTATAAACCATTTATAAATTATCACTCTTCTTAAAATGACCGAGTGTGTTTCGGAAGGTCTTTCAGTAAAACATAAGGATGTCGAGCCAAATCAAGAAACCAAACTATCACTCGACACACAATTAGGTAATGCCGAACATGGTGCGCTTATTTTTTCAACTCAAACTGCTCCAGAACAAAAACCCCTATATGAAATGAGGGGTATGTTTATTGGAGACTTAATGAATAAATACCCTCATTTACTCAAGGCACTACAAACTAATGAAACTGGTGAATTAAGCCCAGCAGTCTCACAAGCAAAAGCGGCAAGAATTTACTACCGAGAAGGAGATGTATTAATTGTCAATCTTCATCAAGGCCCCAGCGACAACCGATTATTAATCCTAACTCCTGAAATCTGTCCATTAATTTCTGTGCCAGGCACCATGTACGTCAACCAATCAGTAAATATTATGACCGGCGAGCTAGCTCCTTTTTCTGAAAATAATATTGCCCCTTGTATCGTTGGAGATGGATCAGTTTATTTATTCCCAGATAAACCCGTAGGTAAAGATTCAGTCATAGATTTAGGTTACCAAAGAATTTCTAAAACAGGAAGGGTAACAAAAGATTATTTACGTCCTGAGCCACACGAACTAGGAAATTGGACTCAAATCGCAACAGAACACGAGAAAGCTCTTCTTGATCCTGATTATATAAAAGCAAAAAGAGCACAAGAGACGCTAGAGCAAACATGTAAGGCTATTGAAAAAGGCCAAACAACAAAAGAAAGACTCTGGCTATTAGTGGATCAGGTCGTAAGCGAGCTAGATAGAGATAAAATCATAACAGCTGAAACACATGCTAGGCAAAGAGAAAAATCAGATTATGGTTTTAGCTTTGGTCTAAAAGAAGCTCTCCGCGAAACCTTTGGAGTAGAATCGATAACAAAAATCCCTATATGCGCTTATGGTAAAGAGTTTAGATTAACAGGACGTCTTTATGGAGAGGGAGCTACTGCCGTTATCCTTGAAGCACAAGAACTTGGAAAAGAAACTCAAGTTGCGGTTAAATTTGGCTTTGCGACAAAAGAATTTTTGCATGGTGAAAAAGACTTTGAAACAAGAAAAAATAGAGAAATAAATCGGGGCTCTATTGTTGAAGAAAGTAGAAATCTTATTAGAGTAGTTGAGAATCATAAACAATATCCATCTAATTCGTCATTTCAAGAGAAAGATTATTTAACGGTTTTAGAAGAAGGTAGTATTAGCAATATTGACGCGCCTATTCCTTATGTGGTTATCCAAGCTCTCCCAGAAGAAGATGTCGTCCCCCTATCAACTTTACGACACAGGACAGAACAAGTCATTAAAAGCCCTGAAACAACCCTCCAAGAAAAAGAGGCTGCGTTTAAATTAATATGCTACTTAGACGGCTATTTTATGGACGGCTGTCGACGAGTTTATGGCTTTATACCCAATGATTTCCAATACCAAAATCTCGTCTTTATTCCAGAAGAAAAACGAGCCGCTCTGCTTGATTTAAGTGAAACACGACCTGAAGTATATAAAACAAGCTGGAAAGGTCATCTTTTAGAAACGGCTCGCGATCTTTTAAGATGGTCACCTTATTATGATAAAAACTTTGTTGATTTTTGTATCAGTAAATTAGAGTTTATAACGATGTTTAGATTAAAAAGAATTGATTGGTCGTCTGTAAAATATATTAAATCTCAAGTAGTCTCTCGATTGGAAGAGCTTCGTGATCAACACATCCAAGATTTACAAATAGACGCATATGTACTAGATCAAATTGTGCTCCAACTGTTTGATTTTGACGAAAAAAAGTCTTTTTGTGAAGCCACGCCTGAAGGTATGAATAAAGTTGCTGAAGGACTTGCGTTCTTGGCTGGAGAATTAGCTACAGCCAAATAATTTCTGATAAATTATCTTTTCTCTTCATAATCAACCAATTCTTTTCCTCAAATTTTTTGGGATGAAATAAAACAAACGACCCTTTTAATCGCTTGCCTGAAAGGATAAACTCAATTGCTTCTGGTTCTTTTTTAAGAAGTTCGTAAGTACCTTTGTCCTAAATAGTTACTTTGCCCGCTCCATATTGGCCTTCTGGAATATTACCTTCAAAACTTGCGTATTCAAGGGGATGATCTTCTACTTGAACCGCCAATCTTTTCTCACTCTGTTTTTCCGGCGGCCCCTTGGGAATTGCCCAGGATTTTAAAACCCCATCCATTTCCAACCTAAAATCCCAATGAAAAGTTCGAGCATGATGTTCTTGAACAACAAAGATAAGCTCTTCGGCCTTCTCTACCTTTTTTTCTCCTTTTGGTTCCAGAGTTTTTTTAAAATCTCTTTTTTTCTTGTATTCTTGGAGTTTCATTCTTCTTCAAAAACTTGGGCAGTAAAAATATAAATATCAACCTCGCCTTTTTTCCAACAATCCCAAACAAGACCAGCTTTTTGAGAACAAAGTTCACCCATAAAAGTATCTAAATCCCAATTATTTTCCGTGGCCACTTGAGGCAAAAAAACACCACCCTGCTGTCCTTTCCTAATAATCACTCCGTGCTTGCCAAGGACAGTCTTGGCAGGATCTTTAATTTTTTCTGGCTTTGACAGAACAGAAATTTCAATCTCTATCTCATCAAGCTCTTTTGCTTTAACAGATGGAAAGCGAGAATCTTTAGTAGCCGCTTCAATCGCCATTCGTCTCACCACTTGCCAAAGCGGATCATCTGAAGGTTCAATCTGCCCAATACAGCCTCTTAAATTACCATTCTTTCTTAAAGTGACAAACGCTCCTAGTTTTTCATTTAATTCTTCTTCTTTAATCTCAAACTCAGGAATTTTCTTATTGGTCAAATAGCTCTCCAAAGTCTTTCTTGCAATTTTGAGCAACTTCTCTTGTTGTTTTTTATTTATCTTGGAGTTTTGGGATTTTGGAGTTTTGGAGTTTTTTAAAAAATATCCTATCGCCCCATACCCCACCACCCGACTTTTATCTCCTATGTTTACATCACCGCTGTTAGCGCATTCTATTAATTCCCAGCTTCCTTCTCCTAATTTTTGCGCCAGTATCATCCCCACTTTGACCGCCTTTTCACCACAAGCACAAGTATCAAGTCCTGAATAGTCTTTTTGTATTTGTTCGGCAATAACATTCTCAAATTTTTCCGGATCACCACTTAAAATAGAATCAATTGTTGCCCGATCAACCTGTTTGGCAATTTCATGAGTTGGATAGTGTGATAAATCAGTGCTGATTACTACTAAAGTTTCTGGGGTAATATTTTTACTCAAAACGGTTGCCAAGTTTTCCAGAAAATTCTCATCTGTTTCTCCCAAAAGAATGGGCACGATTTTAAAGTTCGAAAGCACTGACTGTAAAAATGGTATTTCTACTTCTAATGAATGTTCTTGTGCGTGAGCTGAAGAAGAAAAAGAAACTTCTTGAGTTTCATCAACAATCTTCTGAGCCAAATCTTGATTAATTTCTACCTGACCCAAAGGTGTTTCCCAAACATCGTTTTCATCAATGACTGCACTTTGAAAAAAAGCTTGATGGCTTGAACCCAATAAAATTACCGTTGAATAATCTTTACTCTCAATCTGCTTAAATCCAGAGGCGGCGACTTGACCTGAATAATCATAACCTGCATGAGGAACAATTAGGATTCTTAAAATTCCTTCCTCCTGAGAGTGCGGCCGCACCTCATTTAGGAAGGATTTAATTTTTCCCTCAAGAAGGCTTTTTTCTCCAGGATAAAAAGCACCAGCAACGGCTGGTTGACGAATTAAAACTAATGATTTTTCCATTTTCTTTTCTTTTTTTGTTTTGAAAAAAGTCATCAGCAAAAAAACAATTATTAATGAAGTAATAATTAATGGTGCTATTTTTTTAAGTAAACTCACAGCCAAAGTTCAAGTCCTTTTTTACCGACGCCAAAACAGGTTGTTTTCCCAATTCTTTCAATCTTTCCTTCATGTTCGTGAACATGACCAGAAAAGAAATATAGGGGCAAGCGATTATTAATGAAATCTCTTATCACTTGGCCACCAACATGAGCACCATTGGGAATTTGGTCAAAAATACTGTTTTTGGGTGGATTATGAACAAAAAGCACAAGATTTTTTAAACCTGTAAATTTTTTAAAAGCTTTTTCAAATTCTTGTTCACTTGTTTCTCCAGGAGTATTAAAAGGTGTTGGCGTTACTAATCCTAAACCAGCTAAATTAAAACCGTTTTTTTCAATGATTGTTCCATGAAAGTCTATGAAACCATGCTTTTTAGACAAAGCCTTAATCTGAGCCGGTGTTTCGTTATTACCCGGCATTAACCAAAGTTTTTCTTTTAAAAACGCCAGCATTCCCCCTGCTTTTTCCAAACCCTTTCCACGATTTGAAAGATCACCAAGACAAATGTAAATATCCGCCTTTTTGGCGGTAATCTTTTCCAAAGCCTCCCAATCTTGATGAATATCACTAAAAACAATAATTTTCATAACAATGATTATATATTATTTTAATCTTTTTTAGTAACCATCCCCGCCCCAACAAGAGCCAAAACTCCGCCAATAATAAAACCTGGCGTCAATCTCTCTCCCAATAAAACAAAAGCCCATAAAAAACTAGCTATTGGTTGTAAATAAAAAACCATTGAAACAATAACTGGCGTTGTTTTTCTTATCGCTTGTTGATAGATTAAATAAAATAAACTTGTTCCCAACACGGCCACATAAAGCAGTCCGATGAGATTAAATATAGAAACATTCTTCCAAAATCCTGGATTGGATTTTAATTCAAACGGTAATAAAAAGGACTGAGCAAAAATCGTAGTCATAATAAAAATTATTGTCATAGAAAGAGAAGAAAAACTTTGCTGAAGCTTTTTAGAGAGAACCGTATATAAAGAATAAGAAGCTACGGCAATAAAGACTAATAAATTACCAGTTAAAGTTCCTGCAAACACAGATGATTTTCCAAGTACAGGAAGAATAAGAATGATCAAAACACCGATAAATCCAAGTAGAATCCCCGCCAGTTTTTTAACTTTAATCTTCTCTTTGAGTAAAAAATAAGAAAAAATACTGGCAAAAATTGGTACGGCAGCATAAAGCATTTGACCAATCGTGGCTGTAGTTTTTTTCACTCCTAAAGCAAAAAGAGTTACGTTGGCAGTCGCTAGCAAAGAAACTAAAATCGCTTTTTTAAGTTCCTTTTTCACAATAAGCTCTCTTCTTGCTAAAAATATCGGTACTAAAACAAGTCCTGCTAACAAAAATCTTAAAAAAGTAAAAGTAAAAACAGGTATGCTCTGAAGAGCAATTTTTACAAAAGCAGGCACTCCTCCGCCAATAAAAGCAAGAATTACGATTAAAAATACAGCCGAGTGCTTGTTTGATAGAAATTTATTCATGATTTTTTAAATCTGGTCACACTCTTAATAATAGAACAAAAACAATCTTTTTCATTCTAATCTAATTTTACCATGAAAAATTTAGAGTTTTAGAAAAAAACGCTTCTTGACAAATTGTACAAGGTTTTGTACAATTTCCTTACTATGGATGTCGTTGCTATTTCTAATCTCAGAGCTAATTTGCCCAGCTTGGTTGGTGAAGTTAGTGACAAATTAAAAAGATTGATTGTCACTGTTTCTGGCAAACCCAAGGCAGTGATGATCGGTCTTGAAGAGTTTGAATCTTTGGAAGAAACCGCTGAAATTCTCGCTGTTCCTGGCGCCTATGAAAAAATCACGAAGGGTATCGCTGAGGCAAAAAAGGGCAAGGGTGTTCCTTTAAGCAAACTCAAGTAAAATGGTAAAAGTGATTCTTACTCCCCAAGCCCAAAGAGATCTCAGGAAAATCCCCAAAAAAGATAAGTTAAAAATTCGTCAAAAACTAAAACTTCTAGAAGATGACCCTTTTGAAGGGAAAAAATTAGGTGGGAAGCTCAAAAAGCTTTATTCATTAAGAATCTGGCCATATCGCGCTATTTATTTGATCAAAAAAAACAAAGAGGTCTGGATCATTTACATTCAACACCGCCAAAGAGTTTATAAATAGAAAGCTTTATTATTTTCTACACAAGTAAGTCAACAAGCCTTTGGAGGTCTTTATTAATATTGGGGTTTAAATTATTTTCAAAAATATCATTGGAATTTCCCTTCAGCTCGCTTCGGGAGCGAAAGCTTTTCCTGCCCACCACTTGTAAACCAAGGGTTTTGCAGAAATTTTCAGCGATATTATGAGTGCAAACATCAATCCCCTCAAGATTATCCGTACCCACACAAATTACGATTGCCTTTTTCATCTTAAAAAGCTTTTCTTTGCCAGCCGTATAAAAAACACTGCACCGGTCAATAAAATCTTTAAATAAACCCGTGGGCATTTTAAAATAGTTAGGAGAAATAAAAACAAAACCAGCTGCTTTTTCCATTTTTGCCATAATTTCTGGCATGTCATCCTTAATCTGACATTTAAGCTTGTTATTACAGTATTCCACACAGCCGCGGCAGCGATTAATTTCTTTTTTCCTGAGAAGAATAATCTCGTTTTCGATTCCTTTTTTCTTCAGAAGCGCCTGAATCCGGAGAAGAATTGTTTCTGAATTGCCTTTTCTTGGACTGCCGCAGATACTCAATATCTTCATGTCTTGATTATACCACAGAAATTAATGCCCTTATAATCTAATTCTTGAGACTGTTGAATATCTTTTTTAGTGCTGTCATTCTGAGCGTAGCGAAGAATCCCATAAAGCGAGATCCTTCGGCTTTAAGCCTCAGGATGACAGTTGTCTAAGATGTTATTCAACAGTCTCAAAATTCTTGCTCCTTGACAATCATTATAAATTCTGTTACATTAATGATAGCAAATTTGTATATATTAATATGATTACTGTTGATAATATTAAAACCATCACTGACATGCGGCAAAAGGCTCTTTCAATCTTGCAATATGCTCAAAAGAGTCAGGAGCCTATCTTCATCACCCATCATTCAAAACCTAAGGGAGTTTTTTTAAGTTTTGAAAAGTATCAGAAAATGGTTGAGCTTATTGAAGATTATCTTGATATTTTAGAAGCCGAAAGCATTTTGGAAGATAAAAAAAACAAATTTATTCCTCTGGAAAAATTCTGGAAAAAATATAAATTAGCCTAAAAATCCTCATGTGGAAAATTGCGATTAATGATAAAGTTGGCAAAAGACTGCAAAAATTACCTCATTCAGAACAGAAAAAAATTAAAAAAACTTTAACCAGTTTAAGTCACAATCCTCTCCCTAAAGGAAAAGACTTAAAAAAACTTCAAGGCAAAAAATTTACTTTTTGGCGGATAAGAGTTGGTGATCTAAGGTTTATTTATACTCTTTCTTCCCAAAAGAAACTTATCATAATGATCAAAATTGATTTTAGGGGAAGAATTTATTAAGAAAGATTTAATATTTCTTAAAATAGAAAGTCCGAATTGTCAATTCTGTAAATCTAAACCGCCCTTCCGGCGTGAATTGTCTTTCACTTTCTCAGTGGGGTTCTGCGAAGACAGAATTTTTTTGCAAAGCAAAAAAATAAACTTAATAAACTCTTTTATTCTCCTATTATATATAGTTCTTTGATAGCTCTAGTAACAGCCGTATAAAGCCATCTGTTCCATAACTCTCCAGGCCAATGAGAACAAGGTTCTTCAAAAAGCAATACTCTATTGGCTTGTGAGCCTTGAGCTTTGTGAACAGTTAAAGCATAACCAAAATCAAAACGGTCACCAATTTCTTTGTAGTGAATGCCTTTGACTTCTTCTATAAAACGTTCTTGATTAAATTGGTATTTGGAAATAAGACCTTTAAAATAACGTTTTTCATCAGGAAAATATATTTCAGTTTTATACCAATGTTCTTTGTGAGGCTTTATTTCTAAAAGTTTACCTAACATACCATTGAAAATAGGACCATCTGGGTTTTCATAATTATTTTTAAGACAAATAAGCGTTTCTTGATTAATAGGCTCATTAGAATGGTGGCCTAAAATATTTCTGATTTTTTGATTGAGATATACTCTAGTTCTGTTGCGTCCGCAAAGAATTAAGGTTTGGTTATTATAATCAGCAAAGATTTTTTGACAAAGACTTTGGGCTTCTGAAGTTTGTTTTTTTAATTTTTTTACTGCCAAACTATATTGTTTTGTAGGAATATTCCCTGAGGTTCTAGCTAAGTTAGCAACTTGAATAATCGGATTGCCTTTTGCCTGACGATGGATTCTCTCTAATCTTAATATGGGTTTTTCCATCAGATTAAAACCATCATCTATAGGCGGTAGTTGGCCATGATCGCCAACACAGATAATCAAAATACCATAGGATTTAAGATCGTGCCAAATATTTTCAGTTACCATTGAAGCTTCATCAATAATAATCAGGTTATAAGGAATGGAGCGATTACGTCTCCAGCCAATGATTTTGCCGTGCTTATCTAATCTAGGACTATACATCAGGGAATGAATCGTACCGCAAAAATCTTTGGAATATAAAGACTTTTGTTCTAAAAGTTTACTTTTTAATACTTGACTGGCTTTACCTGTATAGCAGGCAAAAGCAATTCTGGCTTTAGGACTAATATTTTTAATCATTTTCCGTAAAACACCAATTAAAGTAGTCTTGCCTGTACCAGCATAACCGCCAACAGTAATTGACTGGCCTTTGGGTTTTTTCAGCCAATCTGTTAAATCAGTTAAAACCTGCTTTTGGTCTTGAGATAAATCTAAACCAGAAGAAAAGCTTTGATTTAGATCAAAATTAACTTCACCGGCAATATTAATTTTTGTTTCTTTCTTACCTCTTTTTTTAATTTTCCAAACAACCGATTTTGCTGATTTAATATTGTATTCTTTTTCTTCTGGATTTCGGATTATCATTTCCAATGCAGGTAAACAGATTTTTGTTCCCAGTTTAAATAGGGCTTTGATAGCATATTGTCTTACTTGCGGTTTTTCATCAAACAAGACGCCCATTAAAGACCTTTCTGTTATGGGTGAACCAATTTTCCCCAAAGCAGAACAAGCCAATCTACGGACATTACCATTATTGTGATTAAGATAAAAGATTAGTTTGGATATTTGACTTTTATCTCGACTTTCACCGACCTTGACTATTTCTGAAATAATTTTATTAATCATCAATTTATTTAATTTTGGCTTTCTCCATCTTACCTCAAAAAGTCTTTTTCCTCAATTAAACTAGACAGTTGTGCTAAAATCAGAAAAGAATTAAATATGGCAAATAAAAATATTTTTGACCAAACTATTGTCTTAGATGTAGAGACTCAAAAAAGCCTTGATTCTATTGATTGGGACCGATCAAGATTAAATGAGTTAAAAACTTCAGTGATTGGAATTTATCTTTATGATCAGAATAAATATCTGACTTTGGAAGAAAAAGAAATTCAGAAGTAGAAGAAGCATTTGAAAAAAACAAAAGACTTGAAATTGAATATGTTTCTACCGCGGCGCAAGCAGGAGAAGATTTTCGTAAAATAAGACAAATTGATATTATTTCTATTAATAAACCTTATATTGAAGCCTATTGTCATCTTCGCCAAGATAAAAGAAATTTTCGCATTGACAGAATTCTAAAAGTCAAAATTTTAGAAGTCCTTTGATAAACTCAGGATAAACTTGGTGAAAATTTTTCAATTTCTTACACCTTGAGTAGATCGGCCTAGAATCTTTTTATCCTTATAACTCAAATTCTAATTAATTTTTCCAACCAAGGAATTGGTTGATTTTTTCTCTTCCACCACAAATCTTCCCAGATGTAATGAACTGCCAGTTGTTTATATTTACCAAACTTTTCAAAATACTTTAAGATTTGTTTAACTGCAACTGGTTTTTCCGGACTTTTATCAAAAAAGAGTTTTGAATATATTTTTTGTTCCCAAGGCGAGATATGGTCAAAAAAATCCCAGTGGTGAAAAACATCAAAAAGCAAATACCAGACCGTGGCCGGGCCGATACCGTAAAGAGCCAGTAACTCTTTCCTTTGTTCCTCTCTGTTCTTTTGCCGCAAAGTTAGCTCGTTAATTAGGCCCTTTTTAAAATAATCATCAATTCTTTTAATGCTCTTGGCTCGATAGCCCACTTTTAAACTTCTTAACTCCTCTTCACTAACTTTATCTAAATCACCTGGCTGCCAAAAACACCAAAGTTTTTTCTTGTCAAACTCAAGTAAGGTGCCATAGTTTTCAAATAAAGCTTGAAGCATTTGAATTGACCGTCTAACAATGGCATTTTGTAAAACAATACCAATAATTAAATATTCATACAAAGAATTCTGATGGCCCGGCCGCATCCCCTGCCATTTTTTGATCACCGGAGCTAAAAGCTTATTCTTTTTAAAGCGGTTATAAAAATCTTTTAAATTAAGATCAAGGTTAAACCGGTATCTAATCTCTTTGGCTAAGGAATTAATAAATTTTGGAGAAAGTTTTTGATGAGAATAAATAGAGAGGGTGATTTTGGGCTTATTAACACTACCCGCGTTTTCAAACTTTAAGCCTAGTTTTTCACCCTGCCAGATCAAGGTCTGCCAACGAACCCCTGGCTGCCAAAAGTTGTCGCCAGAAGTAAAGTGAGCTGGTTTATGAAAAGTCGGATCAAAAGCAAACGGCGGTGCTGGTTTTAAAATAATCTTTCTCTTAACCCTTAACTTCATGCCCTAATTTTACCAGATTCTTAAGGAAGACTGAGAGGAGATCTTGGAGTTTGGAGCTTATTTATTTCGGCAGAAAGCGAATTTCTAGACGGGTGTTTAAAGCCTCTGCCAGCCTTTTTAAAAATCCCAGCGAGGGATTAGCACGCATGCTCTCAACTCTTGAGATTACTGCCTGAGTTGTTTTTACCTCTCTGGCCAGTTCTCTTTGGGAAATTTTTTTCGCTAACCTTCTCTCTATTAATTTCCTGGCCAATTGGTATTCTACCTCAGATTCTTGCCAAAGCCGCAAAAATTCAGGGTCTTTTAGCCTTTTTTTAAGATCGTCTTCAAGAGTGTAGAGTTTGTTTTTCATCATTTTGATGATATCATAGAAGATATCATTTTGTCAAGCGTTCTTTAAAATCTTTATGTCTCTGATAACAAATAGCAATCTCTTTTTTGGGAGTTTTCCGAGTCTTTTTGAAAAATCCATGAAGAAGAACAATCAACTTACCCACCTCAAAAACATAGATTATTCTAATATTGTCTCTTCCTAAAATTCTTATTTCCCAAAACGGGGTTTTGGCAAGTTTTTTAATATGAGGAATAGCCGTTTGAGCTCCATATTCTCCAAAGTGTTTTAAAACTCTTAAAATCTTTACTTGTTGTCTTTTACTGCAAGAGTCAATGAATTTACTAACCGGATTTTCGCCACTTGGAGAAAGATAATAAACAACCTTCCAGCTCATATTTTCATTTTAACAGAAACTCTTGTAAAAATAAGAAGGGGCAAGACTATTTCTGAATAATTGTACCGCCGATGAAGAATTGCCTGAAGACTTCTTTAAATCCCTTCAAAACTAATCTTGAGGGTAGCGCCAAGAGCGTTGGCAAGACGTTTGAGAAA
>JADHYG010000063.1 GCA_016782545.1 Candidatus Microgenomates bacterium
GCGGCTGAAGTGGCTTTAGAAAGAGCGAAAAGATTAGTTGAGTTAGGAAAAGACGTTTTTATTTTTCTTGATTCTATTACTCGTTTGGCTCGAGCTTATAATCTTTGTGCGACGCCTTCAGGCCGGACTTTGAGCGGTGGTTTTGATCCAGCCGCTCTTTATCCGCCGAAGAAATTTTTAGGCGCCGCCAGAAATTGTGAAAAAGGCGGCAGTTTGACGATTATTGGTGCCACCTTGGTTGATACTGGTTCAAGGATGGATGATTTAATTTATGAAGAGTTTAAAGGTACGGGCAACATGGAGCTTCATTTAGTTCGTCGTTTGCAGGAAAAAAGAGTTTTTCCAGCCATTGACATTGAGAAATCAGGCACGCGTAGGGAAGATCTTCTTTTAGGTACTGAAGTTTTAAAAAAAGTAGTCACTCTTCGTCGTATGCTCCACCTTTTAGGCGGCACTGAAGAGCGAACTCAAGCAGTGATTGATCGTCTGGCAAAAACAAAAGACAACAAAGAGTTTTTAAAGAGCTTGAATCAAGGGTAAAAGTTCTATGCAAACTGAAAATTGGAGACGAGAAGTTTTTGATTGGGGTGAGGCCTTTTTACTATATCTGCGGAAAAAACTAAAAACAGTTGTTTTTCATTTTGAGACTGCCAAAGGAGAGGTAGTCTCTTTTTTAATGGTCAAAAGAGGTCGTTATTCGCGGCCTTTTCTAAACCTTTCTCTCTTTTTACTAATCGGAGTAGGTATTTTGGCAGGGCCAATTATTGCGGAAACTTATCCCACTATAGCTAAGGAAGAATTGGGTCAATTTGCCTCACCGTCAACTCTTTTAACTTCTTTAACGCCTCAGGAATTTGAAACTAAGACAGTTATTTCCCAGAAGCCTCGCGATAAAGTGATGATTTATAAAGTTCAGACAGGTGATACCTTATCTTTAATTGCTCAAAAATTTGGTATTTCTGTGGATACGATTCGTTGGGCCAATAACAATCTTTCTGAGAAGGCCAAACTGAAGATTGATCAAGAACTTAAGATTCCACCGGTAACAGGGATTGTGGTCAAAGTCAGTCGGGGAGAGACAATTTATTCTCTTGCTAAAAAATATCAGACCGATGCCCAAAATATTGTCAACTTTCCTTTTAATGATTTTGATGATTTAGATACTTTTGCTTTAAACATTGGTCAGATTTTAATTGTTCCTGACGGCGTGCCGCCCAAAGAAAAGCCGATTATTATTCAAACACCGTTGGCACCGCTTTTGGCTGGCGGTACTGGTCAGTTTGCTTGGCCAACAGGCGGCCGAGTCACTCAAAGACCGGTTTGGTATCATATGGCGGTGGATATTGCTAACAAAGAAGCGCCCGGCATTGCCGCCGCTGAGAGCGGCGTGGTTTCTTATGTAGCCCAGCAAACGTATGCTTATGGTTATCATGTCATCATTGATCATGGCAATGGCCTCCAGACTCTTTACGCCCATCTTTCCCAGATTTATGTTGCTTCGGGCGAGAGTGTTGGTAGAGGACAGATAGTTGGTAAAATGGGATCGACTGGTCGTTCAACTGGAACCCATCTTCATTTTGAAGTCAGAAAGAATGGTGTGGCCGTTAACCCTCTGCCATATTTGAAGTAAGTTACTATATCAGCAAATTAACGCAATTACTGCATTTTATTTACTGCCTTTTTTAGCTACTGCTTTATTTTTTAAAGTTACAATTTTATTTTAATCATTGCTTTTTTAATCATTGTTTTTTAAATAGAAATCTCTTTAGTTAGCCTCATTCCTAATGTCCCGATCGGGCCTTGCAACGTGAGGCTGATTATGATAAAAGATTAATAGAGAGATGAAAAAATTAAAACCCGGTCAAAAAATTCTCTTGGCTTTAGCTTTTTTAGGCGATCTTTTCGAGGATTTAGCTGATGCTGGTGGTCTGATGAGTTTTTCCTACCAACAAATCTATGGTTTTGTTCCTCAAAAATATAAAAAACATAATTTTCAGGCGACTGTTTCTCGATCATTAAAAGTTGGCAATATTGAAAAAACAATCAAAAAAGATCAAGTATGTTTGAGGCTTAGTTCTTTGGGAAGAGAAAAAATTTTTAACGATATTCCTCTTTTGACTTTAAGAAAAAAACCCTGGGGAGGGAAGTGGTTGATGGTGATTTTTGATATTCCAGAAAAAAATTCTTCGGCAAGAAAAGCCTTAAGAGAAAAATTAAAAGAATTAGGCTTTGGTATGCTTCAGCGATCAGTCTGGATTTCACCTCATGATTTTTCTTCTTTATTTCAAGAATTTTTAGAAAATATTGGCTTTGCTAATGAAGCTTTAGTGATTGGCCCGACTCAAATTGGTATCGCAGACGAAAAAGCCTTAGTTGAAAAGGTGTTTAGGCTTAAAGAAATTAATAGCTTTTATCAAAAATTAATCGAGAAATGGAAAAATGAAAAGAATAAAAAAAATAAAAATTTTATCCGAGAAATCAAAAGCCAATATCTTGAGATTTTAACAACAGACCCCTTTTTACCAGATGAGTTATTACCGAAAGATTGGTGGGGGGAAAAAGCAGAGAAATTAATAAAAACACTAGTAAAAGTGAAAAATAAATAGTGGTTAGATATCACGTTTGGAGTCCCGATCGGGACATCAGGCGTGAGTGTGGGACTGAAGAGGGGCGAGTTGTTTGTGAAGTGAGTTGTTTGTGAAGTGAAGTGAATGGAATGGAATGGAATGGAGTGAATGGGGTGAGTTGTTTATGGGACGAGTTGTTTCTAGATTGTTGTTAGATTGAGACAAATGTGATATCTTATTAACATGGGCCTGTAGGTAAGTGGTATACCGCGCCCGTCGCACGGGTGAGTTCCGAGTTCGATTCTCGGTAGGTCCACTCTTCGTCCCGCCATGCGGGGCTTAGGGTAAACTATTTTTTAGGGGCTTGCCCTGAGGAACGAAGTAACGAAGGGCCTGTGGCACAACTGGCTAGCGCGCTTCCATGGCATGGAAGAGGTTGTGGGTTCGAATCCCATCAGGTCCACCCTTCGCCCCGCTACGCGGGGCTCAGGGTAAACCACTCTGCTAAGCGGGGTGAATGCTAAGATTCGGTGGGCCTAAATCTCGATTGCAGAAATGTTCAGGATAAACTTTTTTTTAATTGTTTCCTTTTCAGAAACAATCCAATTAAAACAATTAACTCCAAAATCAATAAGTTCACTCTCGTTTTATTTGGCTCATAGATGGCTGTAATTTCATGTTCGCCCGGAGATATTTCTATGCCTTGAAAAAAGGGAAAAAAGATTTGCTGATTAATTTTTTTTCCATCAAGGTGGAATTGCCAATTAGGATGATAAGTCATCTTAAAGATCAAAACACAATCTTGACAAGAAGGTTCTACAATAACGTCAGCCTGGTATTGCTGAGAAGAAACTTTTTCGTTGATAATTTTTCCTGAAGGAGAAGAGCTGGGAGCAAAAAAAGGATTATGGGAAAAGATATTGTTAGTTTTTTTTTCACCATTGATTTGATAAGTGACTTCATCAAGCATGGTGATAGTATTATTTTTGGTATTTTCAAAAGAAAGAGTGGGGAAAGAAAGCTCTTCAACCAAAGATGAGATTTGCCAAAGATGAACCAAGTTAGAGAAATTATCTTTTTTTGAAGAAACAGAAATATTTTTGGTTCCTAGAGAAAAATAGGCATTAGTTTTAATTTCATATAGATTAAACCCATCAAACTCTTCAACCAGAATAACAAATTCAGGAAAACTGTTTTCTGTTGGAGCGACAACATAGCGAATATTATAGAGTTGGTAGTGAGCAAGCCTGTTTTCATCAAAAAACTGTTCCGTGTCTGAATTATGCGACCAGGTTTCAGGTAAAAAGCCGATAATCGGGAAGCCGCGTACAGATAAAGCCATATAAAGCTGAGTATCGCCAATTTTAAACTCTCGCCCCCAATTTCCCGGCCGGCCGGCATAAATTCTTCCTTTAGGCAAGCGGTTCAGCGTTGTTAATAGTTTTTCAAAATCAGGCCAGTCATTATTAAAGCGTTGATTAGCGGTTTTAATGAGAAAAGTATTATGTTGAGCATAGCGTAAGGTTTGGGGGAAAAGGGGAAAAAGAACAGTGATTAAAAGGAGTATAACGACGCCATTATTAAGGGCTAAGCCCTTGATAAGGTCTTTGATTGAGCCAATTTGACCAATAGGGCTAATAAGGCTAATAAAACTAATGAGTATTTTTATAAGAACTTCGGCGCCGATGGCGGCCAGGAAGATGCCGCTAAGCTGGACGCCGAGTAAAAAGCGGTGCTGGTGAAAGTTACGAATTCCCGGCATCATGTTGAGTAGCGGTCCCCAGGTTTTACTGCCAAAAAAAAGAAGCAGCCAGAAAAGAAAGAGAAGGGCGAAGGGAAAAAGATTATTGTCATTCCGAACTTGGTTCGGAATCTTCAATAGTTGAGATTTAGATCCTGAAACAAGTTCAGGATGACGGGTGGGTTTAGGATGACGATCATTAAGCTTTTTTAAGGAGAATGAAACCAGCGCGGTACAAAAACCAATCAGCGCGAGGATAGTGATTATCGGCGCTCTGCCAAAGTCAAAAAGTTCGCCATTCAAGAACATTCTACTTACTTCTTGGATACCAAAAGAATTAAATTTCCAAATTGGGTCCCAGAAAGATATATTATGATACTGATTATAGTAGAAAAACGGAACAATATGATAAGCAAGGAAGAATAAAGTGATGGCATAAATTAAGATCAAGCGTTGAGCCCGTTGAAAAATATTTTTAAGATCAAAATCTTGAAAAATTAAGACCAGTCCCGAAAGAAAAGCAATTAAGCCAATGCCTAAGTGGGCTTCTGAAGTCAGCCAGAGGAAAAGAATTGGTTTGAAAAGACTGGCTTTTTTCCTTATGAGTTTGGACCTCGGGAAATTATTTAGGGCTTTAAAAACATAAGAAATCGCCAAAGGTAGGAAAAAAATGGCAAAAAGCTGTGAAGATAAGCCATAGCCCCGCCAAAGATACGAAGGCGGGTCAATGCCATAAAGTCCATCAGTCGAGATTTGAGAAGCAAATAAAGCAGTTAAAGCAGAAGCAAAAGGAGAAAAGTTGAAATTTCGTCCCGCAATATAGAAAGATATAGGCAGTAAACAAAGAGCGAGGTATTTAATGAGATTAAAATAATAGTAAATTGATAATTGATAATTGATAATTGATAATTGAGAAATAATAAATTTAAAAAATCTGTAGGAGGCAGTGATAGCAACCTGAGGTAGATGAGAGTAATAAAAGGGCAGAGGAAAACCTTGAGCCCATTGGGGTACCCAGTGATCCAATAAACGTGTAACCTGCAGCATGTAACATGTAACGCGATTTCCTTGACAAAGTTGAGCTGATTCATTCCACACCTCGTTGACTTGATCAATAAGAGCAAATTGAAAAATGTTGTCGTTGGGGTCGCTTTTAATAGAAAGCTCGGGAAAATAGAGCCAAAGGTTGAATCCAACTATAAGCAAAACAAGTAGGTAAGGCAGATAGTGCGAAAATTGTTTTTTCATAGTATTTACTGAAAATCAATTGTTAAATGGTTATCGCTCGGTCGAAATTTCGACCTTGCTCGAAGAATAATGGCCAAATTATCATACTTATTGTTCGAGCGATCCGCTAGCTGGCGGAGAG
>JADHYG010000064.1 GCA_016782545.1 Candidatus Microgenomates bacterium
GGGGGCGACATCTTTGGTTTTTTAATGGAAATGGAGGGGATTGAATTTCCAGAAGCTTTGCGGATTTTAGCCCAAAAAGCCGGGGTAGAGATTCAAAGATATGACCGTCAGGCAGTTAGTCAAAAAACAAAATTACTTGACCTTAATCGTTGGGCAGCTGAGTTTTATAACAAGGTTTATTGGGAATCTCCTTTAGCTGAATCAGCCAGAAAATATTTAAAACAAAGAGGATTAGACAAGAAAATTATTAATCAATTTCAATTGGGCTATGCGCCTGATAAATGGGATACTCTTTTAAAATTTTTATTAAAAAGAGGTTATCAAGAAAAAGATATAGAGGCGGCTGGTTTAATTGTTAAAAAACAATCAGGAGCTGTTAATCAAAGCTCAGGTTATTATGACCGTTTTCGCAATCGCATTATTTTCCCCATTGCTGATTTACATGATCAGGTAATTGGTTTTACCAGTCGGATTTTGCCCGGAGCTAAAGATGAAGATAAAACAGCTAAATATATTAATACGCCAGAGACTTTGATTTATATTAAGAGCCGGGTTTTGTATGGTTTAAATAAAGCTAAAATTGAAGCAAGAAAACAAGACCAAATGATTTTGGTTGAAGGAAATATGGATGTTTTGGCTTGTCATCAGGCTGGTTATGAAAACGTAGTCTGCACTTCAGGAACAGCTTTAACTCAAGATCAAATTAAAATCTTACAAAGATATACAGAAAATATTGTTCTTGCCTTTGATGTTGATTTAGCTGGCCAGGCCGCTACTCAACGAAGTATTGATTTATTACTTCAGCAGGGATTAAATGTTAAGGTATTAAAGCTAGAACAGGGAAAAGATCCAGATGAGTTTATTCGTCATGATTTAAAAGCCTGGAAAAAAGCGTTAAAAGAGCCTCAGGAAATTATGGAATATTATTTTTCTTTGGCCTTTTCCGCCAGAGGCGGATCCGCCCCTGGCGGAAAAGATAAAGAATTAAGCGTTGAACACAAAAAACAAATTAGCAAAGATCTTTTACCCATTATTGTTAAATTAGGTGACCCGGTTGAAAAAAATCTTTGGCTAAGAAAATTAGGTGATAAGTTAAATGTTTCTGAAATATCTTTACGTGATGCCCTAAGAAGGGTTAAACAACCTTATCTCCCCCAATCAGCTTCAGGAGATTTGATTAAAGAAAGGGTTCCGGTAGAAGAGCAGGCTTCAGAAAAGTTTTTAGCCCTCGTTTTAAAATATCCAGAAAAGGGAGAGGAGTTTATAAAAAAAGTGGTTTTAGATATGTTTATCATGCCCCGCCCTCAAGATGTTGTCAGGGCGATTAAAGATTGTTATCTTAAAAATAAAAAGATTGATTTTAAAAAGATTAAAAAAGAGGTTAAAGACAAACAGATTCTTAATTATTTAGACTTTTTACTTTTTTTAGCAGAAAAAGAATTTGCCAAATATGAAGACAAAGAAATCGACAAGGAATTAAATTGCTTTTTTTCTCTTTTAAAAAAGAGATTTTTGACTAAGAAAATGGAAAATTTTGTTCAGGAATTAAAACAAGAAGAGGAAAAAGGGGATAAAAAAAAGATAGAAGAATTAAGTTTAAAAATAGTCAAACTGTCTAGGGAGATAGCAACCTGCCAATAATTTTTACTATGCCTCAAAAGAAAAAAATAAAATCTAAAAAAAGACCATTGAAAAAGAAAAAACCCTTGAAGAAAAAGACAATAAAGAGGGTTATCAAAAGGAAGAAAAAGCTTTTGAAAAAGAGGCCGGTAAAGAGAAAAACGATAAAAAAGAAGAAAAAGATTTCTTTTAAAAAGAAAACGATTAAAAAAAGGGTATTAAAAAAATCAAAAAAGAAGTTAGTCAGTAAAAGCAAAAAACCTAAAATTAAAGCCAGGACAAAACCAAAACAAAAAGCGCCAACTAAAATGGCTTTGTCAATAAAATGGCCGGAAAAAGAAAGTCAGATGTTAATGGCTAAGGGAAGAAAGAGAGGTTTTGTTACAGAGAATGAGCTCTTTTATACTTTTCCTAGGCTGGAAAAATATTTACCCCAGTATGAGGAATTTCTAGATAATTTAGAAAAAGCAGGAATCAAGGTGGTTGAATCAAAACAAGGCCTTTTAGAAAAACCACAGGAAGAAAAGGGTGGTCAATTATTTTTTGACCTGACCCAACTTTCGGCTGATTCAGTTCAAATGTATTTAAAAGAGATTGGCCGTGTTCCTTTAATTAATTCAAAAGAAGAAGTCGTTCTCGCCAAAAAGAAAGATAGGGGAGATAGTAGGGCAGCTAAAAAGTTAATTGAAGCTAATCTCCGTTTAGTAGTTAGTATTGCTAAAAAATTTGCTGGTTATGGTTTGACCTTTTTAGATTTAATCCAGGAAGGCAATGTCGGTCTTTTTAGGGCAGTAGAAAAATATGACTGGAGAAAGGGGTATAAGTTTTCTACTTATGCTACCTGGTGGATTAGACAAGGCATTATTAGGGCTTTAGCAGATCAATCACGAACTATTAGAATCCCTGTCCATGTAGTTGAAGTTTTAGGTAAGTTTCATCAAGCAGAGCGTTGGTTATTGCAACAATTAGGACGTCAACCTACTCCTGAGGAGATTGCCGGAGAATTAGAAACTTCAGTTGACGATGCAAGATATTTAATGAAAATTTCCCAGGATACGATATCTTTAGAAACATCAGTTGGTGATGACGACGATAAAGACACGGAACTGCGTGATTTTATAGAAGATGTTAAAACAATTGCCCCAGACAGAGCCGCCGCTTTAATGCTTTTAAAAAAATACATTAAGGAAATTATTGTTGATCTCACTCCAAGAGAGCAGAGGATTTTAGAAATTCGTTTTGGCTTAATAGATGGAGTGGCCCATACCTTAGAAGAGGTTGGTCAGGTTTTTAGTGTCACCAGAGAGAGAATTCGTCAAATTGAAGCCAGGGCCTTAGACAGAATTAGGCAGTTAAAAGGTATTAAAAAGATCAAAGATTATTATTAATATATTAATGTTCCGGAGTAGCTCAGTGGTTTAGAGCAACTGGCTGTGGAAATCCTGTTCGCTATTATTTAATTATTATGTCGGACAAAAGAAAATACGCTGATCGCCGAGAATACTTAATAAAGGCTGTTGCTGATAGAAGAAAAAAAATCAGAGAAAAGGCAATTAAGTATAAAGGCGGTAAATGTATTCTTTGTGGTTATAAAAAATGTATAGCAGCATTAGAATTTCACCACATTAGTGAAAACGACAAAAATTTTGGTTTATCAATGAATGGTATTACCAGGAGTTGGGAGAAAACGAAGAGAGAATTAGAAAAATGTGTGTTGTTGTGTGCAAATTGTCACAGAGAATTACATAGCGGTATAACGCAGCTTCCAAAAGAAATTTTGGAATGAACATCTCGGGATAACGGTGAAGCCTAAGTTATTTTAAAAGAATAATAAGGTAATACCGTGGGAACCCCAATATTTATTGGGGGCGCCGTAGAGACTAGATACCGAGGCACCTAAGTTTACTAAGTTAGTAGATATGGTGAAGATATAGTCCACCCCTTTTAGAAATATTAGGATAAGGTGTAACCAGTGTGTCGGCGGTTCGAATCCGCCCTCCGGAGCCACATTGTATGTGATTGCATTTGCGCCTCGCGGCTTTGCCGCTCGGCGCTAAAATTCCATAGTATTTTCCATTCATTTTTAGGATTTATATATACTTTGCGCTCGCGCAAAATGCGGTTCGAGCCAATCTTTTTTAGAAAATCTCTTTTCTCAAAGAGATTTTTTTGTAAAGCGATAATTTTGGCTTGTTTAGCCTCAGAAATGAAGTTTTTACAAAGTTCGAGCCAATGATTACCCTTTTGCTCAAAATCCTTTAATTTTTCTGAAATTGCAACTTTTTGGTTGAGAATTTTTTGTTTTTTAGCGAGATATTCATCCTTAGTAATTGTCTCGTCTAAATGAGTATCTAAAAGTTTATCAAGTTTATCTTCATATTGTTTTATTTGCAATTTTAAATTTTGAGCAAAAGTTTTTGCTTTATCATTTTCTTGCTCTTGCTCCTTGTCAAGTTTGGCAAGCATTTTCTCTGCCCAGGATTGTGGCAAAGAAACTTTTTGAAGAATATCTGATATTTGTTTTGCCAAAAGTTCTTCTCTTGCGTATGGCTGAGAGCAGGGGATACGCTTTTTTGTACAACGGTAATAACTATGTCCCTTTTGTGTTTCAGAGGTTATGGAACATCCGCATTCACCACATTTGAAAAGCCCGCGAAAAGCATATTGTTTTTGTTTTAGTTTTTTTGGACGGGAGCGATCAGCCATAACCTTTTGGCATTTTTCAAAAAGTTTTTTAGTAATCATTGGTTTGTGCGCGCCTTGATATATCTCGCCTTTGTATTTAAACAGGCCGTAGTAAAAAGGATTTTGTAAAAGATGCTGGATAGTAGAGAGCGGAAGAACATTTCCGTTTCGACTTAACAAGCCAAAGGATTTTGAAAATTTCTGTAAATCTTTCATTGAATATGTTCCATTCGCATATAGCGCAAAAAGTTTTTTTACTAATCTGAATCTGTCAGGATCCTTTACTATAGTATGGGTCCGTAAGTCATTAAGATATCCTAACGGCGCAGGTCCTGGCATTTCTCCTCGTCTTAGTTTTTGCCGTAATCCTCGTTTGGTATTCTCTGAAAGATTATCAACAAAATATTTTGATTGGCCAAAAGCAATATTTAACATGAATTTGCCTTGAGGAGTTGGTTCAAACCAGAAAGTAGGGAATTTCAACGCTTTGATTTTCTCACTGTCAACAAGAAAAATAATTTTTCCGCCGTCAATAGAATTGCGCGCAAGTCTATCAGGGTGCCATGCTAAAATTCCTTCAGCTTCTCCGCGCTCAATCCGCTCGAGCATATGGTTGAAAGCGGGCCTGCCAGGCTCTTTAGCAGTTTGCGATTCTGTAAAAGAGTCAACAATGTCTAAATGCTCTCGCTGGGCAAATTCTAAAAGCTCAGCTTTCTGGGATTCCAAGGAAAGCACTTGTTTGCCGTCTTCATCAGTAGATTTGCGAATGTACATAAAATATTTTGTCATATTGCTTTTAGTTTAAAATTATCGCTTTACATTCCGCCTTCGGCGGAATAAAAAGATTGGTTTATAAATTTAATTTATCTCCACCCTTGGCGGAGCGAACCGCATTTTGCGCAAGCGCAAAGTATGTATAAATCCTAAAAATGAATGGAAAATACTATGGAATTTTAGCGCCGAGCGGCAAAGCCGCGAGGCGCAAATGCAATCACATACAATGTGGCTCCGTGTCTTGGACGAAATCCGAACTTATTTCAAGGAAAATCCGTATACGGATTCTTAATTTCGTCCACGTATTTCCGCCCGCCTCCGTTCCACTACGGCGTACAAAACAGAAATTTTTTTTGTACATTTTTAATTACGCGCACCCTAAAAAATTTTTAATAAGGAAAAGAAAATGTTTCTGTTTTGTGTTTCTTTTAATCAGAGAAAAGCGGAAACGCTCCATTCTCAATCGCAAAAGGGCAAAAATTCCTTCCCC
>JADHYG010000012.1 GCA_016782545.1 Candidatus Microgenomates bacterium
CAAACCCTGTGCCAGTATTACTTTCTGTATCAAAAGGAGTAACAATATCACTCAAGCCGCCAGTTTTTCTCACCAAAGGCACCGCTCCATAACGCATTCCTTCAATAACAACAATCCCACCGGGCTCAAATTTTGAAGGTAAAAGAAAAATATCTGTTCCAGCAAAAATCTTTCTTGGCAAACGCCAATCAGAACGCAGATGAACACCCACTTTTTTAGGAAATTGTTCTTTCAGCTTCCTGAAAAAAGTCAGATAGCGAGTGGAGCCCGTGCCCATAACAATAAACTGAAAGTCAAGCTCTTCCAATAACTTAGGCAAAATTTCTTGAATTAAACCAATGCCTTTTTGAGAATTAAGGCGGCTGCAAAAAGAAACCAAAGGGATTTTCTCATCCTGAAGCAAACCAAGTTCCCTTTGCAAGTCAATTTTATTCTCTATTCTTGCGTCTAAACTTTTGATTGAAAAGTTTTTTTTAATAATTTTATCAATAATTGGACTAAATTCTTCATAATCAAGCCCATTTAAAACCCCAAAAACTTTGGTTCTTACCTCCTGCAGCAGCTCATTTAAACCCTCGCCGCGCTCAGCAGTCATTATTTCCCTTGAATAAGTTTCTGAAACTGTGTTAACTACATCAGCATAGATAATGCCTCTTTTTAAGCTGTTTTGCTTTTTAAATCTCTTTTCAAAAAAAGACATCAGATTTCCTTTACCGTCATCAAAGTCCAAGGGCGAAGCAAAGCGATGGTCAAAAGGGCCTTGACTGCGCAAATTATGAATGGTTAAAACAGTGGCCATTTTTTTCAGCCATGGTACTTTTTTATATCTGGTTCTTAAGTCGTTCACAAGATAGCCAGTGTGCCAATCATTGCAGTGAATTATATCAGGCCTCCATCTCTTTACTCTCTTCAAAAACTCCAAGACTCCCCGCGATAAAAGAGCAAAGCGGATATGATCGTCTTTATAGCCATAAACATTGGCTCTTTTTTCATAATATTCTAGGTTTTCCAAAAAAAAGACTTCTGGCTCTCGTTTTGAAGCTTTAAATGACTTAACATTACAAATAAGGCTTGAACCATCACCAGTGGGTACTCTTAAGGTTTCGGTCACCGTTTTCAGGGGAAATTTTTTCTCATCAATACCGCCGTATTTAGGCAGGAAAACCTTGACATCAACTTCTTTTTCAATCAAGGCTTTGGGTAAAAAATAAGAAACTTGAGAAAGGCCGCCAATAGTAACAAACGGAGCCACTTCAGCAGAAACAAACAAAACCTTTAATCTTTTCTTCATAACCCCTATCTTACCATAGTTCGCGCCACACTTCTTGCCACAGTCAAACACCCCAGGGGTGTATTTAGCTTCACACCCCTGGGGTGAAGGCAAAGAAGTTTTCTTAAGATTTCTTAAAAAGAAAACCTCAATTCTTTTTTCAACTCCTCAATTCTCACTGGCAAATATCTTTTGGCAGTTTTAATGCCAGTTCTAGTCAAATTTCTTTCAAAATAACGAAGAACCGATCCGATCTCAAACACTAAAAATAAAATTTTTTCCGCTTCAAAAAGAATATGTTCTTCCCTGCTCCTAAATTGATATTCTTCTAAAAATCTTTTCATCAAAGTTTTCCGCCAACGAGGCTTTCTAATTGCATAGGCCCAAATTGAAAAAAAGTCAAAAAATTGGTTGCTTATTAAAGATGTCTCAAAATCAACAACAAAAATTCCTTTTTGAGTTCTTATAAAGTTATTGGGTTTAAAATCACCGTGACAAAAAAATCTCGTATATTTATCAAAAAGAGGCAGCCGAGAGATTTTTTTAAGTTTTATGAACTCGGCTTTTTCCAAAAACTTATCAACTCCTAAAGCAGCACAATCTTGAAACTTTGCTTTTAAAAAAGAAGTTCCACCCTTATCATAGGCTTTAGGAAAGGCTTTAATTGGAATTTCAAGAAGAGCTTTGAGAATATATAAAACCCCATCTATTTCTGTCATTCTAAGACGTATAACATCATAAAACCTGCGCGTTCCTAAATTGTCGCCTTTGACATATTCATACAATAAATAGTCAATGTTGCTGCCAAATTTTGATGATAAAAGCCGCGGTGTTTTTTTGTTAAAAGAAAAATGAGGATTTTTGTTTAAAATCTTTCCTAAAAAATGAGATTTCCGAAAGTATTTTTTTTGACTTTCAAAATCCTGAACTCTAACTTTCAAGAAAAAACTATTTCCTTTTTTATCTTGAACTTGGCCTAAATAGGCTCGCAGCGTCTGATTGTTAAGTACCTTATTAATCGGATTGCACGGAGTTAACTCAAGTTCTTTTAAAACTCTTGAAACTCTTTTCTTGGCTATTTTTTTATCTTTAATCATTGCCCATTTGCCTATATCACAGTTTTTTTGTGGCTAAACTTGAAAATTTAGACTCAAGATTTATTTAAAATTGTCTGATAAACTCTTTCATAATCCTCAACCATTTTCTTCACGGAAAAATTCTCCTCAACGTGCCTGCGGCAGTTTTTCCTCAATTTAATCATTTCACTATTTTCTAATTTTGCAATTTCTTGCACTGCCTCTACTAATCCATCAACGCCCCTTTTTTTAATTTTTAAATCAAGACCTTTAACATGAGCTTTTGGCTCTAAATCTTCATCTTCAGGATCAACTAAAAAACCGACTTTACCGTCAACTACGGTTTCAGCCGCTCCACCACAAGCAAAACTCACTGCCGGCGTCCCACAAGCCATAGATTCAACCGGGATTAAACCATAAGGCTCCCGCCATTTTATTGGAAAAAGACTTAATAAAGCATTTTTGTAAAGATTGACCATTCCTTGATGATCTTGCTCACCCATCCAAGTAATTAACTCACCGTCAACTTCTGTTTTTATCTTTTCTTTATAAAAATCTGATTCTGTGGGAATCCCAGCCATTTTTAGGGGGATGCCAGTGGCTTTAGCAGCCTTAATTGCTTCAAGCGGCCCTTTTTTATCAACCGCTCTTCCTGCCCAAAAAAGGTAATCACCTCTTTGGTCGCTAAACTCAAAATCATCAAAAGGAATACCATTGTAAACTGTAGCTACAAAGTTAAGTCCAAACTCTCGCTGATTATTAGAAATCGAAATAAACTTTTCGTTTTTAAAATATTTCACTAAAAACTCTTCATCAGGCAAACCTTTTAACTTGCGATGAAAAGTATGAACGGTTGGAGTCTTAACTAAATTAGAAAAGGGCAAAGCCAAATATTGAGCATGAGAATGAATAATATCAAATTCTTCAGCCTTGGCAAAACAAGAAGCAGTGTGACAAAGCGGATAAAGATTAGCAGAAATAGTTGAGTGAACATCGGTTTGAAGTGTTAAGGCCTTGTCAACCACAGAAGAAAGCTTGGCTGATGTTGTACTGTCACCCGAAGCAAAAAGAGTTACCTCATGGCCTTTTTTTACCAAACCCTCTGTTAACCAAGTAACAATCCGTTCTGTGCCGCCATAACCTTTAGGCGGGAGAGCAATCCATGGCAAAATGAGTTGAGCAATTTTTAGTTTTTTCATTTTTCAAACTCTCTCACGCACTTTTCAAACAATTTTCTCTCACTAAATATTTCTAAAAATTTAAAATCATATTTTGGCTTTAAAGCTTTCTTACTCGCCTTATTAATTCTTTTCCAGTTCTCAACAAACCAAGGCAGTAAAGCAACAACATTTTCCATAATAACATATTTATCGTTTTTTCCAAACCACTCTTCAAGCCAACTCATGGTTTTGGCAAAATTACCCTCTCTACCCCAAAGCCCATATTGAAGAGATAAAATAAGCCAATCACGAAGAGGTCCTCGTTCAGGATAAGAAATGCTTCTGGTAATCGCATCCGCCGCTCCAAAAACATGATGAGTTTCAATCAAAGGCTCGTAAACCAAAGGAAAACCGCTTCGCCAATAACGAATGGAAAAATTTGATCCTTCTCCTCGCATGTTAAAAAACTCCTCATCAAAACCGCCTACCTGCCAAAAAATATCTTTATAAGTCGCCATAAAGCGTCCATAAATAGCCTCCACAAAATTTGTTCCTTGATATTTTAAAATCCGATCTTCTCGACGAGGACGATCTTTTTGGCCGTCTTTTTCGCCACCTTTCCAAATGGCTGTTCCCATGATCATCGCCGCTTTGGGATGAGCTTTAAAGGCAGTGATTACTTTTTTTAATGTATCTTTTTTAACCTCTATATCTGAATCGCAAAATATCAAAATGTCTCCTTTTGATACACGAGCGCCGACATTTTTATTAACAGAAATGCCTGTTTTTTTTGGGTGAATATATTTTATTTGATTGCCAAAGGAAACTAATGCTTTTTTTAGAGAATCGTCTGGGGTGGAATCAACAACAATGATCTCAGCTTGAAACTCTTTTCCCCACCCTTTACTTCCCAAGAGAAGCTTGAGAGTTTTTTTTGTTTGATTAGCTCTTTTGTAACAAGGAATAATAATGGACAACTTCATTGGTAAATTCCCTTGATGTAGAATTTAAATTTCGTCAGAAGAATACGGGGAGCCTGCAAAATTTTTGCTTGACGTAATTAGGGTCGAAGCATCGACCTGGTCAGCGGCAACAAAAATTTTGTAGGCGACCTCAGTGTTCTTCGTGTTAAAAATCTTAAAACGTCCCGTTTTTCATGCAAATTTCTGATAAATCCGTTCAAATTTATCAGTCACTTTTTCCCAAGTAAATTTATTTTCCACTGTTCTCTTCGCCCTCTCGCTCATTTTTGCTCTTAGTTTATCATTGGCAAAAAGCTTGTTGACTGCCTGAGCAATCTCGGTTGAGTTTCGCGGTCTGACTAAATAACCATTATAACCATCTTTAACAATACTCATTATTCCACCTTTACGGGTGCAAATAACTGGTGTCCCGGCGGCCATTGCCTCTAAAATAACCATTCCCAAAGGCTCATCCCAAACCGACGGGGCCACATAAACATCAGCTCGGTGATAAAACTTAGTTAACATTTCTAATTCACTTTCTTTTACGTATCCCAAAAGATGAACATTTTTTAAATCATATCTTTCAATTAATTCCTTAAGGTATTCTCTTTCAGGTCCATCGCCTAAAATAACTACCTCTCCTTTAATCTTTCTCGCCGCTTTAATCAAATACTTAACTCCTTTGTGAACAGTTAGCCTTCCGGTAAATAAAACCATCTTTCTACCATCTAATTTATATTTTTTATTTATATCTTTAAAACCCCTTGCTTTCCCCAAGTCAACTCCAGCCGGAATTGTTCTTAATTTTGATGAACATTTCTTGCCAAACATTTTTATAAACCACTGACGGGTAAAAGTTGAATTGGCGGTAATATAAGAAGAAACTCGAATCGCATCTCTGATTGGACCAATCAGTCTTTTGTCTTCTTGCAAATAATGAAGATCAGAGCCATGAGTAGTAATAATCAACCTTGATTTGTATAAAACTTTAACTATCCTGCCCACAAGAGGTAAAAAGGAAGTGTGAAAGCAGTGAATAATCTGCGGTCGGAATTCTTGAGCCGCCTGAGCTGTTGTTTTTATATAGCAAGAAATAATATCAGCCATCTCTGATCCAGTCATGTCGCCGTATTTTTTGATGCCTTTAAGCTCAGGATGGCCAACAAAAACCCCCATCTGCGGGGGCTTAACAAGAAAATGCTTTACTCCGTCTAATTTTCTGTTGTCTGGAGAAACAATGGCTATTTTATGTTTTCTCTTAACTAAACTCCGAGACAATTTCCTCAACCAAGCACCTGATCCGTTTCCCCAAAGAGGAAACATATAAAGAAACATTATTTTCATAAGTTTTAGTGTTTAAAACAAAATAATTCTCGTATTCGTTTTGATTTTATCATATTTTTCTTTTTGGCAATAGCCCCTAATTTTTTTATCAATACCTTCTTATACTATTTTCTTTTCAATTCTCTCTGTCAATTTACTCATAGAAATCTTGAGACGATCGTCATCATTTTTCTATGGCTAAAATAGGAATTTTAAACCTATTTTTTTCTCAAAATTCTCTTTAATTCTTGCCTAACTTTTTCTTCCCACCATAGCTTAGGAAGAAGTTCTTTAGGAAAAAATGGATCCTCGCTTAAAAGTTGTAAATAATCTGCTTTAATCTTCTTCAAATTATTTTTATCAGAAAAAACTTCTAATTTTTTGAAAAGCTTCTTATATTTTCTATTTAATCTGTCAAGCTTCCAAAGTTTATTAGCTAATTCCCTATTTTTAATTCCCAGAATTGTCTGACACAAAAGAAGATAAGCCTTGCCTTCTAACTTGAGTGTTTTTAAAAAATCACTCATTTCTTGTTCAATTGGATAAGGAGAAAGATAAATGCTTTTCTGGAACTGTTTAAAGCCTAATTCGCAAAGTTTGTTTCTTAATTTATTCCTATCATTCCTACTTGTTTCTTTAATATCATAGGGAAGCATTCTCCATAAACCATCCCAGCGCTTTTTCTGAAGCTGAACAAGAGAAAATTGTCTAACTAATTTCTTTTTTCCTTGCCCTGTCAATTTTAAATAAGGCTGACCCTTTTTAATAATTTTCTCGATCTTTTCTGTTTTTAAGGCGTAATTAACAGACGCCATAAAATTGCTCTTTCTGTATTTCTTTGGCACAAAACCATAAATCTGTTTATAAGAAAAACCTGCCAGTCCACCTGCACCAGCAACGTCTTCAAAAAGATCTTCCAAAAAAGCCAGGCTTAGCAAAATTCGATCTTGAACTCTTAGAAGCATGCTTTCCTTCTTAATTTACTCATAGAAAAAGAGCGACGATCGTCATCATTTTTCTATGGCTAAATTTCATTGTAACAGGAGATTTTGAAAGCTGTCAAGAATCTAAATTTTATAATCTTTAAAATCTTAAAGATTAAGAGGTTTTTGTTTGTTGGTGCGCCCTTTAAAGACCAAAAAAATAAATTCTAAAAGCGCTAGTTGCCTTTTCCATCGCCAAGGCTCTTGAATAAGGCGCCAAAGCCATTTAAGGCCAATTTTATCCATCCAGACTGGCACTTGTTTTATCCGGCCGCTAATTTCATCAAAGCTTCCCCCTACTCCCATCGCTATCATAGGCCAATCGTTTTTAAGCTCTTTTTTCAAAGAATCAATAAAAAACTCCTGCCAAGGAGCGCCGAAAGCAATAAACAGCATTTGGGGCTTGTCTTCGGCTATTATAGAAACGATCTTTGTCAGTTCGACTGAAGTTGGCCTTTTTCTGTTTTTTACGCCCTCAAGAGCAAAAAAACTAAAATCAGGGTGGGTTTTTTTCAAGCACTCGGCGGTTTCAAGTGCTACATTATCTTTTCCGCCAATCAACCCCACTGTCAAGCGCAGATCATGAGCCATTTTTATCATCTCTTTCATCAACTCTACACCAGTGACTCTCTCTTTAAAGGCCTGGTCAAGGATTTTACCCGCCCACAAGACTCCCACTCCGTCAGCAATAGTCATTTGGGCCTTATTTAAAGTCTTTTTAAACTTTTTATTCTTTTGAGCCAAGACTAAAAACTCGGGATTAACAGTAAAAATTTGAAAAAAACCTTGATTATTACCAAACCACTTTTTGATTTCCTCTAGGACTTCCTTTTTTGTAAGGTTGTCAATACCAACTCCAAGGATAAAATTCTTGTTTTTTTTCATTTTATTAACTATAAGTTTTTATTTCTGGAAAATAATTCTGCCAAAGAAATATAATTGAGCACATTTTATCTTTTGAAGTTTTTTTGAAAAAATAGTCTAATTATTCTAATTTTTAATCAAATTTAGGAAAAAAAATAAATTTTTAATTTTTTCCTATAGGTAGATGCTTTTTCTCTGATTTTTTCAATTTTTTAAACAGTTAAAAATGTCTAATGAGCTTTTTTCATTACTACAGGATAACGAATTAAAATTCGTCATTCCAATTTCTCTTTTCTTTATTTTCTTTCTTAGAGGTCGGACCTCTCCTGAGGTCCGACCTCACAAGATCTTAATTTCTTTATTGCCACCGTCTTTCCACTGAATTTCAACGAATTTCTATTGTATTTCTCTTTTTTCTCTTAACAATCAGCAATCAACAATTTAACAATTTTCTTATTATCTTCTACTAATACTCCTTCTGTAAAGCTCAATGTTTTCTAAAACCACTCCAGTCCCCCGAACAACACAAAGCAAAGGGTCTTGAGCCAAATGACAAGGCACGCCTGTTTGTTGAGTTAAAAGCTGGTCAAAATTGCGCAAAAGCGAGGTCCCGCCGGTCAAAACTATTCCTTGATCAATAATGTCTGCCGCCAATTCAGGAGGAGTCTCTTCCAATACTTGTCTCGGTGCATTAAGCATTTTTTGCAAAGACGGCGTAATCGCTTGAGTAATATCATTTGAAGAAACTTCAACCTCTCTTGGCAGACCAGCCAAAGAATCTCTGCCTTTAACCATCATTTTCAGTTCTTGCTTTAAAGGCAAAGCTGAACCGATTTTAATCTTCACTTCCTCGGCTGTCCGCTCGCCAATAATCAGGTTAAATTTCTTTTTTATAAATCGCGAAATCGCTTCATCTAAAGAATTACCGGCTACCCGGACACTGCGATGAAGAACCACTCCCCCCAAAGAAATTATTGCCGCTTCAGTTGAACCGCCCCCAGTATCAACCACCATATGACCACAGGCCTGAGCAATAGGAACTTTGGCACCAATTGCCGCCGCTAAAGGCTCTTCAATTAAATAAGCTGTCTTGGCTCCTGCCGATATGGTAGCATTAAAAACTGCCCGTCTTTCAACTTGAGTACAACCAGCGGCAACGCAAACCATCACTTCGGGTTTAAAAAGACGGTTTTTGCCGCAAACTTTGTCAATAAAATAAGTTAACATTGCCTCAGTCACCTGATAATCAGCAATCACCCCATCTTTCATTGGCCGTAAAGCAATAATATTCCCCGGTGTTCTGCCCATCATTTCTTTGGCCTCATTGCCCACGGCGACTACTTTTTTATCCATGGTAGAAAGAGCCACCACCGTCGGCTCATTTAAAACCACGCCCTCACCAACAAGGTAAACAAGAGAGTTGGCCGTGCCAAGATCAATGCCGAGACGTTTGAAAAACATAGTAATAAATTCCTAATTAATCTAATTGAATTTATAAAAATCTCCAAAACTCAAAAACTCCAAGTAAATTAAAATTGAAAAAGTGAAAATTTTTTCATTTTAGCTTGTTTGGAATTTTGGATGTTTGGATGTTTGGAATTTTTCATGTTCATTCTTCTTCCTTCCAATTCTACACATTTTTTAGTATAATTACAATTAATGAAATCAAAACTGGCTGGTCCTATTTTTGTCGCTATTTTTATTTTCTCTGTAACCGCGGCCATTGTTCTCTTTGGTCGAGGCTTTCGCGTTGATCTTCAACAAAAAGAACTAAAAACCACTGGCCTCTTAGCGGCCACTTCCAATCCCAAAGGCGCTTCTATTTTTATCAATAATCGCTTGACATCAGCCACCAATGAAACCATTAATTTAGACCCGGGCTGGTATGATGTTCGGATTGAAAAAGAAGGCTTTATTCCTTGGCAAAAGAAAATAGAGATTAAAAAAGAAATTGTGGCTGAAACCAATGCTCATTTATTTTCTCAACACCCTTCTCTTTCTCCATTAACCTCAACTGGCGCCAAAAGCCCGTCTTTATCACCTGACGGCCTTAAACTCGCCTATATCATTCCTTATCAACCAACGATCAATAATCAGCAATTAGCAATTAAATATGGCGTTTTTATCCTTAATCTTAATAATAATCCTTTATCTTTTTCCAAAAAATCTACCCAAATTTTCAGTTATCAAGTCACCGCTGATGAAAAAGCTTCTCTTGTCTGGTCGCCTGATTCAACTCAAGTTCTTTTTGTCAATGACCAAGCCGCTTTTCTCTTGGATCTGGATAAGAAAAATGAATCGCCTCAAAACCTGATCAACAATCTTCCTTCTCTTTTTAGCGACTGGGAAATAGAACACGCTGAACTTGAGGAAAAAAATCTTTTAAGTTTGCCTGAAAAATTAACTGAATTTTTGCAAGAATCAACCAAAATTTTAAGCTGGTCGCCAGATGAAACTAAAATCTTATATCAGGCCACCACCTCGGCTACCTTATCACAAGTTATCAAACCACCTCTTTCTGCTGTCAATCCCACTCAAGAAACCAGAGAAATCGAGCCTGATAAAATTTATGTTTATGATCGAAAAGAGGATAGGAATTATGAAATAATAAAAAGCTCAAGCTTTAAAGAGCTAAGCTCTGGACAAAGTCAAGAGCTTAGCTCTAAATCAGAAAAGCTTGAGCTTGAGGAATTGGCGAGCGAAATAACAAGACAAAGTGGTTTGCATTGGCTCCCCACCTCCCGCCATCTGATTTTACCTGAAGACAATAGCATTTCCATTATCGAATATGACAACACTAATAAAGCGACTGTTTATGCCAGCCCATTTGAAGAAAATTTTGTGGCCCCTTTTCCCAACGGAGACAGACTGATTATTTTAACCACCCTCAACCCCACCTCCAACCCCTCCAACCTCTACAGTCTTTCGCTAAAATGAATCTTTGTGCCCCCACTCAGATTCGAACTGAGATCTGAGGTTTAGGAAACCTCTGCTCTATCCCTTAAGCTATGGGAGCCTCCAGACAAAATTCTGTCGGGGACTCCGGATTTGAACCGGAAACCTCACCGACCCGAACGGTGCGCCCTACCATTGGGCCAGTCCCCGAAAATTTACGGGACTGGCTCCGCGCTCTAGCCAAACTGAGCCACGCCCCGAGATTTATCGCTTAAATTCTACCCCATTTTCCGCCAAAACACAATTAAATCCCCTCATCACTCTCTCTTCTAAACAACAAATATCCCTTCTAAATAATAACCTCCCCAATTCTAACCGCTTAACTTTAATCATCATTCTAATCATTAATATACTCCATCATCACTTTACCTTCAGTTTCTGGCTTACGATCGTAGCTCTAAAACTGAAGGTAAATCAAAGTTTTTCTATCAATTTTCTTACTCTCTCCCCTGCCCAATCCTTTGGCATAAGCTCGCGCGGTAAGCAAGGATCAAAGGCCAAAAGATAAAGATAGCGAGCTTTAAGTCTTTTTTTAAACCCATTCCCACCTCTCTCCCCTTTCTCTTCCCAATCATCAAAAATTTTCTGATAACTCTTATTTAACTTAGAAAGAAACCAAGCTTTTTCCGCTATTATCTTCGCCTCAGCAAGCAAAGAAACATTGCTTTCTAATACAAAAACCTTGCCTAGCAAACCACAACTCTTTAAAAACTCTCGCATGTCCCGACCAAAATCATGTGGAGAAATATAGACACTTTTTTGCCACTGACCAAAACCCAGCTCTTTAAGTTTTACTCTTAATGCATCTCTTTTTTTCCTTTGCTTTTCCTGAATATCAAAGATTACTATCCGCCACTTTCTATCCCATTTCTTTCTCTGAAAAGCAAGAATAGGAAAATCACGAATAATTTTTTTTCTGCCTAAATTAGTCAATCGCAGAAACGGTTTGTTATTTTTAATTATTTTCTCAATATGCTCTGTTTTAAGCAGTTCATAAGTACGAGTGTAAAAATAGCTTTTTCTAAATTTCCTTGGTACAAAACCATAAATCTGTTTATAAGAAAAGCCTGCTAGCCCTCCCGCACCAGCGACGTCTTCAAAAAGATCGGCTCCAAATGAAACGCTCAAAAGCATATAGTCTTCGAGTCTTAAAAGTTTTCTCATTTCATTATTTCACCTCCTCTCCTTTTCTTTTTTCTTCATCTTTTTCTCAATCTTTTTTTAATCATCTTAGCCTCAATTTGGACTTTTTACCTTCAGTTTCTGGCTTACGATCGTAGCTCTAAAACTGAAGGTAAATATTATTTTAATTTATCACAATGAAAAATAAAAAAGCAAGGGGTGTTTTAAAAAAGACTCTTCCTGCAAAGATTTTCTGAGAAAAATCCTTTAAAATAGCTCTAAATAATTTTTTTAAATAATCTTAATAAAAAAATAAAACCTTATGTTAAAATAAGATCTATGCAGCTCATTCTCGCCTCTTCATCGCCAACTAGAAAAAAGATTCTCGAATCTTTAGGACTTGATTTTAAAGTCATTCCCAGTCATATTGATGAGGGTAAAATTTCTGCAACAAACCCTAAACTTCTGGTTCAAAAGATAGCAAAAGCAAAATGCGAAGCCGTGTTTCGCAAATCAACAAATCAACTAATTAACCAATCATCTAATCAACTACAAGAATCGTCCCACGCCCGTCATTCTGAACTTGGTTCAGAATCTCCAGTAATAAAAATTTTGAAGTCCATCAAAAAAGAGAACAGACAAGTTCACAATAACACCATGTCTACAGATGCTAAACTTATTCTCGCCGCGGACTCTATGGTTGTCTTAGGTAATCAAACCATTGGTAAGCCTAAAGACAAAAAAGAGGCTAAACAGATTCTAAAACAACTTTCAGGAAAAACCCATTCATTTATAACAGGCCTCTACTTAATTAATACAAAAACAAACAAAGCATGGCAAAAACTAGCCGAAACTAAAGTTACTTTTAGAAATCTAAGTAATGAGGAAATTGATGATTATATCAGCAAAACTGACGTTACCCGCTTTGCCGGTGGTTATGCCATTATCCCTCCTGAAGATTTTAACCTAAAAACAATCAAAAATAATAAGAGTAATATTATCAAAAAAATCTCCGGCTCCATCACTAATGTCATGGGCCTGCCAATTGAAATTCTCCTGCTGATTTTAAAAGAAAATGGAGTGTAAGGAACAAAAAAATTTGTTCCCTACAATACTTTGTTCTCTACACAAAAATCTCTTCCGGAGAAAAAATTAGAGACATTTCTCTTTCAACTGTGACAAGTAAAATCCCACTTTAACCCTAAAATACATCAACCCCCACAAGACGTCTGTGGTAAAAAACGAGGCAAAGCTTGATTATTTAAATTAATCTCCACCTTGACTTTTTTCTTCAATAATTTCACTGAGAAAGTCAATGATTCTTTCAAAATCAGCTTTTGTCATGAGCTCTGCTTTGGTTTTGGAATCTCTACCCACTAATCGATCAAACAAGATTTGTATTCGCCTAATTCCAGCTGGTTCTTTCTCCACCACCTTTTCAGCTTTTCTCTCTTTAATTATCTCTTTTTGAAGAGTGTCTCTTAAAATTCTTAATTCTTCTAAAGAATATCTGGCAAAGATCTCTTTCCATTCCGCCACCGTGGCTGGTCTTTTTGGTTCTATTTCCTCAGCAGACTCGGCCACAACTTTTGGCTTGCTTACTTCAGGACTCCAAATGCCCTTTTCAAAATCCGGTTCTGGTAATTGCAAAAGGGTTAAATCAACCTCTGTTTCTGCGGACGGCAAATCTTCTCTTTCCATTTGTTCTTGAAAATTTCTTAAGACTGTTTCCGCCTCCCCAAGTAAAACATCTACCTGAGACCAATCTGGAGTTTTAGCCATTAAGTTATCCAGTGACTTTACAATATTAAGCAATCTGCCAGCGGCCAGAGATTTGGCCGTGATCACCATTCGATCTTCTCTATCTCTTACCCCAAATTCTTCAAGTTCCCCTCGAAAACACTCTTGAGAAATGTTCTTATCAAGCTCTTGAGGCGTACTTAAAACAGATAAAGTAAAAGAAGACAATAAAGGCCGGATAAGAACCTCGGCCATTCTGTCAACTGGTAATTTAGGATCAGCAAAAGCCTTTTCAGGATCATTAAGCACTAATTGTAAATTTTTTTGTCTTGCTGATAATATCCCTTCTTTTTCAAAACGAAGACGGCCTTGTTCTCTTAATAAATTTTGGGCTTTAATTTCTCTTATTTGCTCAGGAGAGCCAAACGGGTACTGTTGAACTGGAAAAAAGAGCCTTGCTTTTTGAACGTCTACTCCTTGTGTACGCAGTTCTGCGATTTTAACCTCGATTTCTTTAATTTGAGCGTTTACCTGCTCCAATTCCGCCTCTGTCTCATCTAATTGTTGTTTAGCTATATCTAATCCGCCAGATTTATCAAACCATACTCTATTTATCCAAGCTTGTCTCAATTTATAAATATAATCACCTGGTAAATCTCGTTGCAAATCACCCAATGCGCCTTCAAGAGAGTCTAGCAAAGCACTTGCCTCTATTTCCCCGCCCTCTAAAGCCAGTTCTCTCTTTGCTGTCGAACCATCTGATAAAATCACCCTCCGAGAGGCAGTATAAGGCCCATAACCATTGGGCAAGAACCATAAAGCCGCTGGAGCAAAACCGGCCTTATGAGATCCAAATTTTGGTTCGGGTTGAGCAAGCGCTTGCTTCATATCTTCTTGTAATTTAGCCGCTTCGACATAATGAGAAAAAGCTCTGCTTCGTGCAGAAGAAATATAGTTGTTTACAGCCTGCGTAAATTCCTGACAAAAAGATTCAATTTTTTCCGGCTCAGTGATTCCTGCCAGTTGAGCTAAGAATGGCAGGCTAATCAAGGATGGTGTTTTAGGAGCCAAAAAAACCGCTCCTTTTTCTTTTTCTAACAAACCATTTTTAATCATCCTTTTGAAAATTATTCCGGTAACGGTTGGATATATATTTAGTGTTGCTAAAGAAAAATTGGGATGAACCAGCTTGGTTAAAGCAAAAATCGGATTATCTTTCTCATCGTAAGTATAAAGAATCTTATCCTCATAATGATAAAGAAGAGAAAGAACCTCATCAATCTCAACAAACCAGTCTTTTGGCTCGGTTAAACCCAGATCACCATAACGCTCTATTTTCGATTTAGCAATATCATAAAAATCAGTCCGTTCTTTATCAGCAAAAATAATGATTTGATTCAAGCCGTCTTGTCTTAACCAAGAAATTAAATCAGCCGCCGATTGTCCTGACTCAGTTGCCCCTGCGGCTAAATTTGTCCTTGCTAAAATATAGGAGATTAAGGGTAACCTCTTAGCATAAAATGAAACTAATTCAGCCTCTTTTGCTTTATATAAAGATAGCAACGCTTGGGGATCTGCCGCTGCTTCCTGCTGGACTTGAGGTACAGCTAAAACACTGGCATCAAATCGGCGTTCCTGCACTCTCGGCAGAGAAATGCCAAATCCTTCAAGGATACCCTGATATCTTTCAAGAACTGCCTGAAATACCTGACGCGGCGGACAGCCTGAAAGCCAGTTTATGACTTCTTTTTGAGAAAATCTGTTTCTGATGTCAACAAATTTTAAAGAGTAAGGAAGTACTCGACCATCATCAAAATATCTGTCTTCCAAAGAAATAGGGTTCAGAGTAGCTCCAATCTGGTATTGAAGCGACCTCTTCTCGCTCTCAGCACAGGCGGTTAAATATTCTTTAGCTTCTTCTTCGCTTACCTCTAATCTGGCTAAATGAGCAGTGAAAAATGATAACTTGTGTGAAAGAACATCAACATCTAATCTGCCAGCATGCACAGCTGGCCAAAGCGTAGGCGGCTGCTGATATAATTCTCTTGCTTCTTGACTTAAACGCTCTAAATAATCCACGCCTCTGGCAATTCCTGAAGTAGCTCTTAAAAGCAACACAGAGATATCATCGGATTCTTCAGCTCCAACTGATATATCCTCAAGCAATAAGTAACTCTTATCAGGATGGTTCTCTAAATATTTTTTAAGCTCGTTGTAATGTTCTTCTGTTTTCCCAAAAAAGCGTTCCGCTGTAATATCAGCTTCAGATAACAACCTGCCCCGCTCAAGCAAATCAGTTAAGGTTTGAGGTCTGTTTAAAGTTCCCTTAGCTATCATTAGCAAAATCTTAATCCGGGCTTCATTGGCAGCCGTAGTAATTGGTTCGTCATCTTTTAAAAAAGGTGCTGCCGCTAAAGGAAAAAGAATGTCAATAGCCGGGATTGTTGGTTTAGGTTCTTCCTCTTTTTTTCTTACCGGCACCCCCTCTTTTCTTCCAATAAAGTCATAAAGATCTGGAAGAGGGCTTCGGCGGCGTCTGGCATCAAATATATCTTTTTGCAGGTCTTGTTGAGCTCTTTTTGTGCCTTTTATAAGTTCTCCAGCTGTTTCTCTTAGAGTTGGTAATCCTGACATTCTTTTTCTAATTCTATCTAAAAGAGGTTCGCGTGCTTTTATGGGTTTTTTCCTCCTTTCTTTTGGTGCAGGAGGCGCTCCTGGGAAGAAGGTGCTTTTTCTTCCTCAACTGGTTCTGAAGGTAGAGAAGGTTCAGGCTTTTTGACCACTGCTTCTTCTCCCTCTTCTCCTTTTTCTTTAGATTGCTCTTCTTCTAACTGTCGGGCTCTTTTTTCCAACCTCGAAGCGATACCATCTCCCGGCGCAGGAATATGAGGAAGAATTCTATCTTCACGAGCTTGTTTATCTTCTCCTTCAACCGGCAGATCTCCTTCAATAGGAACTGGCAATTGCGATTTTCCACTTTCATTCTCATTCATAGGATTAATTATACATGATTTCAAAAAGATTATTGATTTGTAAGGTTAAATGAAAAATAGAGCAAAGAAATGAAGAAGGTTTTTCTGAAAAAAGGCTTAAATGTCTTAAGTGTAAGGAACAAAAAAATTTGTTCCCTACAATACTTTGTTCTCTATCCAAAAATCTCTTCCGGAGAAAAAATGAGGGACATTTCTCTTTTAGCAGTCTCAGGAAAGTCTGAAGCATAGATAATGTTCTCAAGACAATTTTAATTTAACTCGAGAGTGTTGAATAAGTAATTTTCATTTGTCATCCTGAACTTGCCTGCCCGCCATAGGCTGCGCCATCAGGCGCTGGCAGGCGGGATTCAGGATCTATATAGATTCCAGGTCAAGCCTGGAATGACAAGGAAGCGGGAGTTATTCAACGGTATCTAACTCCAATTTTGCAAATCATATCAATTTGTGATAAATTATTTAATATCTTAAGAATATCTTTAAAAAATAAAGAAAGGGGGTGATTATTATGGGAGAAGGAGAAATAGGAAATGAAAGCAGAGATGTCCGAAGTAGAATCAAAAAACTCATACAACGACATCAGCCATCCCAAGAGCAGGCCAAAAAAGAACTAACTCCTGCCGAAGCGGTTGAGCATTTTATCACAAGATTAGAAGGATCTCAAAATGGTGCTGTCAAAGCTTTTGGAGACTGGGCAAGAATTGATTTAGAAAGGCTTGCAAAAGGACTTGAAGAAGCCAAAAGAACAGAGCCTAGCCTAACTGCGCTTGAATTTTTAGAAAGAAAGTCTTCAAGAGGAACGCATTTAATCGCTGGGCGTGGTTGGGAACCAACGCCAGCACAACGCCAAAATCCAAGAGAAAGAAGTACTGTTTCAAACGATACCATCATTGAAATACTAAACAACCCCACACAAGGTTTTCATGAAACATTTCCATCAATAAATAGGGACGCCCCGGAAGATCGAGATGATTATGGTTTTGCCTTCACAAAGCAAGGAGACTTTGGTCCAACAAGTGAAGCTAGAGGCATGGCAAAAATGAAAGCTCAAAGAGCTTGGATAGGCGGAAGTGAAAAACCCGCAGAAATGAATGTTGCTATCAGAACGGATGTAGGACCCGATTTTTTTATAGGTGATGGAGCAACAGTAGGAATGGCAGTTGAAATACCAAATGCAACAGTAGCTGAGTTTTTAAGTCAAGGATAAATGGAGCTGGGACACGCATTAGATAGCAAAAGGGCCAAATTTATTCCGTTGGCTGGGCTTTTAGTTTCTCAAGAACCAATCATTGATTGGCTTGAGGCGCAAGTAAACGGGACTCCAGCGCAACCATAAATTGTAGTAAAAAACAGTCAATAGTACCCTGAAAGTTAATCAGGGTGACTAAAATCGTAATTTACATTATTATGAACGAACAAGGTGCTGAATTACATGAATCGCACGAAGACAAGCCTTCAATTAGTCCTTCACTAAAAGAAAAATTAAGACCTGCCACAATAATAATGACTCGCTTAAAGGACAGACAAAAAAATGTTAAAGTAGTTGCAAGCGATTTATTAGAAGGACTGGCCGAACGCTATGATAGGGTGAGTTTTGAAATTGCGCGCCACGTAGTTCCAGCAATGATTGCTGTAGGAGATGCCGCTCTATCGGCAACAGGTGTCGCTGGAACAGCAGAGAGCGGATATCGACTCTGGAAAGATCTTCCAGAAGAAGGTCATCGGACTGACTTGGCTAATAAATACTGGTTTTATGCCACACTTCCCGCTAGAGAGGTTTTCTTCTGTGCTTCTACGCCAAGACTTGGTAGAAAAGAGCTTGAATTTAATCCGGCTACTTTAACAGCCATGCGCGCTTATGATTTAGCCACGACGGCTATTTCTGCAGGCTATGGAGCAGTAACTCATGATGTAACTGGTGCTGTTGGTAGTAAGTTGCTTCTCAACTTTGCAGGCCGACTTGCCGTCAACGCCGCCTCGATTTGTAAATTTACAAAAGGTTGATAAAAACATGACATCTTATAAAAAATCAGTAAAAGATTTCATTGACGAATTATTAGAAGCAGTTGCTTTACCAGAACCGCTTCGGAGAACCGTTTTTGGATTGTATCTGACCAGCTTTTACAGATCGTGTTTTGACCTTCTACTTTTCTTAAAAGCCCACGATAAAGTTTTTTTTAAAAAAATGAATGATTTTCTGGATGATCAAATACGATTACTCTCCAAGAATGAGAGAAATTTTTTTGAGGAATTCATGACTAAAAAACACCACCTTATACTAGATGAAATATTAAAAGAGGTGAGGAGTGGGTTAAATGATGAATTAAAGAAGAAATTTGATGCTCAGTTGAAAAACATGGTCAAATGAATTATTGGTGATTATTAGTTGATTAACTAAAAATCTCTTCCGGAGAAAAAATTAGAGACATTTCCCTCTTAGCAGTTTCTGAAGAATCTGAAGCATGAATAATGTTTTCTGTTACAGTTGGTCCGCCCAAGTCAGCTCTGATTGTTCCCGACTCAGCCTTGTTTGGATCAGTAGCGCCGCAAATCTCACGAACCTTAGAGACTACTCCGTCCCCCTCCCAAACCATCGCCAAAACCGGCGTCCGCATCATAAACTCACACAAAAAAGGAAAAAAATCTTTGTCTTTATGATGCTCATACCATTTATCAAGAAGGGCTTGATCAAGCTGAACTAATTTAACGGCCATCATCTTAAATCCAGCTTCTTCAAACCGGGAAATGACTTTTCCGGCAACCCCTTTTTCCATCCCGTCGGGTTTGATTAGAATCAATGTTTGTTCCATAGATTAAGAATGGTCACATGGTTAAATGGTTATCGCTTCGTCGAAGCGTCGACTTCGCTTATGGCTAAAGAACTAAACCATATAACTATATAACCATATAGCTATTTATTTTACAATCTTAGCAATTTTTCAAATTGCTGTCTATTCTTAAACGGTCCAATAACTGCTAAATTCAATTTCTCTTGCCTGAATATATCTTTGGCTACTCTGAAAATATCTCCTTTGGTTACTTTTTCAATTTTTTGCATTAATTCGTCAGCGGTTTTGATTTCATTCTGTAAAATCTCTTGAGTGCCGTAAAGAGAAGCAATATTTTTTGAATCTTCAAGCTCTAAAATCAATCTACCTTTCAAAAACTCTTTTGCTTTCTTAAGTTCTTTACCTCGAACCTCGAACCTCGAACCTCGAACCTTGTCATACTCCTTGAGTATGACATCTATCGCTTCCTCTATCCTCTTAAGATCCACCCCCGCCTGAGTGACAAAATAACCCACGTCCTGAAACCGTTCTGAAGTTGAGCGCACATAATATGCTAGTCCCCTTTTTTCTCTCACCTCAATAAACAACCGGCTGGACATCCCACCGCCTAAAATCACCCCTAAAACCGATAAGGCAAACCTGTCCGGATGATCTTGTCGATAAGCCCGCACTCCCAAACAAAGATGCGCCTGTTCGGTTTTTTTATAAACTACCTCAAGCACTGGCTTCTTTTGCTGATCATTCGCCTTTTCAAACTGCTGAAACGGCTGTTTTTTCCAATGGCCTAGATTCTTTTCCACCAAATTTCGAATTTCGAATTTCGAATTTCGAATTTCGCCGGCAGAGCCGGCGATCACCACCACACAATTCCCCGGCGCATAATAACGATGTAAATATTCAAGAAAGTCTTTTCTTTTTAAACTCTTAATCACCTCTTTTTCACCAATAATTCTTCTACCTAAAGGCGTCTTACCATATAGTAATGTCTCAAAAACTTCCCCCACTTTATAAATCGGCATGTCCTCCCGCATATTCATTTCTTCCAGAATGACTCCTTTTTCTTTCTCAATCTCTTCTTCTTTAAACAAAGAATTTAAAAGCATGTCTGACAAAACATCTAAAATTAAAGGCAAATGTTTTGAAGCGGTTTTAATGTAATACGAAGTATTGTCTTTACTAGTGCCTGCATTAAACTCACCACCAATCCCTTCCACCAAAGAAGCAATTTCCAAAGTCGTCGGTCTTTTTTTCGTCCCTTTAAAAGCCATGTGCTCTAAAAAATGAGAAAGACCGGCGACTCTCTTTTCCTCATACCGGCTCCCCGCCCCCACTAAAACCATCACCGTCACTGATTGAACAGCGGGCATCGGCACCGTTACCACCCGCAAACCATTTTTAAGAACTGTTTTCTGGTAATTCATGTTCTTGATTGTACACTAAGATTTCAGACTAGGCAAATTTCTTTGTGAAACCCCGCACCGACTGGTGCTGGGGTAAACGAGGAGTTTAAAAACCCATCAAAAAAAAGATTGACATATTAGCTATTTAATGATATACTATGGGTTATTCTGGATTAACATCCAGGATTTTTAGATTTATTCTTAAAAACTTTAAACACTACCTTATGAATCTAGAAACAGATAAATTGTCCAGAAGAGCGTTTCTCGGGCTTTGCAGGGCCGCCGCCGCCGCCGCACTACTACCGCCAGACATTGTTTGGGCGCAGGAAAACGAGCAGTTAAGAAATCTGCCTTTTGAACTATTGCGCGGTTCATATCTTGATGAAAAACTTACGATTACACACCAAGTAGGAAGAAACTCCGTGTGGTATCCAATCGAATTACATGAAATCCAAGCTCCTGATGGCGATTTTATCCCAGAAAAACAATATGTTCTTTTAAAAGAACAAGAAAGAATCAGCGGAGCCTGGAATTATCATCCTCCAAGCTCTCCAGAAAGCCTCACCTTATGGGAACTTCATGATCAAGAAGTTATGAATTCACCCAAAATTACTGACAGACCATTTAATAAAAGCATTTATGAAGAATTAATTAGTAACGATTGGTATGATTTTTATCCACCAGCAGATGATGGTTGGTTTGTTCATTCTCAATGGCATTGGCTAGATCGGGTAGAAGCTGATCTTACTTGCCGCGTCGTTAACAAAGACGACCACCAAGAGTTACAAGTCAAGGGCGCAGGTAAATTAAGAGCAGAAGGAAGCCCCTTATATTCCAAAATTTCTGACCCCTATCCACCAGAAGTCAAAGGAGTCCACCATTGTGTTTTTAGAACTCATTCGATTTATCCTGTTGAGTTAGGAGTCTGGCGGGACATTCTTAGTTTCCACGTCACTACTGCTCAACCAACATTTAAGATTCGCTTTTCTCCTCCGACCAGAGATAATAATCCCACTATCAGTGTCGTTGGAGAAGGAGAAGTCATTGTTTTTGGATCGCCAATCCACGATCTAAATTCTAATCCTTTAGAAGTGCCGTGTCGTGTCGCTAATGATCCTCAATATCTAGGAGACACTACAATTGAAGTTTTACCTCCTGAATGTCCACCACCACCTGAGTGTCTACCCGACATTGTAATGCAACCAAAATTTCCATCTTTAACGGCTATCTTAAGTGGGGCAACTCTTGTCTGCGGTCCGATAGTCGGCCTTGCTTTGTTAAAACATTATTTAATGAGTAGAGAGCAAAAACAATAACTATGAACACAGAATTGGCACCATTGCCAACAAACACAACTGAACAATACAAAGCCGTCTTTGACAGCCTTAAATACGAAATGGTCGACAGAGACGAATGTCTAGATTGTCTGCAGCTTGCTTTTTTAACCGGACAGCATTTATTGGTCTGGGGTGAAACTGGTGAGGGAAAAACTTATCTGACCAACGAAGTTTTTACCCGCTTTGCTGATCCTGAAAAACCAGATGATGTTTTTAAAATTCAATTTACCCGGGATATGCCTCCGGAGGTTTTGTTTGGCGGCTATGACATTAAAGCCTTGCAAGTGGGAACAGTGAAATATAACGTTGAAAACTCTCTCCTAACCTGCAATTTTATGTTTGGCGATGAAATTTTTGACGCGCCTGATTTTGTTTTACGAACTATGTTGGGCGCTTTATCAGAAGAAAGAACCTTTAGATTTGGCCAGCAGGTCTTTAAAGATCTGCCATTGCAAAGTGCGGTTTTAACCTCCAACTTTCGCCGGGATAATCCTGCTACCCAAGCCTTCTTAAACCGGGTTCTTCTTCAATACAAGATTAGTCCCGAAGCTTCTTTAGCTCATCGGGCCATGCTTGATACTTTAGGAGAAGCAAGAAAATATCATCAGCCAACCAAGGAAACTCTACCCTTTAAAGATCTACAAGCGCTTTCTAATATTGTTATCGGTGAAAATGAACAAGCATCTATTCTTTTGCCCTGGGGCGTTGTCTTTTTAAAAGACAAAATTGTAGACGAGTTTGTCAAAGTGGCTCGAGAAAGACAAGTTGATTTGGCTGATGAAACCGGTCAAACTCAAGCTTTACAAAAGGAAATGCTGGGTGTTGATTTGGCGACAACGGAAAAAGAAACGATTGCTCAAGAACTAGGCTTGCCATTAAGCCTGTTTAAAGACAAACTTGCTCCTCTACTCTTAGCTAGTGCTCAAAGAATTGCCAGCGCGACTCAAACCAAAGAAAGACAGGCTGAAGAGTTTAGAGTCAGTTCTTCCAGAGGAATGCAGTTAACTCATCTTTTATATGCCTCAGCCTTGCTTGACAATCGTCAAATTGTTACTCCAAGAGATTTGGCGAT
>JADHYG010000065.1 GCA_016782545.1 Candidatus Microgenomates bacterium
AAGATTAAAACCAGTGATTTTCCTCCTAAGCCAAGTCGAATGTGCAAATGGTGCGATTTTTATAATATCTGTGAATATAGATATGAATGAGGTTTTAGCAGGAAGGATTCGTTTTTAAGACACTGGTCTTGCCATATCGGGTCAAAAATCTCAATATTTTTACGTTGGGATTTTGTTGTTTTGCCCGCCAAAGTTTCTTTGAAATTTAGGCGGATTTACTATTGTTTTTATCCTATTTTTATGGTATAATTATGATAGGAGTGACGTAAATCACGACTATTACCCAGCCCTCTAAGCTCATGACTCAGCTAGTATGGTTTAAATTATATTCATAAATTTATTTAGCTTAATAAATATTGTGATGGGCATAGAGGGCTGGGTGCTCGAAAAATCAAAAGACTTTTTAATTTTTTTCACATGCCTAAAACAGCCAAAAAGCTGCCTAAAAAACAGGTGAAAAAGACGCCCAGAAAACAAACACAAAAAGCGCCTAAAAAGCAAGTAAAAAGGGCGCCAGTTTCACGTACAAAAAAGAAAACAAAACCAAAAGCAAAAACTACCAGACCAATAGCCAAAAAGAAAGAAACCTATAGAGCTAAACAAATTACTGTTCTTGAGGGCTTAGAGCCAGTGCAGCAACGTCCAGCAATGTATATTGGCACAACAGGTTCCCGTGGCCTACACCACATGATTTTTGAGGTTACAGATAATGCCCTGGACGAGAGCGTGATGGGGCACTGTACTGAAATTATACTTGAACTTTTGCCGGATAATAAGGTAAGAGTGATAGATAATGGTAGAGGTATTCCAGTTGATATGCATAGGCCAACGCGAAGATCAGCCCTAGAAGTGGTAATGACAAGATTACATGCTGGAGCTAAATTTGGCCAAAGTGCCTATAAAGTATCAGGTGGATTACATGGTGTTGGCGTATCAGTTGTTAATGCCCTGTCTATATGGGCAAAAGCTGAGGTGAAACGAGACGGTAAATTATGGGTTCAGGAATATAAACGAGGCAAGCCCTTGAAAAAGGTGACAGCTGTAGGTCCAGCAAAAGGCACAGGAACTATTATTACATTTCAGCCAGATTCAGAGGTTTTTGATAAAGTTGAGTTTAACTGGAAAACCATTATTTCTCATCTTCGTCAGCAAGCATATTTAACACAAGGGGTTAAGATCAGAGTTTATGATAAGAGGGACAAAGAATTTCCTCAATCTTACACCTTTTATTTTGAAGGCGGTATATCTTCTTTTATTCGATATTTAAACCGAACCAATAAACCAAGGCATGATAATATTTTTCATGTTCAAAAAGAAGTAGACCTGTCTGCCGACGAGGAAGGCGGACTTGACGGCAAAGGAGGTAATATATTTGTTGAAGTTGCTCTTCAATATACAGGGGATTATAAAGAAACACTTTTTGGGTTTGCTAATAATATTTATACTCAAGAAGGAGGTGCACATATTATTGGTTTTCGTTCTGCTTTAACCAGAGTCCTGAACAATTTTGCTAGAGAAAAACAATATTTAAAAGAAAAAGACAGTAATTTGACAGGGGATGACGTTCGCGAAGGTCTAACAGCAGTGATTAGTGTACGATTAGTTAATCCTCAGTTTGAGGGACAAACCAAAGCTAGGTTAGGAAACAATGAGGCTAGATCTGCGGTGGATTCGGTTTTTTCTACTGGTTTACGAGATTTTTTAGAAGAACACCCAAAAGATGCTAAGGCAATTATTGAAAAATGTATTTTAGCGGCTAAAGCTCGGCAGGCAGCCAGGACTGCTCGAGAAGCTGTTTTTAGAAAAGGGGTATTAGACAGTTTATCATTGCCCGGTAAACTTGCAGATTGTTCTTCAAAAGATCCAGAAAGAAGCGAATTATATATCACGGAAGGAGATAGTGCAGGAGGTAGTTGCAAAATGGGGAGAGATAGAACTTATCAAGCCATTTTGCCATTGCGCGGAAAAATTCTTAATGTAGAGCGCGCTAGACTGGACAAGATATTAGCTAATCAGGAATTAAAATCTTTAATTATTGCTTTGGGAACAAATATTGGCGAACAGTTTAATATTGATAAACTTCGTTACCATAAAATTATTATAATGTGTGATGCAGACAGCATTGTTGGCAACGAACCTATATTGGTTTTTGACAAAAATAAAAAACAATATTCTTGTAAAGAAGTGTCTACATTTGTTAAGAATTGCCAGAATACTAATGATTATCAGGTGATGACTTGTCAAGGAAACCCTGGTAAATTGGAAACAAAAGATATATATCAGACTATTGTTCACCCAAAAAGAACTGATATTTATCAGTTGAAGACTTATTGCGGCTATCCAATAAAAGTAACCTCTTGCCATAGTGTTTATGTTTATAAAAACGGCAAATTTACTGTTGAACAGGGTAATAAAATAAAAAAGGGAGATTATTTAATTACACCGCGAGATTTTCCTGTAAAAAAACATGAGATAAACATTGATTTACGCGAAACTCTTTTAAAGTGCGGAAAAGATAATATTTCAGTAAAGATTAAAAAAGACGAGATAGGGCATATAGCTGATGAAGCATGGATTAATTTATCAAAACAGACATGGAAAGAACTTAAGGCCATAAGAACAAAAAAAGGAATCTCTAAAAAGGAAATGGGTCGATTATTGGATTTATACTTTACAGTGCTGCAGCAGTGGGAAGAAAAGAATGATAATGTAATGCCTAGATATGAAAAATTTAAATTATATTTATCTCAGCTTAATGTAGATATTAAAAATTTGGATTATAGTTTATATATACCAATAAAAAATTGGCCCACTGATATTCCATTTCCTAAGAATGCTAAATTTTATTTAGGCAATCATACGAGTGAGATAATAACAAGATTTAAATTAGATAGAGATATAGCACGTTTAATCGGTTTTTACATTGGTGATGGATGTGCTGCTCCTGAAAAAGGGAGTCCTAATCGGTTTACCCTGGCAATAGGACAGGATAAACAAATTTACTATCCAAGAATTTCTAAAATTATTAAAACAAAGTTAGGGGCAAAACCAATTTTGGATGAACGTATGGCATCTTGTTGTAATGTATATTTTCATTCTTTTTCTTTCAGGCTTTTATTAACATATCTTGGGTTATTAAATAAAAAAGCTTTTGAAAAATTTATTCCTGATGTTTTTTTTAACAGTAAAGACAAGATTCGCCAATCTTTACTTGAGGGATTGCTTCATAGTGATGGCTATATAATTGTATGGCCCAAAAAAGCTAAGAAAAAAGGTAGGGGAAAAAAGGCTATTTTTGGGCATTGTACTACTTCTTATCAATTAGCCAATGGCATCGTTTTTCTTTACAGACAATTAGGTATTCTACCTTCTTTTAGCAAGGGATGGAGTAAAACGCATACTTTAAAAAACGGTAAAATCGTTAAACCTAATTGGCCTCGTTACGATGTTTGTATTTCGACTTATGATTATCTTTGTAAAACTTACAATATTTGGAAAAAACATAAAAGAGCCAAAGCCTTAAAAACATATCTAGATAATGTTGATTTAAAAAGGTGTGTAGGTAAATATAAATATGGTCATTCTATTTTGCCAATATCTAAAGATTTTATAGCCATTAAAGTTAAAGACACCAAAAAAGTAGATATAAAAGATAATATGGTTTATGATTTTTCAGTTCAAGGAAACCAAAATTTTATAGCTGGTACGGGTGGTTTTCTTCTGCATAATTCTGATGGTCGGCATATTGCGACGCTTCTTTTGACTTTTTTCTATCGTTATTTTCCAGAATTGATTAAGCGTGGTTATTTGTATGTAGCTCAGCCCCCCTTATATCGGATCCAAAAAGGAAAAGATATAGTTTATGTTTATTCTGATGAGGAAAAAGAAAAAGTATTAGGACTCAAAAAGAAAAAAACGCCTGCGAAAAAAAAGACAGTCAAAGGGTTTCAGGTTAAGGCTATTGGACAAAAGACTGAACCAGTGAAAGAAGTAACCTCTGTTAATGTTCAGCGATACAAAGGATTAGGAGAAATGAATCCTGATGAGCTTTTCAAAACTACTATGGACCCGGAAAAAAGAATTTTGAAGAAAATAGAAGTTAAAGATGCGGTTAGAGCCGATGAGATATTTGAAATATTAATGGGCAAAGAGGTTGCTCCTCGAAAAAGATTTATCCAGGCTCATGCCAAAGGGGTTAAGAATCTTGATATCTAGGTATTGCATTTTTTTAGGGGTATGTTATATTAATAATAACATTAAAGACCTAAAGGGTCTTTTTAAAGACCAACTATGAATAAATTAGTAAACTATATTAAAGTCTCTATTTCTGAACTAAAAAAGGTAGAGTGGCCCACAAGAGAACAGGCCATTAGACACACAATTTTAGTAATAGCCATTAGTTTGGTTGTGGCCGCCTTTTTAGGAATAGTTGATTTTATATTAACAAGGGTTTTACAAATAATAATCTAAATGTAGTTTTAATGCCTAAACAAATACAACAAGAAGGACGACGTTGGTATGCTATTCATGTTTATTCTGGTTATGAAGAAAATGTGGCTGAAAATCTTCGTCAAAGAATTGAGTCTATGGATATGTCTGATAAGATTTTTCATGTTTTAGTGCCCACAGAAAAAAGAATTAAAATAAAAAATGGCCGACGCCGGACAGTAACTGAGAAAGTTTTTCCTGGCTATGTTTTGGTGGAAATGTTAGTCACTGATGATTCTTGGTATGTGGTTAGAAATACGCCCAGTGTTACTGGTTTTATTGGCTCAGGAACTACACCAGTTCCTTTAGCTGAGAAAGAAGTTAAGGCCATTCAAAAGAGGATGGGTGTTGAAGAACCAAAGTATAAGATTGATGTTAGCATTGATTCCCCAGTACGGATTATTGATGGACCATTTAAAAGCTTTGAAGGAAAAGTTAGTCATATAGATGAAGAGCGGGGAAGAGTCAAGATTTTAATTTCTGTTTTTGGCCGGGAAACTCCGGCTGAATTGGATTTTTTACAAGTTAAAAAGCTTTAGCTATGGCTAAGAAGATTAAAACCATTATAAAGTTACAAATTCCAGCTGGGCAGGCAAATCCAGCTCCGCCAGTTGGCCCAGCTCTGGGGCAGCATGGCCTTAATATTGCTGAATTTTGCAAGCAGTTTAATGACAAAACCAAGGACAAGGTTGGTAATATTATTCCAGTAGAGATTAAGGTTTTTGAAGACAAGACTTATTCTTTTTCTTTAAAAACACCTTTAACATCTGATCTTCTTAAAAAAGCCGCTGGCATTGAAAAAGGTTCTGGTCATTCTTTACAGGAAAAGATGGGAAAAATAAATAAAAGTAAAATTAAAGAAATTGCTAAAATTAAAATGCCAGATTTAAATACTGATGATTTAGAAGCAGCTTGTAAAATAATTGAAGGAACAGCCAGGCAAATGGGACTGGAAATTGTTGATTGAAGATTTATGATTTAAG
>JADHYG010000066.1 GCA_016782545.1 Candidatus Microgenomates bacterium
GAAAAAGAAGTAAAAGTAAAACAATAAGAAATTTAGTTAATTTCATAACGCCCTCTTGAAATGACAAATTTTAGTTTGTTATTTTTATAGAATAACGAATTGAAATTCGTCACTCTATAGACAAAATGACACGCGATCGCGTGTCATTTTGTCCCTTTCATAGAAAAACACCAAAGCTTGCCTCTGACCAAAAAAGAATGAAAACTCATAAAAATGGCGTGCAAAAAACCCGGCAAACCATCTAAAAAACCCAAGTGCCAAAAAAGGTTCTTAAAGAATTTTAGCAATGGATAACCAATAACTTCAAGAAAATTAACTCTTTTTCCTTTTTTATAAAGTTCTTGAGCTCGAAGAGTGGAGTATTCATTGATTTTGGTTAAAAATTCAGAAACAGTTGGATGGGGATAATGAAGCAGGGGAGAATCAAATTCTTTTATTACTCCCCCAATATCCCACACTTCATGAACTGGTTTTTTCCAAAGACCAGCGCTTTTTTTTCCTAACCGCAAAAGCTTAATCTTTCCACTTTCACCATTTTTTAACCATTTTCCAAAAACAAAATCTTTTCTTCTAACGTTGAAACCATCGTAACTGAGGTCGGACCCGGGTCCGACCTCGCCAATCCAGGATTTAATCTCCACCGCTAGTGATTTAGTGACTCTCTCATCAGCATCAACAAATAAAATCCAATCTCCTTTGGCTTTTTTCAAGCCAAAGTTTCTTTGATTGCTAAAATCATTGCTTAATGAGCGAATAAAAACCTTTGCTCCATTTTCTTTAGCAATTTCTCTTGTTTGATCTTGAGAATGATCATCAATAACAATAATTTCATCCGCCAGCTGGCGGACTGATTTAAGACATTCTTTAATGTTTTCTTCTTCGTTCTTAGTTAAAACAACAACTGAGATTTTCATAAACTTTTTCTATCTTCTTAGCAATTTTTTGACTATCAAAATATTTTTCCGCTCTTGCTCTTCCTATTTTACCAAGTTTTGTCCTTAAAAATTTATCTTTAACTAATCTTTTCAATGCTTGAGATAACTGGCCCACACTTGCCTCATCAACTAATATTCCACAATCTCCAACTACTTCAGGAATGGCCCCAGATCTTGTGGCAATAATCGGCAAAAAAGAAGCCATCGCCTCAATCAGAACCATACCAAATTGTTCTTGCCATGTTTTTGTTTTTTTAGAAGGCAAGATAAATATATCGGCTTCTTGGTAAATTTGAGGCATTTCTTGATAAGAATGTTGTTCTATAACGACATTGCTTTCTTGCTGATTCTTCACTATCCACTCTTTAATCCAATTCTTTAAGCTCCCATCACCGATAATTCTAAGTTTAATTGTTGCCTCGACTCGCCCGACGAGCGGGCGAGTCGAGGCGGGTTGTTGATTGATAATTGTTGATTGCTTAAATGTCTCCAAAAGCTCCTTAATGCCTTTTTCCTTTTCCAATCTCCCCACAAACAAAATAATAATTTGCCTGTCTTTATCTTTAACTTTTAACTTTTCACTTTGCGCTTTAAACTTTTCAAGGTCAATTCCCACCGGAATAATGGTTATTTTTTCTTTTTGACAACCCTCGCTGATTAAACTTTTATAAGCTCCTTGGCTAACAGCAATAAAATGATCAATTTCTTCAATGGCTCTTCTTTTGAATTTTTTTCTTCCCCAAATTCCCTCATTATTAAAAGCAATATTTTCCCAAACTGTTGAAACTACCTTTTTAACAAAACCTTTTTTCTTGGCATTTAAACATTGCTGAGTAAAGTGATAATAAGTTTCCGCACAATGAACAATGTCAAAACCTTGTAGTTTTTTCTCAAGCTCTAAAAGATAATGAGCGTCAATAAAGGTTCTGTTTAAAAATCCTCTGGCAATTCTTTTTCCTTGATGTATTGGAATGATGCTTAATAAATCCATTGGACTTAGAAGCTTTATCACGGGAAAACCAACTTGATCATTAATTGGTTTTAAACTGGAAAAGGCAGTAAGTTGATGCTTTTTTGCCATCAATGCAAAATTCTGCATCTCAAACTGATTTAAAAAAGCTCCTCTGACAACCGCAACTTTCATATCTGACTCTTAAGAGGTCAAACCTCTCGAGAGGTTTGACCTCTAGCAAGAAAAATTTATTAGTCTTAATAATTAATTATTTCTAAAACATTTTCAGCAAATTTCTGCCAAGAGAATTTTTTTGCCTGAACCAACCCCTTTTTAATTAAATCATTTTTGAATTCCTTGTCATTAACTATTTTTAACATTGCCCTGCCAATTTTTTCTTCACTCTTAGGATCAACTAAAATTCCGGCGCTACCAACTAATTCAGGCATGCTGCTTACATTACCAGCAATCACCGGTATTCCACAGGCCATAGCCTCAAGATGAGTTAAACCACCACCTTCATACAATGACGGTGAAACAAAAGCCGTTGCACCTCGATAATATTCGAGTAAATCTTGATTGTTAATAAAGCCAGTGGTAATAATTTTATCTGTTAATTTAAGTTCTTTTATTGTTTTGGTAATTTCTGCATCCAGCCATAAATCACCACCCACGAGAATTAAATTAAATTTCTTTGAAGATTTAGCTAGAAAATAATTAAAACCTTTTAAAATTTGGGGTATGTTTTTATTTTTTTTTAAGGCCCCGACAAATAAAAAATAAGGAACGCCAGATTTAAACTTTTTTCCTTTAGGATTAAAGTCTTTACTTACTCCTAGATAGCAAGCCTCAATTCTCTTTTCTTGAACACGATAAAGTTCAACAAGATCTCTTTTAGTTGACTGAGAAATAGTAATAATTTTATGAGCAAGCTTAAGAGCAGTTTTGGTGTTTTTTGAAAGACTTTTGTAGGAATCAAGGTAAAACTGAGGATAATGCTCAAAAGCCAAATCATAAACCATCAAAATATTGTGCGACAAGGAGTGGGGAAGCGCTTGAGAAAGTCCTAAAAAAATGTCAACTGGATTAAGTTTAAGCTCTAAAGGTAATCTAATACTAAACCAGCCTTTCCGAGGTTTTAAAACAATATTTTTCATCCTCTCCCCCATCAATCTCATTAATTTTTCTTCAATCGGATAAAAACTGTAAAGTCTATATTCATTAGCTTTATCTAACTTACCAAGCTCTTTTAAAAGATTAAAAGCCACTTGATAAACACCCACTTTCAAGCGTTTATCTTTAACTCCTAAACAACCAGCATCAACACCAATAATCTTATTTTTTCCCATGAAGCTCATTTTTCATTCCCCGCTTTCTTAAAAAAAAATCTAAAATTCCATAAATAGCCCAAGTTTGTTGGTTTTTTAAGTGTTCATCAATTGTTTTTGACAGTCTTATTATTTCTCTAATCTTAATTTTCAATGATGCATATCTGCTTAAAAAAAGCAAGCGGTTTCGCGCCAGATAATATTGCATTATTTTTGAATTTTTGTTAATTGTAAACGAACCAAAATGATAAATGATTGATAAAGGATTATAAATAACTCTATAACCAACTTTCCCTGCTTGAAAACAAAAGTCAACATCCTCATAATATAAAAAATAGTCTTCTGCTAAAAAACCAATTTTCTCAAAAACTTGTTTTTTGATTAACATACAAGTTCCACTGATAAAATCAACGCTCTTTTTAACATCATGTTGCCCTTGATCTTCTTCACCATGGCCAATTAAACCACCGCTGAATCTTTTTTTGTCAAGCCTGCCGCCGGCTGACCAGATTTTGGGTTTTTTAGAATTTGAAGCAGATTCAAAAAGAATTTTTGGACCGCAAATGCCTGCTTTTGGTCTTTTTAAAACTTCTAAAAGAGGAGTTAAAAAGTTTTTCTTAACAGTTGTGTCGGGATTAAGAAGAAGTATATAATCAGCTTTGCTTTTAAGGGCCTTTTTAATACCAATATTAGAAGCAGCCGCAAAACCTAAGTTAGTTTTATTCTCAATTAATTTAATAGTTGATTTACTAGTTATTAATGAGTTAATTTTCTTATTCTTTAATCTGTTAACTCTTGAACTCGTTAACTTTTTAATAAATTCAACAGATTTGTCTGTAGAATGATTATCAACAACTACAATCTTTAGTTCATGATCCAAACCACCTGTTTTACAATGAAAAAGCGATTTTAAACACTCAACCACCTTCTCCCCTGCATTAAAAGTAACAATCACTACCCAGATTTTTTTCATGTTGAATAAAGTATTTAGAAAATACAAACAGCAATAAACTGTCCAGCTAAAAGTGGATTCAATAATTTAGTTATCAGGTATTGCCATTTTTTATTTAGTTTCTTTAAAAATCGCCCGAAAACAGGTATTTGACCAAAATCGGCTGGATAATCGAGCTGTAAAATTTTTAAATCAGCGCTAGTTATTAATTCTATAAAAGTCTTCTTCGTAAAAAATCTCAAATGGTCTCTGTCTAAAATCCCAGAATTAGAATAGTGAAATCTTCCTAAAAAAAGCCTTGTTCTTACTGAAATATGGGCAATGTTAGGAACAGATAAAATAAACTTGCCATCTTTTTTTAGAAATTTTTTTGCGTCATTTAGCGCTTGTAGAGGATTCTCTAAGTGTTCAAGAACATCAAGAAAAAGTATATAATCAAAAAACTCACGAGGTGCATTTAATTTAGAAATTTTCTTAATATCTACCACAAAAACTTTCTCGCAAAAATTCATTGCTCTTTTAGCCGCAATTTTATCTATTTCTACACCATATGTCATGCAATTCTTTTTCTTTAGTTCTTTAGCGAAGTAACCAGTAGCGCATCCAATATCTAATACTGTCTTTTTCTGCTCAATAAGACCAAACACCATCATGTGTGCTTCAAAAAGGTTTTTGTTATAACTTGTGTATTTAAGCTTAATCATTTTCTAAAAATTCTTAAAAAGAAACTATAAATATAACTTTTTAAAATAAAAAACGAAAAAATCAAGGCGCCTCTAAAACCACTCCATCCGTCTAAAAAGCCTTTTCCAAATAAAAAACTGTCTAAAAAATATTTGCAAGATTTAAAAAACCCAATAAAAGGATAAAAAAGAAAATTCTTTTCTTTTTTAATAATTTCTTTTGCCTGAATTTTAACAAATTCTTTTAAACGAAAAATTGAAGAAAATTTATCATATTTAGTATGACTGGCATTATGAATAATGTCTAAATTTATTTTTTGGCAAGACTTTTCATTTAAATCAGGCCGCTCATGAATCGTTCCCTTAAATTTTATTCCTTTTTTAAAAAGCCTTAACTGCCAATCAGGATAAAAAATGCCGTATTTTAGCCATTTTTGAGCATTAATATAATTTCTTCTTGAAAAAAGATAGCCTTTAAACTTGCTTTTCTGAATAAGTCTTGGAATTTCTTTTTTTAATTTTAACGAAAGTCTTTCATCAGCATCTATGGACAAAATCCAATCACCAGAGGCTTTTTGCAGGCCAAAGTTGCGCTGTTTGGAAAAA
>JADHYG010000013.1 GCA_016782545.1 Candidatus Microgenomates bacterium
CGCCTCTTTATAAGTTTTTTTGGTGCGAAGGTTTTTTAAGCGCCTTTTTTCATCTTGGCGCATTTTTTTCTTGGCACTTTTTATAATTGGCATATTAATCCCAATTTTAATCTAAATTAGGGTCAAAGGTCAAGGGGAAAAAATCGAGAGTGTTTAATAAATAATTTCCATCTGTCATCCTGAGCTTGACTCAGGATCTATAGTCTCAAAACATCACTATTCGCTTTAATGATTTAAATCATTAAAGTATTTAGCTTCACGTTTCTATCAACGGCCGTGGACAGAAACGTGTGCCTAAATTGGAAAATGGAGCCTGATTTTTTGGAGAAAATATTCAAAAAATATCCAAGGTGTCAATAGGAATTCACGCCCGGCGCGGGTTGGTGCATACACCTGTTTTAATGATTTTTCCATTGTCAAAAACAGCCTTTTGGGGTAAAATTAAGACAAGGTGGTTAGTAAAAAAGGCTTAGTAAAAGTTAAAAAACCCAAGGGAGCAGGACATAGGAAACGTCTGAGGAGAAGATTTTTGGAGGCAGGTCTTGATGGTTTTCTTGACTATGAAGTAATTGAACTGCTTTTGACTTTAGGAACTCCTCAAAAAGATTGCAAGAAGATGGCCAAAAAGGCTATAAAAAAATTTAAAGGACTTCACGGTGTTCTTGAAGCTTCTTCTCAAGAATTACAGCAAATCAAAGACATTGGACCACACAACATTTTTGGCCTAAAACTTTTCCAGGCTCTATCAGAGCGGTATTTAAAAGAAAAAATTCCTAAAAAAATTAAGCTTATCTCTCCAAAGAAAGTGGTTGATTATCTTAAGCAAAAGATAGGCAGGCATAAAAAGGAATATTTTTTAATCTTGTCTCTTGATTACCGCAATAATTTAATCAAGGAAGATATTGTTTCAGTCGGCAGTCTTAACGCTAATATCGTTCACCCTCGTGAAGTATTTAGAGATGCAATTCGCGCCTCAGCCGCCTCAATAATTTTAATTCACAATCATCCATCAGGCGATTCAACGCCATCAGAAGACGATTTAAAAATTACTCAAAGATTAGTAAAATCAGGCAAGCTTTTAGGGATTAAAGTTGTAGATCACATTATTATTGCCCAAAATGGATTTTTGAGTTTTAAAGAGAAAGGATTACTTTAATTTGATTCTTGACAAAAACATAATAAATGTACATAATTATGTCCATAGGAGGTTTTTATGAAAAGTTCAAGTTTGTTTATTTCTGCTACTGAGGCAAGAAACAATTTTTTTGCTCTTTTGGAAAAAGTAAAAAGAGGACCTTATCCTATCAATATTACTGTGAAAGGAATTCCTAAGGCAGTAATTATGAATAAAGATGATTTTGAAAGTTGGTTGGCAACCATTGAAACGCTTTCTGATCCTGAACTGATGAAATCAATTTATGAGAGTGAGAAAGATTTTAAAGCAGGAAGGTATAGCGATTGGGAAGAAGTTAAAAAAGAATTAGATTTAGAAAATTATCTTGTTGCTGATAAGGGAAAGAAAAAATATGTTTCAGGTAAAACTATCAAATCAAGCAAAAAAAGACCTAAAAAGGCTTGATCAAATTTACAAACCAAAAGCAACAAAATATATTGATCTTTTAGCAATTAATCCATTTTTGGGTCAGAAAATGACGGGTGAATTTCAGGGGTCGTATCGGATAAAAATTCCTCCGCTGCGCATTATTTACACTCCTGATTTGAAAAATAAAATAATTAGAATTAAAGCAATTGGATTTAGAGGAAGGGTTTATAGATAAAGAAAACAAAATATAAGTTAGCAAAGAATGTCAAAAAACGCCAATATAGAGTTATGAAAGAAAAAAGGATATTAAGTTAAGTCAAAATTTTAATAAACAATATGGAAAAACAACAACAAGAATCAATAATGAATTATTTGGAAAGTAATCCGAAAAAGGTTGTGAAGTTTATTTTGCGTGAGAAAAAAGCGGAATATGGAGCAAATATTAAAAAACACCGAGATATTAAAAGTATTTCTGGCGATGAGGAACTTGTCAGAGGTTATCTTTTAACTAAATTGGTCAATGAGTTGGGATACAAAGAGGAAAATATTGAGATTGAAAAAGAATATCCAAGCGGCAGGCCTAAAACAACGAAGCCAAGAATAGATGTTATTTTGAAAGATAGAAATAATAAAGATATTTTTCTGTTTATTGAATTGAAAGAAATAGGCGAATTTGAAAAGAAGCAAGATGAGACGATTGAAATGCAGCTTTTCAATTTAGCGAAGCAGGAAGACAGAAGAGTCAAATATCTTGTTTTGTATTCCGTTGAAGTTCTCAATGACGAGATAAAAGATAGGTGTATTATTATTGATTTTGAAAAATATAAAAGTTTTGATGAATGGGAAAAAGAAAGAAATTACACTGATGAATTACCGAGACATTATGGGAAATCAGCCAAAAAACCCTATATCAAAGGAAGTCAAAAAGACTTAGATGCAAATTTTTCAGGAGAACAATTAGATAGTTTAAGAAAGGAACTGCACAATGTGCTTTGGGGTGGTGGTGGAACTAATTATAATGATATTTTTTCGTCTCTGGTGAATTTAATTTTAGCGAAAATCCAGGATGAAAGCGAAAAGAATGACGGTGATAAATATGATTACCAGATTTTTACTTATGACAAAGAAGATAAAAAAAGCTTTGAAAGCAACGAAGAAATTTTTAATAGAATTAACGGACTTTATAGAAGAGCGTTAAAAGAGAAACTAAATATTTTAGATGAAAATAAATTAAAAAAATCTTATGTTATTGATGAAAATAAATTTTCATTGAACAAACTAAGATACGCTGTGAGTAAACTGGAAAGTTTTTCATTTGTTGATGGAAAAAACAATTTGACAGGAAAAGACATTCTCGGAGATTTTTTTGAAGGGATTATCACAGTCGGCTTTAAGCAGCACAAGGGGCAGTTTTTTACACATATAAATATCGTGAAATTTTTACTCTATGGATTAAAACTTGATGAACTGGCAATCAAAAAAATAAATAACGATAAAACTATTCCTTATCTTATAGATCCAAGCGCCGGAAGCGGAACATTCTTGATTGAGTATATGAAGTTTATTACAAAAAATATCAAATATCACCTTAAGGATAAAATTTCAAATAATAGAGATATACAAGATAAATTGGACGATTGGTTTTATCCAGATAATAGAGAAAACAAGTGGGCGGCAAAATATATTTATGGCAGTGAGATAGATTTTGACTTGGGAACAGCGGTAAAAGTAAATATGATTTTACACGGCGATGGGTCGTCAAACATTTTTGTAAAAGACGGGCTTTTGCCTTTTAATTTTTATCAGAAAAAAACAGAACCAAATATTTTGAATAAGTACGAAGAAGATAATTTGTATTTTGATAAAAATGTGAACAAAGGATTTGATGCGATTATTACAAATCCGCCCTTTAGCGTTGATTTAGATAAAGATACAAAGAAACTTTTGAGACATGGTTTTCTTTTTGGCGACAAAAAGAACTCGGAAAATCTTTTTATAGAGAGATGGTATCAACTTTTGCGAGATAATGGCCGTATGGGAGTAGTTTTGCCGGAAAGCGTTTTTGACACAACTGAAAACAAATACATCCGTCTTTTTATTTATAAATATTTCAAAGTTAAAGCCGTTGTTTCTCTTCCCCAGCTTACTTTTGAGCCGTTTACTTCCACCAAAACCAGCTTGCTTTTCGCGCAAAAGAAAACTAAGGCGGAAATTTCCGAATGGAACAAGCTATGGAGCAAATATTCTAATGAATGGAGCGGTCTCAAAACTAGATGCGAAAATTTGCTGGTCGTATATCTTGACGGAAAAGACAGGAAAAAGTTGCCTTCAATCAAAAGTTTGAAAGAAACGGAAGAAAAAATAATTTTAGCAAGAATGCTGAAAGATTATTTTGAGAATGACGATAAAGAACTTTCCGCAAAAGTACTGATTGAAAAATACGCCGACGAACTCAAGGGGCTTTGTAAATACAACAATGACACAAAAGATGTTTTTGGTTTTGTAAATTCTTGGTGGGTTTTTGGCGAAGTGGCGAAAGAACTGAATTATAAAATCTTTATGGCGGAAGTAGAAAATATCGGCTATAAACGGACCAAGCGTGGTGAAAAACCAATGCCAAACGAACTTTACCGCACAGATGACAAGGGCGAGGTCTTAGTTGACGACGGTGTGATGAAAACAGCGTTGGATTATATGAGAAAAATTGAGTGGGAGTAAAATCAAGGTATGCCAAGCAAAAAAGTAGTCAAAAAAACAAACAATAAAAAAATCGCAATTTTTGAAGGCAGGAAAATCCGTCGGATATGGGATAACAAAAAAGAAGAATGGTATTTTTCGGTTGTGGATATTATTTTCGCGCTCACTGAAAGTGTTAATCCCACGGATTATCTAAAGAAGTTGCGTAAAAGGGATGTAGAACTTGGGAAATACATAGGGACAAATTGTCCCCATGTAGAAATGTTCACTGAAACAGGGAAAAAAAGAAAGACATTGGCAGGAAATCCTGAGCATTTGTTTAGAATAATTCAGTCTATCCCATCAAAAAAAGCCGAGCCATTTAAGCTTTGGTTGGCGAAAGTGGGTTACGAAAGAGTTCAAGAAATATCTGACCCCGAAAAGGCGCTTAATCGCAGTCGGAATTATTGGCAAAGAATGGGACGAAGCCAAAAATGGATTCAGCAAAGAATGATGGGGCAGGAAATCAGGAATAAATTAACAGATTATTGGAAAAATAATGAAGTTAAAAGGCAGGATGAATACGCTATGTTGACAAATATTATCCATCAGGAATGGAGTGATTTGTCAGTCAGGGAACATAAATCACTAAAAAATCTCAAAACACAAAATTTACGGGATCATATGACAGATGCAGAATTGGTTTTTACGGCTTTAGCGGAACTTTCTACTCGGCAAATTGCGGAAACGGTGGGATCTAAGGGTTTGGAAGGAAATAAACCTCCCGCCAGAAAAGGCGGCCGCGTCGCTAAAAATGCGAGGAAAGAATTGGAGAGCAAGACGGGTAAAAAAGTAGTCAGCGGAGAAAATTATTTACAACCTCCAAAAACTAGCAAAAAATTAAAAGAGAGAAATTGAGTTTTGGAAATGAATATGGAATGTAAATTTTGTCATAAAGATAAAAAATTAATTGATGCACACATTATTCCGCGTTGTTTTTTTGAGGCAATGAGAGATAAAGGAGATAATCGACCATTCGAACTTTTATCAAATACTAAAAATGAACATCCACGGAAATTATGGATAGGCTCATATGATAAAAATATTCTTTGTGAAGGCTGCGAAAAAGTTTTTCAAAAATATGATGATTATGCTTGCAAAATTTTATTGTCAAATACCGGCAATAATAGCGAACATATTTTAGATTCAAATGAGAAAAAAGTTGCTTGTAAGTTGAAAAATGTTGATTGTAAAAAGTTAAAATTATTTTTTCTTTCTGTTTTGTGGCGAGCGTCTGTATCAAAACGGAAAGAGTTTAAAAGGGTTGAGATTGGGCCGTTTGAGAATAATCTTCGAGATATGATCCAAAAAGATAATCCCGGTGGTAATAATGATTTTTTGGTTATTGTAAGAAAATTTGTTGATATCTTGGGTAAAAATTTTCTGATGGATCCGTATATATTTAAAGTTGACGGAATTAATTTTTACCGTTTTTATTTGGGAGCTGGATATGAATTCCATATCAAGGTTGATAAAAGAAACATAAAAGAATCGGACGCTTTATGCACGTTAGCGCTGAAATCAGAAAGTCCTTTATATATAACGTTTAGAGACAATTTATCAAGTTCAAAGGAATTCCCAATTTTGAAAGATATTTTGAATAAATCAAATCAAAAAAGAAATAATTTAAAATAACCATGCCGCTAAAACAATTTACAGTTGATTTTTCGGAATTAAGTCAAAACGAAACCATTCGCCTATGCTTACCTTTTGTTTTACCAACAATCCAATATAAATATGACAAAATAAATAACTATTTAGATTTATGTGAGTCTGGGAAAAGACCAAAGGGTGGCATTGTAGAAGGAAGCGAAGGTGAAGCAATCAGTCTTGGAGGTGGGCAGATAAATGTAGACGGTACTGTAGATTTATCAAAAATACCCTATGTCTCGTATAGTTTTTATGAACGTGCGAGTAAAGGAAAAATTAAAAATGAGGATATTTTAATCTGCAAAGACGGAGCTTTAACTGGGAAAACATGTTTTGTAGATTTTTCTGTTTTTCCATCAAATGAAGTAATGATAAACGAGCATGTCTATATCTTAAGGGGAAATGAAAAAATAAATCAGAAATTTCTATTTTTTCTTACAACTACGCATTTATTTCAATCACAAATTAAAGATTTGGCATATAGAAAAAAGGCTCAACCTGGTTTAAATTCCGACCACTTTGAAAAAATTAAAATTCCCCTAATCCCTAAATCCACCCAAGACCAAATCGTTGCTCAAATAGAACCGATTGAAAAGAAGATTAAAGAGCTAAAAGCGCAAATCAAGGAACCACAGGAAATTATCAATAAAATTTTCGCGAGAGAGTTTGGGTTTGATTTGAAAAAATTTGAAGAATTAAAGAAGATTAAAAATTACTATTTAGATTTATCAAGTTTTGGAAATAATAAAGACATAAGACAAAGTGTTAAATTTCACAGAGAAGCGGGCTATTTTGTAAATGATGAATTGAAGAAAGTTACAGATAAGAAAATTAAAAACTTTATTTCTGAACCAATTGTTCTTGGAAAAGGGGTCTCGCCGTCAAATTATGATGATGAAGGAGATTATTATTATATCTCAATGGCTAACATTAAAAATTGGAAATTTGAAAATGAGGGCTCAACACTTGTTTCAAAAGAGTATTCAGACAAAAATCTAAATAAAACCGTTTCAAAAAACGATATTTTGATTGCCCGTTCCGGTGAAGGGACAATTGGGAAGGTGGCTTTGATCGCAGATGAAGATCTGCAGGGAATTTTTGCCGATTTTACAATGAGAATAAGATTGCAAAATTATAACCATCTATTTGCTTATTACTATTTTAGAACAGAATATTTTCAATACTTGATTGAAATAAATAAAAAGGGATTAGGAAACAACACAAACATTTTTCCAAGCCAGATTCAGGAATTTCCAATGATCGATATCTCTTTAAAAGACCAGCAAAAAATCGTTGATGAAATCAAAACAGAACTTGATAAACAGAACGAAATGAAATACAAAATTGAATCAGAAAGAAATAAAATTGATGAGATAATTGAAAAAAGGATAAAATACGATTTATGAAAACTTACATCTTTAATACCAGTTTGCTGGAAAACCAAAAAATTTCTCGTAAGATAGAGATTCCTGAAAATATCAATTTATATCAACTAGCCAAAACTATTGTTAAGGCTTATGAATTTAATTTTGATCACTGTTTTGGATTTTTTAACAAAATTTCCCCTTATCGCTATTTTGATTCAGAGAGAAAATATGAGCTTTTTACTGATTTAATAGAAGAAGGTGAAAACATAGAATCCACTGGTGCGGGAAGCGTGAAGAAAACAAGAGTTAGTGATGTTTGGAAGAACCCAAAAGAGAAGATGATGTTTCTTTTTGATTATGGAGACAACTGGCACTTTTTGATAGAGTTAGCAGGTTTTGGGGAAAAAGACGCCAAGAAGAAATATCCACGAATCCTTAAGAAAACAGGAAAAGCACCGGAACAATATATTTGTCAAGAGTTTAGTTCTTGACAGCTCAGATCCTTTCTAAAAAAGATGCGGCTGCACTTGAAATAGGAAGGTTTTTGATTTTAGACAACATGATTGTGTTATGGTAAATCAAGATTTTTTCATTTGGATGGACAAAGGCTTGACCCCGCACAACACTTGCTTGTTCCCGAATACTCCGTGTTCGCGTCGCAAGGGCGTGTATGCGGGGTCTGCGGGGTGAATTCTACGCAGTTCACCCCTTGACAATTATTAGCAGTTATGATATAAGAGTGCTAATTATGGATAAATTAACGGAACGACAAAATCAGATTTTAAAAGCTTTAATTGAAGAATATATTGAAACTGCCGAGCCAGTCGGTTCGGAAACCCTGGATAAAAAATATAATCTGGGTATTTCTCCGGCAACCATTCGTAATGAAATGGTGAAATTAACTTCAACTGGTTTTTTAGTTCAGCCGCACACTTCAGCCGGCCGGTCGCCCTCTTCAAAAGGCTTAAGATATTATGTTGAAAATCTGATGACCACCAAGAAACTTTCTGTCACTGAAGAGGTGTCTGTCAAAGAAAAAGTTTGGAATTATCGCTATCAATTAGATAAATTCTTAAGAGAGACAACTAAAGTTTTGGCCCAGAAAACAGGCTCATTAGCTTTATCAGCCACAGATCAGGGAGATTTTTTCTTTGCCGGTACAGCCAATATTTTGAGCATGCCGGAGTTTTTTGATATTGATCTGACCAAGAATCTTCTTTTGACTTTAGATAAGTTTGATTTTTGGAATCATCTTTTTTTTGAAAATACTACTCCAGAAGAAGTTTTTCATATTATTCTGGGATCAGAAATGAGCGAGAATCTTTTAGAACCATGCGGTTTTGTTTTCTCTTCTTTTCAAATTCCTTCTAAAGGCAAGGGGGCCATTGGTATAGTTGGTCCGTCAAGGCTTAGTTATCCAAGCATTATTCCTACCGTGAAATATTTTGGTGATCTTGTTTCAGAAATTGCCCTTTTATGGTAAAGAAAAAGAAAAAACTTACAAAATTAGAAGAAGAGGTTTTGGAATTGACAAATAAATGGAAAAGAGCTTGTGCAGATTATGATAATCTGGAAAAAAGAATGAGGCAAGAAAAAGAAGAGTTTGTTAAGTTTGCGGGTGCGGTTATTTTAGATAAGCTTTTACCTGTTTTGGACAGTTTAGAAAAATGCCAAGTCCATTTAAAAGATAAGGGCTTGGGTTTAATTTTAAGTCAGTTTAAAAAAGTTTTAGAAAGTGAGGAATTGGAAGAAATCCAAGTGGCAGGAGAGGAATTTGACCCACAAGTCATGGATGCGGTAGAAATGATTAAAGGAGAAAAAAATAAAGTGATTGAAGTAGTTTTAAAAGGTTATCAATTAAATAAAAAAGTTTTACGACCAGCGAAAGTTAAGGTCGGAATAGGAGGTTAAACATGAATAAAATTATCGGTATTGATTTAGGAACAACTAATTCTTGTGTGGCGGTGATGGAAGGCGGCAAGCCAAAAGTGATTCCTACTGCTGAAGGAGAAAATCTCATTCCTTCAGTGGTTGAACCGATTAAAGGATTAGTGGGAAGAATTGCTAGAAGGCAAATTGTTGTTAATCCCCAAAACACTGTCTTTTCTATTAAAAGATTAATGGGAAGAAAAGTTAACGATGAATCAGTGGTGGAAGACAAAAAATGGCTGCCTTATAAAATTGTTGCCGGCAAAGATAAATTAGCTTGTGTTGAGGTGGGAGGAAAAACATTTACTCCTCAAGAAATTTCCGCGAAAATTCTTCAAAAAGCAAAAACAGATGCGGAAAGTTATTTAGGCGGTAAAGTTGAAGAAGCCGTCATTACCGTGCCTGCTTATTTTGATGATTCACAGAGAAAAGCTACTAAAGAAGCCGGGGAGATTGCCGGTCTTAAAGTGGCCAGAATTATTAATGAACCAACCGCGGCCGCTTTAGCCTATGGTTTGGAGAGAAAAGGCGCCAAAACAGTTGCTGTTTATGATTTGGGCGGCGGCACTTTTGACATCTCTATTTTAGAGCTTGGCGATGGTGTTTATGAAGTGAAAGCCACTAATGGTGATACTCATTTGGGCGGTGATGATTTTGACAGAAAGATTGTTGATTATCTGGCCGAAGAATTTCAAAAAGAACATGGGGTTGATTTAAGAAAAGATCCGCAGGCTCTACAAAGACTTCGTGATGCGGCGGAAAAAGCAAAAATTGAGCTTTCCACGACGCAGGAAACCGAGATTAATCAGCCTTTTATTACTCAAGGCACAGCCGGACCACTGCACCTAGTTAAGAAATTAACGCGAAGCAAGCTTGAACAACTGGTTGATGATCTGATTGAGAAGACAGTCAAGCCAGTTAAGGCTTGTTTAAAAGACGCCAAACTCAAACAGGCTGACATTAATGAAGTCATTTTAGTTGGCGGTCAAACCAGAATGCCTAAAATTCAGGCTTTGGTTAAAGAATTATTTGGCAGAGAACCTCATAAAGGCGTTAATCCCGATGAAGTGGTGGCTGTTGGGGCGGCGATTCAAGGAGGAGTTTTAGGAGGGGAGGTTAAAGACGTGCTTTTGTTAGACGTGACGCCTTTAACTTTAGGAATAGAAACTTTAGGTCAAGTGGCGACGCCTTTAATTCCTAGAAATACAACTATTCCTACTTCAAAATCGCAAACTTTTTCAACGGCGGCTGATAGTCAGCCTCAAGTGGAAATCAATGTTCTTCAGGGTGAGCGGCCAATGGCAGAAGATAACAAGTCTTTAGGTAGATTCACTCTAAGCGGTATTCCACCGGCGCCGCGGGGCGTGCCTCAAATTGAGGTTTCCTTTGACATTGATGCCAATGGCATTTTAGATGTTAAAGCTAAAGATAAGGCCACTGGACAAGAGCAAACAATTAAAATTACCGGTTCAACTGGTCTTTCTGATGATGAAGTCAAAAAAATGACTCAAGAGGCAGAAAAATTTGCTGAAAAAGACAAAAAGAAAAAAGAATCAGCTGAGGTTAAAAATGCGGCTGATAATCTTTGTCACACGGCCGAAAAAACACTTAAAGACCTTAAAGAAAAAGTGGCTGATGAGGTTAAAAAAGAAATTGAGGAAAAAGTTAAGAATTTAAAAGAGTTGAGCACTAAAGACGATCTTGAAGAAATTAAAAAAGCCACCGAAGAATTATCAGCCAGTTTGCAAAAGATTGGCAAGGAGATGTATAAACAAAAAGAGAAAGAAACAAAGGAACAGGGAAACAAAGGAACAAAGGAAGAAAAAGAAGAGAAGGAACCTTCTTCTGATAAGGCTTCAGAGGACAAGGAAAAAGCAGAAGAGGGGGAAGTGGTAGAGTAAAAATACTAGATATTAGATATTAATTGGGCGCGCAGGAGCGCGCTCAATTTGTTAAAATATTTTCATGGCTACTAAACGTGATTATTACGAAATTCTTGGTGTTTCTAAAAGCACTTCAGCTGATGAAATAAAAAAAGCTTATCGCAAGCAGGCTTTAAAATGGCATCCAGACAAGCATCAAGAAGATAAAAAAACAGCCGAAGCAAAGTTTAAAGAAATTAATCAAGCTTACGAAGTTTTATCAGATTCTCAAAAAAAGTCAGCTTATGACCAACTTGGTCATGCTGCTTTTGAAGGAGGAGCGGGCGGGCCTTTTGGGCAGGGTTCTGGTCGTACTTATCGTCAAGGACCTTTTACTTATACTTACACGACTTCCGGCGGCACTCCCTCTGAAGGTTTTGAAGGATTTTCTGATCCTTTTGAGATTTTTGCCCAGTTTTTTGGCGGCGGCTCTCCGTTTCGCCGCGGCCCAGAAATTCCCAGTTACAGTTTGACTTTGAGTTTTATGGAAGCAGTCAAAGGATGCAGTAAAGACGTGATTATTAAAGGAAAAAAAAGAAAGATAAAGATTCCAGCAGGAGTGGATAATGGTTCCAGAATTCGTTTTCAGGATTTTAATCTCGTCATTAGTGTTCAACCTCATCAGGATTTTAAACGCGATGGTCAAGATTTATTTCTTGACTTTCCCATTAAATTCTCTCAATTAGTGATGGGAGTAGTCATTAGAGTGCCTACTATTGATAAAGAAGTGAAATTAAAAATTCAACCTGGAACCCAACCCGGAACTCTTATTCGTCTCCGCGGTAAAGGTGTTCCCTATACTCATCGGCGCAGCCGGGGCGATCAATATGTGAGGATCGGCGTTAAAATTCCTCAAAAACTCACCGCGCGTCAAAAACAACTTCTTCAAGAATTTGATCAAAGTTGACTTTTGGGAGAATTTTGGTAAAATTAAGAAGATGAAATAAAATTAGTAATTAGGAATAAAGAAGAGGAAATTAGTGGTGGGTTCAACCCACCATTTTTAATATATGCCAGCAATTGTTAGATCAGAATTTTCCTTAGCTTTAAATCAAGTCGCCACTGAAAGAGGACTAGATCCTGAAGTAGTGTTGGAAACAATAAAAACTGCGGTCTTAGCCGCTTATAGAAAAGATTATGGAGAAGAAGATTTAAAAGATTTAAAAGTAGAGATTAATGCTCAAAGCGGTGGGGCGCAGATTTTTAAAAAAGATAAAGATATTACTCCTCCTGGTTTTGGCAGGATTGCTACTCAAACAGCCAAGCAAGTTATTTTACAGAAAATAAGAGAAGCTGAGAAAGAAGCCATTATCGAAGATTATTCATCAAAAGTAGGAACGATTATCAGTGGGATGATTTTAAGATTTGATGGTCCAAATATTGTGGTGAATGTTGGCAGGGCTCAGGCAATAATGTCTCCTCAAGAAAAAATTGCTAATGAAAAATATCGTCTTAATCAAAGACTGACTTTTTATATTGTTGAGATTAAACAAACACGGCGTGGAGAGGAAATTATCGTCTCCAGATCTCATAAAGGGTTAGTTAAGGGCTTATTTAAAAGAGAGGTTCCCGAAGTGGCTTCAGATGCGGTTGAAATAAAAAAAATTGCCAGAGAACCTGGTTCTCGAAGCAAGGTGGCGGTTTTTTCTGATCAAAGAGGCATTGACCCAGTGGGTAGCTGTGTTGGTCAAAAAGGAGTTAGGGTTCAGGCGGTGATTGAAGAGCTTGGCGGCAGAGAAAAAATCGATGTTATTCAATGGAATGAAGATTTAAGCCAATTTATTGCGGCCGCTCTTTCACCGGCAAAAGAACTCAAAGTCACTATTGATGAAAAAAATAAAACTGCTTTAGTGAGAGCACCATTAGATCAGCTTTCTTTAGTCATTGGCAAAGAAGGTCAAAATGTTCGTTTAGCGGCAAAACTAACGGGATTTAAGATTGATGTTCGAGCAAAAGAGGAAGGAAAAGAGAAAAAAGACAAAAATGAAAAAGATTTAAAATCTGTAAAAGAGCTAGTAGATTTAGGCTTATCATCTCGTATTGTTGGCGCCTTATCTCAAGAAGGAATTAACAGTCTTTCTTTATTGAAAAAAAGAGAAAAAGAAATTTCAGAAATTAAAGGCATTGGTGTTAAAGCTTTAGCGGAGATTAAAAAGGTATTAAAAAAAGCGTAAAACGGCATGGATAGCTATTTTTATCAAAGAAAAAATTCATGGTTAAAACAAAAATTAGTCAATCTGCAAAAATTAAGCAATTATCTTCTCAAGTCCGACCACCAGTAGTAACGGTTTTAGGCCATATTGATCACGGAAAAACCACTCTTTTAGACTTTATTCGTAAAGAAAATATTGCTCAAAAAGAATCCGGCGGCATTACTCAGCACATTGGTGCTTATCAAGCCAAGGTCAAGATTGGCAAAGAAGAAAAGCTGATTACTTTTATTGATACTCCTGGTCATGAGGCTTTTTTTCAAATGAGAAGTCGAGGAGCAAATGTAGCTGATATTGCTATTTTAGTTATTTCCGCAAAAGACGGTGTTATGCCTCAGACTAAAGAGTCAATCGCTTACATTAAAAAAGCCAAAATTCCTTTGCTGGTGGCGATCAATAAAATTGACGTTTTTAATAATAAAGCAGAAAGAAAAGTGGCCGTGATTAAGATTGAAAAACAGCTTAAAAAATTAGATATTGTGGTTGAAAAAGAAGGTGGCGAGGTGGTTTGTTTAGCTATTTCTGCCAAAACCGGTGAAAATATTGAAGACCTTTTAGAAATGCTGGCTTTGCTTTTTGAAATGAAAGGAGTAAAAACAAAAAAAGACATGCCTTTACAGGGAGTGGTGATTGATTCTCGTATCGATCGGCAAAAAGGCATTTTAGCGACTGTTTTAGTTAGAGAGGGAAATTTGAAAATAAAAGATAAAATTCAAACAGAAAATATTCAAGGAAAAGTTAAAGCTTTGTTTAATGAGTCTGGAAAGCAGGTTAAAATGGCTGGGCCATCAACGCCGGTTCAAGTGTTGGGATTTGACAAAGCACCCTTGGTGGGCGGCATAGTGACCGCATTAATAGGGTCCCGCCAAAGTCAAAGTATTAAGCCGTTGAGCGAGCCAAAATACATAGAAAATATAGAAGAAGAAATTTCAATGATTTCAGAGAAGAAAAAAGATAATCTTAAGGTTATTCTTAAAACCGACACCTTGGGAACTAAAGAGGCAATTTTAGCTGCTTTTGATGAAAAAGTAGAAGTTATCAGTAGTGAAATTGGCGACATTTCAGAATCAGATGTTTTTTTGGCAAGAACTTCACAGACGCCAATTTTAGGATTTAAGGTTAATATTTCGTCCGAGATTAAAAAGCTGGCTCAAAATGAAGGAGTAAAAATCAAGACCTACCAAATAATCTATAGGCTTTTAGAAGAAATAGATGAGATTATGAAGTTTTTAAAAGAAGGGAAAGAAGAGAAATTATTAGGAAAAGGAGAAATCATTGATCAATTTGAAATGAAAAAAAATAAAATTGCCGGAGTGAGGGTGTTAGAAGGAAGAATAGCCCGTGGAGATAAGATAAAAATCTTAAGAGGTGAAGAAGAGATTGGTCAAGGAAGAATTACCACTCTTCGTCAAGGAAAAGATGATGTTACTAAAGTAGAAATGGGAGAAGAGTGTGGAATTGGTTTTTCGAAAAAACTTGACTTTGAGGTAGAAGATGTTGTAAAATCTATAGGATAGTTTTTAATATGAACTTTCAAGAAGAAATAGATAAAATAAAAAATTCTTTAACTAGTGCCAAGGAAATTTTATTAGTTATTAATAAAAGTCCTAGTCTTGATTCAGTGGCGGCTAGTTTGACTCTTTATTTAGGTTTAAAAAAACTTGGGAAAAAAGTAAGTATTTTTTGTCAAGACAAGATTAGAGTTGAATTTTCAAATTTAATTGCTGTTAATAAAATTGTTGATACTTTGGGCGGAAAGAATTTCATTATTTCTTTAGATTATAAAGAAGGAGCAATTGATAAAGTAAGCTATAACATTGAGGGCGAGAAATTTAACTTAGTGATTGAGCCGCGGCCCAACGCACCTCAACTCACGTCTGAGAGTGTTCACTATTCTTATTCTGGTTCTGCGGCGGACATGGTTTTTGCCATTGATGCTTTAACGCTTCAAGATTTGGGAAAGATTTATGAGGAAAAGAAAGAACTTTTTACTAAAGAGAAAATTATTAATATTGATCGCCAGTCAAAAAATGAAAATTTTGGCGAAGTAAATTTCGTTGTTCCTCAAGCAGCTTCTACTTCTGAAATAATTGCTCTTATTCTTAAGAGTTTGGCCATAAAATTAGATCAAGACATGGCCACTAATCTTTTAGCGGGCATTATTTCTGCCAGTAATAATTTTAACTCTCCTCAAACTAATGCCACCACTCTTGAGATGGCGGCTTTATGTTTAAGAGCCGGAGGGAAAAAAACTTCTTTTTCACCATCAAGCATTAAAGAACCTTTTGTTTTCCCAGATAAATTAATAAAAACAGAAGAGAAAAAAGAAGAGAAAAAAGAAATCATTAAAGAAGTAAAAAAAGACGAAAAAAAGAAAGAAAAGGCTCCGCCAGATTGGTTAAAACCAAAGATATATAAAGGTTCAACCCTGCTTTGACCCCTTGTAGAAATGTGGAAATCCTTATATAATATCTTAAGATATTATATATCTTAAGATATTTATATATCTTTAAATATGATTGATAAAGTGGAAAATAAACAAACAATTATTGAGAAATTTGCCATTAAAAAGGGTGATACTGGTTCCCCTGAAATTCAAGTGGCTCTTTTGACTTACAAAATTAAAAAACTCACTGGACATTTAAAAATTCATCGTAAAGATGATCATTCAAGGCGAGGACTTTTGTCAATGGTTTCTAAAAGAAGAAGATTATTGACTTATTTAAAGAGCAAAGACGAGAAAAGATATCAGGATTTAATTAAAGAATTAGGACTTAAGAAATAAAAATAAATGAAAAAAGTATCAAAGTCAATTGAGATTGATGGCAAGAAATTAACTCTTGAGATAGGAAAATTAGCTGGACAAGCCAACATGGCCGTTTTGGGTCGCTTGGGCGACACGGTGGTTTTAGTCACCGTTGTTTCTTCTAAATATGACCGTGATTTAGGTTTTTTTCCTTTAACAGTAGAATATATTGAAAGATTATATGCCGGAGGAAGAATTAAAGGTTCACGCTGGGTTAAAAGAGAGGGTCGGGCTTCAGACGAGGCGATTTTAAAAGCAAGATTAATTGATCGTTCTATTCGTCCGCTTTTCCCAAAAGGATATAAAAAAGAAGTTCAAGTTATTGTCACCATTCTTTCTGTTGATCAAGAAAACGATCCTGATATTTTATCGATTATAGCTACTGGTGCCGCCTTGCATCTTTCTGATATTCCTTGGAATGGTCCCATTGCTGCAGTGCGAGTAGGCTACTTTTCTGATAAAGAAAATGGCCATTTTCTCCTTAATCCTTTAGCAAGCGAGCTTGAATATTCTGATCTTGACATGATTGTTTCCGGTACAAAAGAAAAAGTAATTATGTTTGAAGGATCAGCTAAAGAAATTCCTGAAGATAAAGTTTTAAAAGCAGTTTCCGTTGCTCAAGAAGGAATTAAAAAAGCAATTTCTTTAATTAATACCTTGCGAAAAGAAGCCGGTAAAAAAAAGCAGGTATATGTTGATGAGGTTTTATCTCAAGATTTGGAAAAAAATATTAATAAAGACTATCGAAAGAAAATTGAAAAAGCGCTTCTTTCAAAAAATAGAAAAGCAGAAATTGGTTTTCTAAAAGATGAAGCCATTGAAACATATAAAGAAGAATTTGAAAAAAAGCAGATTTCAAAGATTTTTGATGAGATTTTCAAAAAGACAATCAGAGAAAGAGTTCTGAGCAAAGGAATAAGATTTGATGGTAGAAAAGCTAATGATATTCGGGAAATTAGAGGTGAAGTTGGAGTTTTGCCCCGTACTCACGGGTCAGCAATTTTTGAGAGGGGAGAAACTCAGGCTTTAACCGTGGTTACTTTGGCTTCTCCTTCTTTAGAGCAGTATCTGGAATCACCCATGGGTGAAGTTACTAAAAAATATATGCATCATTATTATATGCCTCCTTATTCAGTTGGAGAAACAGGCCGTTTAGGCTGGCCAAAAAGAAGAGAAGTTGGTCATGGAGCTTTGGCAGAAAGAGCCCTTTTGCCAGTTCTTCCTGCTGAGGAAAAATTTCCTTATACAATTCGCGTTGTCACTGAGGTTACTTCTTCAAACGGTTCAACTTCTATGGCGGCTGTTTCTGGTTCTGTTTTATCATTGATGGATGCTGGCGTACCCATTAAAGAACCAGTGGCTGGAATTGCGATAGGATTAATGACACGAGAACACGAGAACACGAGAACACGAGAACAAAAAGGATATGTAGTTCTTACTGACATTTTAGGCATTGAAGATTTTTTTGGCGACATGGATTTTAAAGCCGCGGGGACTAAAAATGGCATTACTGCTTTACAGCTTGATGTAAAAATTGATGGTTTAACAGATGAAATTTTAAAAGAAGCATTTGAAAAGGCAAAAATTGCCAGAGAATACATTATTGGTAAAATGATGACTGTTTTATCTGAATGTCGAGGTAAGGTTTCTCAATTTGCGCCTAAAATCAAAATTCTTAAGATCTCAGTCAGTAAAATTGGCGCCTTAATTGGCCCGGGTGGTAAAAATATTCGCGGCATTATTGCCAAAACCGATGCTTCAGTTGACGTTGAAGAAGACGGCACGGTTAATGTGACTGCTCCTAATGAGGAAGCTTTAAAACAAGCAATCGAGATGGTTGAAGGTTTTACCAAAGAAGTTAAAGTTGATGAACTTTATGAAGGCGAAGTAAAAAGAATTCTTCCTTTTGGGGCTTTTGTTGAGGTTTTTCCAGGCAAAGAAGGTTTAGTTCATGTTTCCAAAATGACCACTCGATTTGTGAAAACACCTGAAGAAGTAGTTAAGATTGGTGATAAAGTCAAAGTCAAAGTCGTGGAAATTGATAATCAGGGCAGGGTTAATTTAACCATGCTTTTAGATGCTAAGCCAGATTCTGTTTCTCGTCGGCCTTCACGACCGCCGCGTTCTTCTTCACAATCTTCTTCTCGTCCACCCTTCCGCAAACGCTATTAAAGCGGTACAGATAATCTATTAAGAAATTCTCTAGGAGTAGTTACTGAGAGTTTATGTTGTTTTTTAATCTTCTTAATCACAAAATCTTTAATGTTTCCAGTGATGAAATAATGGCAATGATATTTTAAGGCAGAAGCTAAAAGAGGAAGATCTTCAGAGACAGCTAATTTGGAAACTTTTTTTAATTCTTTTAAAGTTGGGTCTTTTAAGATGGTGGGGTGGATTTGAAGGAAAAGCTGTTTGATAAGAGGAATGCCTTTTGAATATTTTCTTTTTAAAACCAAAAAGATTTCTTCCAAGACTTGTTGAGAAATAACAATTTCATATCCTTTTTCAAAACAAAGAAAAATGACTTGGTGAGGTAAGCCCTGTTTATAAATAGCACTAAACCAGATATTAGTATCAATAAATACTTTCACTTTTTAGTTTTAGTTTTTTCTTGCCAAACTTGTTTTCTGACCTTTTTAGCTTCTTTTTGTAAAGAAGAAAGAGTGGTTGTTTTTTGAAGTGCCTTTTGCAAGGCCGTAAAAGTAGAAATGACACCTTCGGCTGTTGGTTGAAGAACAATAGAATCACCAGCAGTTTTGACGATTAATTCTTCTCCTACCTCAACATTAATCGCTTCTAGAGCCGTTTTGGGAAGAGTAATTTGTCTTCTTGGTCTGATGGTAATTGTGTCTTGCATAGAAATTTAAAATCTGATATCAGATGTATGATATCAGACAAGTTTCATCTTGTCAAGTTTTGTCATTGACACTATGGGGGGATTTGATGATAATGGAAACATGACAGACAATGAAAAAACCCTGCTTTTTCAGTTAGAAAAAGACATTGCCAATCTTCTTTTGGACAAACTTGAGGATTTTGAACTTAGTTTTGAAAGAGCCTCAAAAATTGCCAAGTTTGTTCTTTCTCATCTTCCAGAAAATCTTACTAATGAGCAAGTAATGGAAATTCTACCTTCTTTAGATGATGAGTTTTTTGAACTAGCTGGGATTGTTTATAAATACCTCTCAGAATATGAGGAAAAATATAAAGATGAAGTAGTAGAGAAAGTTGAGGATTTAATCGAACACAAACATTTTGAAGAAGCAAATCAACTTGCTTCTGATTATTTTAAAAGAAAGTTTCAACCTTCATAATTATGACAAATGAAGCAATTGCTATAAAACCAAGACCAAAAATTCCAGAAATCAGAGGGCCCGAATCAAAAATTTTTAGAAAAGTTAAAGAAGTTGGAAAAGAAGCTAAAAAAAGGTTAACAGAGGCAGGAAAAGCGTGGTTTGATAGGTTACGAGAGAAGGCACAAGAAGAACCAAGAGAGGTGATTGAAGAAGTCCAAAAGGCGCCAGAATTAGAAAAAGAATTGACAGAATTAATTACTGATGATAAGGAAGAAATACCCTCAGAAGGAAAAGCAGGTCAAGGGTTGCAAGTTGAAGCTTCTGAGCAAAGAGATCCAGATAAAGACGTTTCTGTGATCAAAGAAGAAGTAGATGGGTCAGAGGTAGAAAAAGACTCTCTAGGGATAGAAGAACAGCAAATACCGATTAAATCGGAACAATCGGAGGGAGAAAAAAAGAGTCTCTTTGAAATAGAGAGGCAAGAAAATGGAGAATTTATTACAGAACCAACTTTAGATTTAAAAGAAGCGATTGAAGAAGGTGAAGTAACTTCAGTTTTTCAAAAAGGAATAGGTTTTATTAATGGTAATGATCCTAAGACCAGATTTCTTGAAACTTCTGATTTTGGAGGAAAAAAGCCATTTTTTGGTTCTTGTGTAATGGTTGCTGGATGGGGGCAGGAAAGCAAGACTGTTGGACTCTTTCATGCAGATACACTTACAGACATTGATCAAGCTGTAGAGCTTTTAGATAAAAAGTTCGGCACAGATGAGATTGTTGAACTGTCAATAGTTGGCGGACAAACAGGCGCTTCTGAAAATATCTTATTAAAGATTAATGAGAAGTTAGCATCTCTTGTTGAAAAAAGAGAATGGGTGTTAAAACGACTGGATGTTTTAGGTCTCAAAGGCATTGCGGTTCGGCAAGTCGTTGTTGATGCGCAAGATGGAAAAGTTTTTAATCTGCAGGGCGATCAAAGAACACAAGTTCATCCTTGGGGGATTTCAACTGAAATGCCCGAAGAAATGAAAATAAGACAATTAAGAGCAGCGTCAGTTAATAAAGGATTAATTATAGACAGTGATTTTTGAGAAATTTATAAATTAAATTCAACCATTCCATCAGGTTTAATCGAAACCCGTGGTTCTTCATTTTCTCTTCCTAGTCCTCTCGGCTTCTCAGAGTAGAGGCCGATTCCATATCCAGGATAACCACCTGAATGCTCTTGATCTCCAGCGCGGATGCCTACAGCAAAAACATTAGTTTCTCTCTCGGGAAAATATGAACTGATGACATGAGCCAATTGTAATTGTTCATGAATATCTCCGAAGTCTACCCACATACCATCAGAAGTTTGACCCATTACTATATGCCAATGGTTGTCTTTAATACCAAGATCTCTATCAAACAACTCTCTCCAGCGTCCTCTGTTTTCTCTACGTAGTATTGATGAATCAACATCATTGGCTTGAATATCGGCAAATGCTTTTACTCTTCGCCTGCGCCATTGATAAAATTGCCTCAAAGTTTTAGGATCTGTCTCAGATACTTGGCCACCATCCTTTTGATATAACGCTAAATGATCGTCGTATAGCGCTCGCATTAATGAAGCAGTTTCTGCTTTGAGGAACTGAAGACTTTCTTTTGCAGATGGTGGAGATTCTTTTAACTCGATAAGTTTCTCACGGAGTTTATAATGGGTTTCTCGAGCTCTGGTTTCTATCTCTTTATTTGAATCTAAAACTTCATCTGGCATTTTAATTAATTCCTTCTTTTTTTGGATTATATATTAACTCTGTAATTTAATCAAACTTACTGGTCTTGACAGGGTGTTTTTAGAATGCTATTTTGAAATAAAGAAAGGAGGCAATAATTATGCCAGATTTTTTAGATGAAAAAGAAAAAAGATATATTGAGTGTTTTGGAGAGGTTGTTTTGGTTGCTCATGATGTTATTACTGAACCGCACGTTGATGTCTATATTTTTTCAGATGATAAAGGAAGTGAATATTATTATTTAACCAAAGGAATGGAAGAAGCGGGTTTTAGAGAAATTTTCATGGTTACCAAGAAACAAGAAGAATGGCCAGCCTTTTTCCTTCAAGCCGCTTGTTCTTATCAAATTCAAGAGAAAAAAACTATTAAAGAAATGGAAACTTATGATAATGTAGAGAAAATTAAAGACTGTGGAAATTTTAAGAATGCGATATTTTTAGGCATTGATCTTGTCGGCTTTGATAAAGACGAAGTTAAAGAAAAGCTTGGGCTTGAAAATGCACCTCTCTATGCTTTTCCTATAACTGATAAAGAATTAGAGTATTCTTTAAATAATAGTCGTGAAGCTTTGCTGGATAAAATTATCAAGAAGACTTCTTTTCCGGGCAGTGTAAAAAGAAAAAGCGTGATTTGATTTCGGACTTTCGGAGTAACTTTAGGTAGAATCCTTCCAAAAATGGGTGCGGCCGCACCTGAAATAGGAAGGATTTTTTGGTGAGAGAAAAATCTGGTTTTTCAGATAAAATAAGATATAATTGAGATTATTATTAGATAGGCTTTATTTGTATAGATCCTGAAACAAGTTCAGGATGACAAGGTAAATTTAGAATGACGAAGAGTAATATTATGCCTGCAATTTCTGTTTCCCATCTAAAAAAACACTACCGGGTTTTGAAGAAAGAGCCGGGGGTGAAGGGCGTGGTCAAGTCATTTTTAAAAAGAGAATATAAAGAGGTTAAAGCCGTTGATGATGTTTCTTTTAAGATTAAAGAAGGGGAATTAGTTGGCTTTATTGGTCCTAATGGAGCAGGAAAAACAACCACTTTAAAATGTCTTTCCGGACTTTTATATCCCAGTCAAGGCTCAGTTGAAGTTTTGGGTTTTAATCCTTGGCAGAAAAAACCGGAATTTCTAAAACAAATTTCTTTGGTGATGGGGCAAAAAAATCAACTTTGGTGGGATTTACCAGCCATTGAAACTTTTAATCTTAACAAAGAAATTTATGAGATTGCTGACCAAGAATACAAAAAAACTCTTAATGAGTTAGAACGCCTGCTGGAAATTAAAGACCTTTTAAAAACTCCGGTTCGCAAACTTTCTTTAGGAGAACGAATGAAATGCGAACTGGTAGTTGCTCTTCTTCACTCACCCAAAATATTGTTTTTAGAT
>JADHYG010000067.1 GCA_016782545.1 Candidatus Microgenomates bacterium
CAAATAAAACTACTGTCTTTTTTTTATTTGAAGTTTTTTTATTTTTATATGAAAGAAAAAAAACCGCCGCAATTCCCATTCCTCCCACCACCCACCCTGACCGGCTGTAAGTAATAAAAAGCGTTACCATTCCCAACACTATTACCAGCATCTTTAAAATATTTTTTAGTCTTGATTCGCAATTCGCATTTATTCGCATATGATTCGTGATTATTAGTGGTAGGGCTACTGCTATATATCCTCCTAATACATTGGGGTGTGAAAATGTGGCATGCGGCCTCAAAAACAACCGGCCATTTAAAATCACTTGAGCAATGCCCGGAGTAGAGGAAGTAAAGTTTCTTTCTCCCAACCACCAGAAAAGACCACCAATTGAAGCCTGATTTATAAACTGCCCCCAAGCAATTAAAGAAGAATAGATAATTGTAAAAGATAAAAGAATAGTTAGATGGTTATATGGTTGGATAGTTAAATTGTTTTTAAAAAGACTCGCGCACCAACTGTCATTCCGAACTCGTTTCGGAATCTTCTTCGTTGAAGATCCTGAAATAAATTCAGGATGACGAATGTTGCATAATTCATGCTTTACATAAAAAGCCAATAAGATGAGCTCTGTTATTTTCAAACTCTTCAAAACCGCCACCGCTTTATTCTGTGCAAAAAAAATGTTGACAAGAAAAAAAGAAAAGACTAAAAACAATTTTTTTGCGTTCTTTTTTGAAAATTGGGGTTTGAAAATTGATTGAAAATTGGGGTTTGAAAATTGAAAATTAAGAGCATGGCTTCCTACCCAGCTTATTATAATCCCCACCACCAACAAATCAGTCAAATAAATAGTAGGGGATAAATAGTCAATCCTGATTCCTGACACCATGCTCCATTCCGGCCAAAAGTGCTTTCCGAGCTGGGTGGGTAATAATAAAACAAGAAGGTAAAATAGAAAGCGGTGGAACTTGACTAATTTTTTAGTCATTTAATCATTTTGTCATTAGACATTGATTAGAAATTAGAAATTAGAAATTAGTTATTTAATCCTGATTAAGCCCTTGGCTTAATCACTATTCTCCTCTCTCTTCCTTCTCCCTCAGATTCAGAAACAACTTGAGGATGAGAAGATAAAGCAAGATGAATAATCCGGCGTTCTGCTGAATTTAAAAAGGGAAGCGGAGTTGGTGAACCAGTGGCAATCGCTCGCTCAGCTGTTTTGTCTGCTATTTCTTTTAAATCCTGTTCTCTTTTTTGCCAATAATCATTAACGTCAACCACAAGGTTAACCCACTCATCTAATTTTTTAAAAAGCGCTAAAGCTAAAAAGTGTTTTAAGCTCTGCAAGGTTTGTCCGTGCGAACCAATTAAAATACCCGCTTCTTCTGTTTTTATCTTGACCAAATAGATGTCTTCTTTTTTCTCCACTTCAAATTCAATCTTAACTTCAAGCAGTTCAAAAAGTTCTTTTAAAATTTTATTGATTGTTTTAATCTTCTTATCTTTCATTTTCTTTTTTTTCTTCTCTTTCTTTAACCATTTAACCATCCAGCTATCTAACTATTCTTTTTCTTCTTATTTTTCTTACTTTCCTATCTTTCTCGACTGTATTATTCCAAATAAACTAAAAGTATTCCAGTATAAAGCTAAACCAATTGGAAAAGAAAAAGAAACAAAACCAATCATTAGAGGAGCCATTAAGGCCATTTGCTTTTGCATTTCCTGACCCATGTCTGGCTTAGGGTCCTTGGCTGTTTTCTTTTTTTGAGGAACGACGGCTTTTTTAACTTGGGTATGACCGCTAAGTAATTTTGTTTGATACCATTGCAAACCAGCGGTAATGACCGGAATCAGTAAAAGCCACCAGCCGGCTTTTTGCCAATTAGATGGTTTTTCTACTAAATCAAGGCCAAAAAAATGAAGATCTAAAGTTTTGATTTTTAAAGAAGAAAAATAAACAACTTTGTTAATATTTTCAATTGTTTCTGACAAATCACCATTGCCTAAAACCTGCCAAAAAACCCGGTAAAGAGCAATTAAAACCGGCATTTGTAAAAGCAAGGGTAGACAGCCGGCGGCCGGATTAATGCCATGTTGTTTGTAAAGTTCGAGCTGGGCCTGTTGAAGCTTTTGGCGGTCACCTTTGTGTTTTTTAGTTAATTTATCAAGCTGGGGCTTAAGCTCACTCATTTTTTTGGCTGAAGTTAATTGAGTTTTGGTTAAAGGATAAAGAACACCTCTAATTGCTAAAGTTAAAAAAATAATTGACCAGCCAAAAGCACCGGGAATTTTGGAAGCCGAAAGAACATTATTAAAAAACATTAAAACATTCAAGATCGGCCAGATAAGAATTTGATTAAAAAAAGATGGATTAGTCATAAAAAATAAAAAATTGTTATATGGTTATATAGTTATATAGCTAAAAAGTTCTTTCTTCTTAGTCTTCAACAATATAACCATCTAACCATATAGCCATTCTATCTAACTGGGTCTTCTCCTCCTTTACTCCAAGGATGACACCTAATAATTCTCTTAAAACCCTCGATACAACCACTGAGTATACCATACTTTTCAATGGCCTGATAAGTATATTCAGAACAGGTAGGACTAAACCGACACATGCCTTCGCCAAAAATCGGCATTCTAACAAACCAGCTCTTTTGATAAAAACGGATGAGTGACAAAACAATCTTTTTCATTGCAGGTCTTGCCCTAATTTTACCATTACTTCTCAATTCTTTGCTTTCTCCTCTTTTCCAACAATTAACTATTAACTACTAGCAATTAACAATCTTGTTTTTTCTGGAAAATTAAAAGTGTGGAAAGTGGAAGCTGTAAAATGTTGTTTCTTTCCTTGACAAATCACTCTTTTCTTGCTAAGATAACAACGTACTTCAGAAAGTACAATAGGAGGTACAATATGCCGCAAATTGTCAGTATCAGTCAATTTCGAAATAACTTGAGTAGTCTGGCCAAACAAATCAATAAAACTAAAAAGCCTGTTGTTGTTGTTTGTGATAGTAAACCAGAGCTGGTTATCAGCTCCTATCAAGAGTATCAAGAATCTCAAGAAGAGTTTTTAAAAAACAAGGCTCTAGCTCTCCTTAATCAAGGTCAAATTGCTTTTAAGAAATATCTCAAAGAGAAAAAAATTGGTCTAAAAAAACTTTCTGATCAAGAAGCAGAAAAAATCCTTAATGACCTCTAATCTCTCTAAGCCAAAAGTTGTTATTGATACCAATGTTTGGATCTCGGCTATTTTCTGGGGTAAAAAACCTAGAAAAATAATTGAGGCTTGGGTTAATAATCGGTTTTATTTAATCGCTTCTCCCGACCTTCTTAGTGAGCTTTATAAAACAATTGAGAAAAAAGCCAAAATCCTAAAACCTGCACCCAATTTTGCTTTAGAATGGCTTAAACTTATTGATCAAAAATCAATTCTTGTTTATCCTAAGAAGAAAGTAAAAATCTGTCGCGATCTCAAAGATAATACTTTACTTGAAGCCTGTTCTAAATCTGAAGCTGATTATTTAATCACTGGCGACAAAGACCTGTTGGTTTTAAAAACCTTTAAAAAAACCAAGATTTTCACCCCGCAAAAATTCTTAACCAAGCTTTCTTAAATGAGTTAATGAGGTTAAACCTCGCCAGTTCTTTTTTTAACGAATTAAAATTCTAAATTCTAATTTTCAAAACGTTTAGAATTTATGTTGTTTAAATTTTGATATTGTTTAGAATTTCGGATTTCGGATTTAACTTTTACATATATCTTATAGCATAAAATGGGGTGTTTGTCAAAATTGTTTGTCAATTTTTTGGACTGAGGGTGAAAAAGTTGGTGAAAAAGAGTTTGCCTTGGGGGAATGGATATCTCTATACCTCTCTAATCACATCAAAGCCCTTATAACTACCAACAATGGCAAAGCCAATAACTTTCTTGGCCACTCCTTCTTCTTTAATTTTTTTAGCTGTTTCATTTAAAGAAGCTCCAGAACCAACCGCATCATCAATAAGCAACACGTTTTCATATTTTATTGACGCGTCTTTAATAAAGATTGTGCTCTTAGCATTCTCTATCCGCTGTTCAAGCTTGCTCAATGTTTTCTGCGCCACCGGTATCTCACCCCTATAAGCCTTGACAAAATCTATTTTAGGAAGATTAATCTTTAGTGTTTTTTCTAGTTCTTTGAGAAATTGAATTTGTCTTGGTATGGTTGCAGGAATAAAGCCAATGGCATTAATTTTATATTGATTGACAATCTCCTTGATTTTAGGTTGAATTTCCTGACTAATTATTTTAATAAGACTCGACTTTTGGGCCTGTTTGCCATAAAGAACCAGCTGGCCAAGACGGGTTTTCCCATATTTTGGCAGACTGTAAAAATCCAGATAAAAAACTTTATTTATAAATCGCGAAGCAAGGGTTTTGTCGATTTTTTTAGTGGCGTTAATAAGGCCATTCGAGCCAAAATAAGCATCTGCTTTTTTTCTGGTTTTTACATACTCATCAGCAAGAAAACCTAGTTGATTAATTTGCTTAATAGATTCAACCCAGGCCTCAAAACCCTTAAATCCAGACAAAATATTTCCTGTTGGCGAAACCCAAAAATAACGGGAATCAATATATTCTTTGCTTGTTATTGAAATATCCGATGCAACACTTTTTTCTTTTCTGGTTTTTATTTCATAGAAAACTAATGGAGGCTTTCCAGACTTAATGATAAAATTATTTTTTAAAAGTTTACTTAAATGTCGGTGGATTAATTGTCGACTCACATCCAAATAGCCCCGCAAGTCTTCAACGCGGGCTTTTTTATTTTCTCTGATATAGCTCAGAATTCTGTCCTTAGAGGTTATTTTCTTCTGCATGAGTGTTTACACTATACTGTAAACTGTAAACATTGTCAAGCGAGAAGTTCAAACAGATATGGGGCGAAGGGGCTTAAAAAGGCCTGCTTTTTGAAGAGATTTTTCAACCTGAGGCATAATGTCTTGGAGTTTTTCTTCTGTCAGAGCTTTTTTGGCAAAAAAGATAATGTCATGGCCTTTTTTGATTTGCGGCATGAGCAGTCTGACTGATTCTGAAAGCAGTCTTTTGGTGCGGTTGCGAATAACAGCTTTTTTGCTGATTTTTTTGGAAACTACAAAGCTAAAACAGCTGCTCTGTCCCTTTGTTCCTTTGTCTCTTTGTCTCTGATAAATTACCAGGTTAAAGAGGGAAAAGGAAAAGCGTTTTCCTTTTTTTATCACCTGTGGAATTTGATTACCTGGCAAGCGGAATTTTTTA
>JADHYG010000068.1 GCA_016782545.1 Candidatus Microgenomates bacterium
CGGATTCATACTTTGATTTTTGCTCCTTCTATTGCTGTGGTTGAGAAGATTAATAAAGAATTGACAAAAAAAGGCATGAATTTAATCAGTGACGGCCGGCCGATTATTGGCTTGAGTGCTAAAGACTTAGCCGAGCTGGTTTTGGGGGTTGATAGGAATTGTTTAATAATTCCGGCTCATTGTTTACTTCCAGATGAAAATTTACATGTTAATAAAGAGATAAGGGCAATTAACGAAGTTAAAGAAGGAGATCAAGTTTATACTCATAAAAATCGTTGGAAAAAGGTAGAAAAGGTTTTTACACGACTTTTTAAAGGAAAAGCTTACCAGATTATTCCTGATTATTTCCGTATTGGGATAAAAGTGACGGGCGAACATCCTTTTTGGGCAATTAAAACAAAAAAAAATTGTCGTTCAATTAGTCAAACACTTGGAGTTTGTAAGCCTTTGTGCTCTCAAAAAAAAGACTGCGCTCGTCGTTGTTTTGAGAAGTATGAGCCGGAGTGGATTCAGGCAAAAAGTTTAAAAAGGGGAGATGTTTTGATTTTTCCTCGATTTTCAAAAGTTAAAGACATAAATTTTATCAAATTGAGCGACTTTGCTAAAAAAATTGTTTTTGAAGAGAGAGACAAAATTTCTTCTGGCGGAACTAGAAGACATAAAATTCCTAATAAGATAAAAATTGATCAAAAATTTTGTCGTTTGGCTGGTTACTATTTGGCCGAAGGCTATACTAGCCGTGACCTTATTTCTTTTTGCTTTAGTAAGAATGAGAAGAAATATTTAGAAGAAATCAAAGATATTTTTAAAGAAACCTTTAGAATAAAAGAATTTAAAGAATATAAAAGAAAAAATTATCAATCAATAGAATTGACTTTTTATTCAAAAACCTTACATGAGGTTTTTAGTCAACTTTTTTACATTGATTCAAAAAGCAGGAAAGCTTATAACAAATGTTTGCCGTCTTGGATGCTTGAATTGCCGATTTCTAAACAAAAAGAAATTCTTCTTGGTTGGTGGCGAGGAGACAAAGGCTATACAACCTCAAGACTTCTTATGGATCAGATGAAGATAATTTGTTTGAGGTTGGGAATAATTCCGTCAATTGGCAAAGACTCTAGAGAAGATCACCAGAGAAGAGGCAAACACAATAAATTTGAAAAAAGAGTTATCAACGCCACTCATGATACTTATCACTTTTCGAACCTCTCTTTTTTTGATGATAAAGCCAGCCTTTTAAATGAATCTGTTTTCAAAAAGTTTAAAACAAAGATGAAGAGACGCCGAGGCTGGATGGATAAGGATTATATTTATCTTCCTATCCGTAAGATTAAGACTTTTGATTATCAAGGAGAAGTTTATAATTTAGAAGTGGAGAGTGATAATTCCTATACAGCTGAATTTGCTTGTGTTCATAATTGCTGGACCCCCTGGTTTTCGATGTTTGGTTCAAAATCTGGGTTTGACTCAATTGAAGAGTGTTTTGGCGATATGGCTAAGTATATTTATGGGATTGAGACGGGATTATCTAGCGATCCAATTATGAATTGGCAGGTTAAAGATCTTGATGATCGGGCAATTTTAAGTTTTTCTGATGCTCATTCAGGACCGAAGCTGGGGAGGGAAGCAACGGTATTTAATCTAAAAGAACAAAGCTACGAGGCAATAAGAAAGGCAATTATTCAGAACAACTCAGAAAACTCAGAGAATCGGAAAACTCAGTCAGTCAGTGAATCAGATAAATCAGAGAGTCAGAATATTAGAGGTTCTGATAATCTGATGCACCGAAACACTGATAAACCGAGTTATTCTGAGTTTTCTGAAAATAAGATTTTATACACCATTGAATTTCATCCTGAAGAAGGGAAGTATCATTATACTGGTCATCGAAATTGTCAAGTACGGCAATCTCCAGAAGAGACAAAAAAATTAGGGACAACTTGTCCTTCTTGCGGAAGACCGTTGACAGTGGGGGTAATGCATCGGGTCGAACAGCTAGCTGTTCGAACACTTAAAGCTGAAAGCTTAAAGCTAAAAACTGATAAGAATGGGGTTAAATGGACGGGTTATGGAAACAGACCGCCATATGCGAGCTTGGTGCCGCTTTTGGAGATTTTAAGCGAAGCTTTAGGGGGCGCGCCAACAACCTTAAAGATTCAAGCTGAGTACGAAAATCTTACCTCAAAACTAGGCAGTGAATTTGATATTTTTTTGAAAATTCCAATCCAAGAAATTGCTGAAGTAGCTGGTGAAAGAGTGGCCGAAGGAATTAAAAAAGTAAGAGCAGGTGATATTGTGGTTGAGCCGGGATATGATGGTGTGTTTGGAAAAGTAAAAATCTGGGGAGAAAAGAAAGAAGAAAAGCAAGGGAAAGATGAGGAAAAAAAACAATTGAGTTTGTTCTAAGCTTCACGCCTGGAGGCCCGATCGGGACATCAAGCGTGAGGCCAGCAGGAAAGTGGTTGACTTTTAGAAAAGAGACGTGATATGGTGAAATAAGAAGAGTGGATGTTACCCCGCACAACACTTACTTGCTCCCCCCGCTTAGCGGGGCGTCGCAAGGGCGTGTATGCGGGGTCCAAGAAACTCTAAATTCGCAGAAGCTCATTAAGAGTTTCTAGGAGGAGGTGATATCATTTGGCAACAGATTCTTCTAATCAAAATGTAATGGGAGCGGCGGCATATCTTTTAGGACCAATAACAGGAATAGCTTTTCTTTTGATTGAAAAAAATAACAAATTTGTCCGCTTTCACGCCATGCAATCAACAATTTTATTTGGCGCCCTTTTTGTTGTTAATTTTGGCTTGGGTTTTATTCCTCTTTTAGGCTGGCTGGTTGGTCTTGTTTTATCATTAGCAGCTTTTGTTTTATGGATTGTCTTAATGTGGAAAGCGTTTAATGGTGAGGAGTATGAACTGCCCTATATAGGCAAGATTGTCCGAGATCAATTGGGGAAAATGAGCTAAATCAGATACTAGATACTAGATACTAGATAGTATAAATACTAGTATGAGCCATCATTTTTGATGGCCTTTTTATTGTATAATAAAAATGTGTTTCAAAATCGCTCACACGCTGGTCAATTATTAGGAGAGAAGCTAGAACATTTCAAAGGTGAAGATGTTATTGTCTTAGCCATTCCCCGGGGCGGAGTAGTTGTTGGTGCAGAAATTGCTAAGGTTTTAGATTGTCCACTTGACATTATTGTTACTAAAAAGATTGGCGCGCCAGGAAATCCGGAGCTAGCAGTCGGCGCTATGGGGTCAGGTGGTGAAGTTATTTGGGACGAAAATCTTCTTTCTCGTTTATCTCTTTCAAAATCTGATTTGACGTCTCAAATTAAAAATGCAAAGTTAAAAATGCAAAGTTATGTCGGCATAAAGGCCGAGCATGCACGACTAAAACATCGGCACAGTTCAAAATTTAAAGTTAAAGAAAAGAATTTAAAAAATAAGACAGTTATTTTAACCGATGATGGGATAGCGACTGGAGCGACAGTTGAGGTAGCCATTAAAGTCATCAAGGCCCAAAAGCCTAAAAAGTTAATCGTGGCCATGCCAGTGGCACCGCCAGAAACAGTGAAAAAATTAAAGCCTTTGGTGGATGAATTTATCTGTTTGGCAACACCCGCCATTTTTTGGGCTGTGGGCCAGTTTTATCAAGAGTTTGAACAGGTTGAGGATGAAGAAGTAATCAAAATATTAAGAAATTAAGTCATTAAGCTAAGACCTTTTTGTTTTTTCATAATTTTCCACAAACACCCTCAAAAGTTAAAAGATATAAGTTATCAAAATAATAAGATTCGTCTTTTTCATAGGGTCGCCAGTTGGTGCCGAAGCTAATAGCGATTTGAGTTCCATCCGGGCTCCAACCTAGTTCCCGACAGCTATAATCATCGCCTAAATAATCTTTGCTTGTGTTTTCACCAAAATGAGTCAGTTGAACCTTGTTTTCTCCATCAGCATCCATTAGATAAATATCAACCCCACCGGTCCCTGGAAGACCCGGAGAAGAGGACCAAGCAATTTTTTTGCCGTTGGGCGAATATTCAGGGTTTTCGTCATGATTATAAACAGAGAAAGTGAGATATTTAAGGTTTTGTCCTTCAAGGTCGCTGGTGATGATGTCTCCCCACAAATCTCGCCCACCCATTTTTTCCAAGTCGGCGTAACTGTAAATAAAACCCTGATCATTGGCGATGAATCCCGATGCTTCTAAAAGAGTAAAATTTTCCAGGGGATTGATTTTTTTAATATTTTCAATCTTAGGAACATCTCCGTCAAAATGTAAATCAGCATAAACTACTCGCCAAGCGCCTAATTCTTCACCCCAGCGGAAAATAAAAGTTAGCAAGTTCCAATAACTTCCCGGGTGGCGAATAATATCTGTCCATTTTCCTTTTGGATATTTTTCCATCATAAATTCTTCATTCCAAAAAATCTTGGTGCCATCATTAGAGAAGGTTGGCTTAATTACTCCCCAATTTTCTGGATAATCAGTTATTTGCCAGAATTTATCGCCATCTTTGGTCGTAATCCAGACATTATGACTGCGCCCAGCATCAGGTTGTTCGGCATAGCCGTCTGAAAGGATTTTGTAATTGGTGTTATTAGCCGAAAAGACAAGATACTCACCACTGGGGTGCCAATAGGGCTGGCCTTTGTGGCCATATTGAGGCAGTTGAGGTCTATCACAAGTTAAACACGTGATGTCAGTTCCGTCCGGCTTCATCGTGAAAATCTCATAAACATTGTCAACCAGTTTATTAAAAGCAATTAAGTTCCCATCCGGCGACCATTTAGGGAAAGAGCCTTCGCCGATTTTTTCAATACTTTTGACATGGCATTCTAGGGGCTGATTAGAGTCTTCAACATCAGGAATTGAAAGCGTGTTGGCGCCGCAATCTTTTGGACAAATACCAGTTTCAAATTCCTTTTTCTGATGGCAAACTCCATCTCCACAGGTAAATCTTTGCCTTTTTGCTCCCCAGATAAGAAAAAAGAGCACAACAAACCCTATCCCAACAAAAATATACTTCTTTTTCATAGATTTTACCTCATTAAACTGTAATTTCCTTTTTACTACCACCTAATCTGGGCACAAAGATTAGGAAACTGCTGACATAAAGTACAAAGTTGCGGTGCTCGATCGCAAAGGACTTGCATGCACAGAGGGTCAGAAAGATTGCCGCGGCAGTACTGGAGAAGAAAAGCAACACAGCCCTGAGAATACGGGTTTTGTTGGCAATATTGGATACAACCAGCGT
>JADHYG010000069.1 GCA_016782545.1 Candidatus Microgenomates bacterium
TGATGTTGATTGGACAGAAGAAAATAGGGTTAACATTCTGACTGTTCACTCTGCCAAAGGCTTAGAGTTTCCAATTGTTTTTTTGGTTAATCTTGTTCAGGCCAGATTTCCTACTCGTCGGCGTCGGGAACAAATTCCTATTCCAGAGAAATTAATTAAAGAAATTTTACCCACAGGAGATTTTCACGAGCAGGAAGAGCGCCGTCTTTTTTATGTTGGTATGACTCGGGCTCGTGATCACTTATTTTTAACCGCCGCCAATTATTATGGCGAAGGCAAAAGAGAAAAAAAGATCTCTCCATTTGTTTATGAAGTATTAGGAGAAAAAGCAATTAAGCAATTAGTAACTAAGCAATTAAGGGAGGGCAAATTAGAACAATTGAGTATCTTAGACTGGAAAAAGATCCCAGAAAAGGAAAAAGAATCTAGAACCTATAACCTAGAACCTATCACCTACTTATCCTTTTCCCAAATCAATACTTTTAACACCTGTCCTTTGCAATATCGCTACCGCTATATTCAAAAAATTCCGGTTGCTCCTTCGGCAGCGCAAAGTTTTGGTATTTCAATTCATAAAACTTTAAATGATTTTTATCAAAAAGTTAAAAAAAGTGAAAAACCAGAAGAAAAAGAATTAATAGAAATTTTAAAAAATAATTGGTTGCCTCTAGGATATGCCAGTAAAGCTCATGAGCAAAAAATAAAAATAGAAGCAGAGAGAATGCTTAAAAGTTTTTATTCTCAAATTAACTGGAAAATTATTCCTAAAAGTCTGGAACAATTATTTGCCATCAGAATAAGTTCAAGACTGAAGATTGGCGGTAGAATTGATCGAGTGGATGAAAAAGATGGCGGTTTGGAAATTATTGACTACAAAACCGGCAAAGTGATGAAACAAAAAGATGTTGATCAATCACTGCAAATGACTGTTTATGCTTTAGCGGCCGCTGATAAAGGTATTTATGGAAAAGATCCAAAAGATATTGTTTTAACCTTTCATTTTTTAGACACAGGTGAAAAAATATCAACCAAAAGAACAAAAGACCAGCTTGATCAGGCTAAAAAAGAACTGATTGAAAAAGCCAAAGAAATAGCTAGTAGTAAATTTAAACCAAAATCAAGCCGTTTATGTAATTTTTGCGATTATAAATTAATTTGTGAAGCTTGGACATAATGTAATAGCGAAATCTATTTAGAATTTTGTTAGAATAGTTTTATGAAGATTAGACCCACTCTTTTATCTGCTTGGAACATTATCTATTTGTTCTTGGGTAGTATATTATTTTTTGGCTCACTAATTGATAAAAACTTAGATTATGGTTCTTTAGTATTAGGAGGCCTAGTAATCATAGGTGTTTTGGCTGGACAGTTAGAGTTTTTAGAGCTGAAGGAGGACAAATTAATGTATTGCTTTTTTATTTTCAAAAGAACGATGGATCTAAAAAGGGTGACTTCAATTGTTGAGGACCATTGGAAACCAGGTTTTGGGGCGGAATTTTGGGTGGGATTAACTCGAAATTTAAAAGCGCTTTTCAGAGTAGGACATAGACTGTATTTTTATTCTGATCAAAAAAAGATAGGCGAGTGGAAATTAATATTTAGATGGAAATTTGAAGACACCACGTCTTTAATGACAATGATTCAGGAGAGGTTTAATATTGAAGTTAAAAGAGCTAAACGCGACGAGCATCCTCTCTATATGGATCGTTTATTTAATCCTAAAAAATGACCGCAGATTAAACCGATTAAAAACATAGGGAGTCGGATATTTTATTTCTTTTCCTCCAAATCCTTTTTTAAACTTTGTAAATCCTTGCCAGAATTTTGTGGCTTGATGAAAGCGGGGATCATAGATGCCTTGAAAGTCAAAAATCTGACAACCTCTTTTTTTTGAAAGTTTTAAAGCCTCCCAAACGAGGAGGGTAGGGGCAAATAATTTATTGCCTTGTTTTGTTGAACCTGCCAGCCAATAATGAGCGGTTTTTTGGTGAAAAAGAAGTAAAATCCCTGCTAAGAAATTACTGTTCGAGCTTGTCGAGAACTTTTTATGTTTAAGAGCTTCTCGACTCGCCCCGCATGTGGGGCTCGCTCGAAGAAGAACAGCATTTTTCGGATAAAAAGTCTGCCATAAGGCGTTAATATCTTTTTTAACAAAAAAACTCGGCCAGAGGCCGAAAGGAAAAAATTGTGATGATTTTAATTTAATAAATTCTTCAATATTCTTAGATTGGACAACAATCACCTTATTCTTAACAGCGCGGCGAACGGCTCTTCTTTTGGCTTCAGAAAAGTTTTTAAAAATCTTTTCTTTTGGTTGGGTTAAGTCAATATGAATTGTTTTTGTTGGTAAATATGGCGACTTGCTTTTTTTATATCTGAATTCTTTAAGTTGTTCTCGTGTTCTTGTGTTCTCGTGTTCTTGTGATATTGGTTCAATAACGACTTTAAATGCTTGATATTTTTTAGCAATTTTTTCAATCTCATTGAATGGAATTGGATATTTTGGTCTTTGAATTTTTATTATTGAGCCAATAATGGGAAAACGGCGAATGAAAATTTGACAATTGTCAACTTTTTCTACAATCCAGCCAATTTTTTTCATATATTGGCCGTATTTTTCTGACTGATGAATGTCTTGAGTGGTTCTAAGCCATATCATAAATGTTATTCTGAACTTGATTCAGAATCTATATTTTGAATCTTGAGATCCTGAAATAAATTCAGGATGACTTCGCATTTTTACTTCAATGATTTAAATCATTGAAGTATTTGAGATTTGAAGTTAAGCAATTTCCAGCGGAGATCATTAGAAAAGGTGAAAAGAGGATAGACTTTTGGATTAATAACCAAATCATAAGTACCGATAAACTCAACTAATTGCGGTCCAAAACCCAATTTAAAACGATGAAAACCAAACCAAGGGTCTTTTGGATCAGGATCAGGTCCAGGTGTGCCCCACATGTCAAAAGTCTGACAATTCATTTTTTTGCCGAATTTAATGGCTTCCCAAAAAAGAGCATAAGGCGGCATCATTTTTCGATGCTCTCTGGTTGAGCCGCCGTAAGGATAATAAAGCACATCTTTGAAAGTAAAAAAAACATAAGCGGCCAAAACTTTTTCTTTTAATTTGGCCAAAAAAAGATGATACATCCCTGTATGGGCCAATGTTTGCCACATTTTTCGATGATAATCTTGAGTATGGGCATAGAATTTTTGTCTTTGGGTGGTTTCCCAAAGTAATTCAAGATAAGCTTCAAAAGCTTCTCTTGAATTATCTTCTATCACTTGGACGCCTTTTTTTTCTGACAAGCGAATGTTATAGCGGGTTTTGGATTTCATTGAAGAGAGAATTTCTTTTTCTGGTTTGGTTAAATCAAGGCAAAAAGTGTATTTGGTAAAAAGAGGCCGGCCGATTTGGCAGCCGTTTTCCAAAAGAAATTGATGAAGTTTTTGGTTGGGAGCAAGAATATTGGGTTCCATTTTAATAAAAAGACAATTATTTTCTTGGCCGATTTCAGTAAGCGCCTTGAGAATGGTTTTATCTGGAGGAATACCTTTAGGCAGATAACCAATCGTGTAGTTGGTGTAGGGAACAGGATGGATGGTTAATTGAAAGCCTTTAATCAGAGTGTTTTTTTGAAAAACTCCCAGTCTGACTACTTTCATGCCTGTTTTTTTTCTAAATTCTCCCCATTGCCAGGATTGCAGGGGGTGAGAAACAGCTTGGTTAAAATCTTTTTTCTGGTCGTAACTTACTTCTTTGATTTTCATTTATAATTAATGCCGAAAATACTGAGGTCGCCTACGAAAATTTTTGTGTTCGCTGACCGGGTCGAAGTATCGACCCTAATTGCGAACAACAAAAATTTTGTAGACTCCCCGTATTTTCTTTAATTTCATAATTTCGCTATTTCTATTTTTTTCTTTCTCACTTCGAAAATTCAAAAACTCAAGAATTCAACATCTCACCTCTCACTTCCCACATCTCACTTCTCTAATTACCTTTTTTACTTAACTTGCCAGTTAACTTTTGATAAAGTATACTAGAAAGTAACTATATTTTAACTCTTTTATGGACAAAAGGAAAATCATTCTTCTTTTCATCAGTTTAGGATTTATTGTTTTATTTGTGATTTTTCTCTTAAATTTGAAAAGCAAGGCGCCAGTTTTTACACCTCCCATTGGTCCACAACCGTCGCCAACTCCAATCCCCTGGCAGTCTTATTTAAATCAGGATTATGAATATCGTCTTTCTTATCCACCTAACTGGCAGGTTGAGGCTTGGAATATTAAAGAGGCGGCTAAATTAACGCGAATTCCCGATGGCTCAATTTGGCATCAGGCAAAATTTAAAGGCGAAAGCGGGGTTTTTGAGGTTTTGATTTGGGAAAATCAAAGCCAAGCGCCTTTGAGAAGCTGGCTTTCCTGGTTCAGGCATGAAGATTTGAATTTGAGTGAATTACCTGAAGAAGAAAATTTTCAAATTGGCGGAATGCCGGCGATTTTATATTCTCAAGCAGAAACAGGCCGGGGGCCGTTGGACCACATTTTTTTCCAGCAGGATAATAAAATCTATGAATTTGTTGAAGAAAAAGAAGCTGCTTTCACAGTTGACTATAATAAAGTGATAACCAGCTTTGTTTTTTTAGAAGATGAAATTGCGATTGAACCAAAAGCAGAAAATTTAGTTAGTCAAGCCAAAGAAAATTTGAGTCAAAAACTTGATGTCAATAAAGATGAAATCAGATTAACACAAATAGAACCGGTTGATTGGCCTGATACTTCTTTAGGTTGTTCAAGCCCTGGTATGCTTTATGCTCAAGTAATTACTTCTGGCTACAAAATCACTCTTGAAGGCCGCGGCAAATCTTATATTTACCACTCAGATTTCAAACGAGTTGTTTCTTGTGAGAAATAAATAAAGAAACTAAAAATTCCAGTGTTTGTCTAATCCATCCTCGGCGTGGTTGTTTTTTACTTTTCACTACAGCACTATGTAGTGCTGTAGTGTTTTGCAATATGCATTTCAGAGCTTTGTTGCGGCGTAGATTAGAGCTTAGCTCTAATCTACTTCTAATTTGCTCTCTCATGGTTGAGAATTACAAACCTAGGACTGTCCTAGGTTGGGCACGATTCTAGGACTGTCCTGAGTTTTAGCCCTTCGGCCCTTCGATAAGACTCAGGACAAGCAAGCTCAGGATGAAAGCCTAAGAAAAAGAGATTTTGGGGGTG
>JADHYG010000014.1 GCA_016782545.1 Candidatus Microgenomates bacterium
TCAAGAAAATAGGGCTGGCCATAGTCTTCAATTAATATTGGCAAAAACTCAACGTCAATCAACTCATTATCATAAAAAGTGTATTTTCCCACTACGCCTTGTCTGGTTTTTTCTGACCACATTTGATCAAAAATAAAATTGCCGTGGGCATAGATGATTAATTTGTTTTTATAAATTTCTACTGGCTGGATCCAGTGCGGATGGTTACCGATAATCAAATCAGCGCCTGAATCAATGGCCAAATGAGCTAAACCACGCTGTCTTTCTGTTGGCTGTTCAACATATTCCACACCCCAATGAAAAGAAACAATCACAATATTCGCTTGTGTTTTCGCTTCTTTTACTTCTTGAGTGATTTTTTCTTTATCAACCCAAGAAAGCATTGGTTCAGAATGACCAATTTCATTGTAGCCAAGAAAGGCAAATCGAACACCGCGAATGTCCTTAATTATCATCTCTGATGTTCCAGTTGAAAGAATATCCGTAGTTTTCAGCAAATCAATCGTGCTTTGAATTCCCTCTTCTTTATAATTTCCCAAATGATTATTAGCCAAATTAGCGACATCAACACCGGCATATTTTAATCCTTCCAAGTGGCGAGAATCGCCACAAAATATCATTCCCTCATTAGTTAAAGGACAATCTTTAATCAGCGGTGATTCAAGGTTAATCAGTGTTAAATCGGCTTGTCTTAAAATGTCAGCTGTTTTTTCAAAAGGCCATTTAAAATTATTGCGCTGTACGGTTTGAAAATTAACTGACCGAGCCGGAATAACATCACCAGTGGCAATTAATGTTCTCATTCGCTCGGCAGACAATGTTGCTGTCCAAGAATGATTGTCCTGGAATATATTATTTAAACTAGGAAAATGAGGTTGAAATTGAGACTTTTCGAAAATAGTAGGAACAGGAGATAAAACATTAACAAATTCAGGAAAAAACTTTTTCGGCTCATTAAAAAATCTTTTTAACAAAAAAACGCCAATAAGAATCGTAACAATAAATTCTAAGATTAAAGCCTTTTTTATCATTTAGTCAAATTCTCTCTGGGGATAAAATTCTCTTACTTCTTTAAATTAATCTCTTTAATGACCATCTGCCAGGCTTGATATAAGGACTTAGTTGCTTTTTTGGCTTCTTGAAGAAGAATTTTTTCCTGATAATCTCTTTTAATTTTCTTCAGCAATCTTTTTTTAGCCGCCGCATATTCCATTGTTTTACCCCACTTATGAATTAATCTTAGATAAAAACCACCTGAAAAATGACTCATCGCATCAGCCGTTGTCAATATTTTTGCTTCAATTGATTGAGGTTGATATTTTTTACAACTGTGAGATCTGCAAACCTCATAAACTAAATCAATTAATTTTTTATCAAAGCCTTTTTGAGTTAAAACTTTTTTGGCATATTCTGCGCTATGAAAATCATGATCTTTACTTTTACCCCAAGCACGACTGACATCATGAAACCAAACCGCCAACATTACTGCTTGCTTATTTACGTCAGGATATAGACAAAAAAGTTCTTTGGCAAATTTTTCCACGACCAAAAAATGCTCTTCATAAAACCAGGGATCGCACAATTTTGAAGTTTTAATCTTCTCAGTAATCTCTTTTCTAATAATTTCTAGGTCTTTTTTCACATTTCAAGTATATCACAGGAAAAAAATACATTTCACGATTTTTCTACTCTTTACCTTTCACGCAACGATCGTATGAAAAGAGGTAAAGAAAAAAATCTTATAGAACCTTAATGCTATACTAAAAGAAACATGCAAAAGATTATTCTCGCTTCAAAATCAAAAAATAGAAGAAAAATGCTTAAGACACTTGGTGTTCCTTTTAGAGTGGTGGTCAGTGATTTTGAGGAAACAAAAATCAAGGAAAAAAATCCTGAAATCCGGGCCAGAAAAATTGCTTTCGCCAAAGCAAAAAAGGTGGCGGAAAAACATACCGGCATTATTATCAGCGCTGATACTTTTACCTTCTACATGGGTAAAATCCTTGAAAAACCAAAAAGCTTAAAAGAGGCCAAAAAAATGCTTAGACAGATTTCTGAAAACAAAACTATTTGTTATACTGGTTTTTGTTTTCTAAACACAAAAAATCAAGAAACTTTCTCAAAAACCGCTGTCACTGAAGTTGTTTTTAGAAAGATTTATCAAAAAGAAATAGAAAGATATGTCAAAGTTTTTCCGGTCACTGATTGGGCGGCGGCCTATGCCGCTTCAGAACTTTATGTGTTGGGAATAATCAAAAGCGTTTCCGGTTCTCTCACCGGCCTGACTCACGGCCTGCCAACAGAATGGTTGATTCCCCTGCTCAAAAAATCAGGTTATGAACCAAAACCTTTTCTTTTACAATAATTATCTTTATCGGCTTCATCCTCGCAGTGCGAAATCTTACCTTTCTTGATATAATATCTTCAATGGTTAAGACAACTTATTTTCTGATCAGATTTGATGTTTTGGATGCAAAAGAAGACTTTGAAAAAATGATTGGTTGGCTAGGTGGGATTAAGGACGTTAATACTGCCATTCTCGAAAAAGGCGAAATCGGCATTTCCTATCGTAACTCTCCCCAAGCTACTTTTAAACAAACAGACTTTCAAATGGTGAAAGGCTCCAAACCTCTTTCAGCCATGCGAGTTGAATGTGTTCAAACTGAATTTCCTCTTTTCTCTTTAATTAGAGAAATGGCAGGAGTATTTCAGTATCGTGTTTATAACATGAATCTCGGATGTTTTTTACCTTCTGATTTGTCTCTGTATGATGTTTCGCAGTTTATTGTTAAGGAAAAAACAGCCGAGGTGTTTAATGCTAAGGGCTTTAAGCCTCTTTTTAATTACCAAAATACCTATCTGTATTATGCTCAGCTTCAAAGTGATAAAAGCATTCATATTATTAACCCCGGCATGCTTAAATATTTTGAAGAATATGACGTTGAAAAAGAAAAAACTCCGGAATTTAGTTATCAAGTAGCTCCGAAATTAGTTAAATTCGTCGCCATGGACGATGAACAACTTATTCCATTCGATTTTTATAAATACTTTGCTAAAAGTCTTAAAATCGTCAATTACAGTAGTTTTAATATTTGGCGAGTCAATAGAAAAGTTTTTGTAAAACCTATAATTTACGAATACAATAATGGTCGACAATCATATATGTCTATTGCCTCAGAAAAAGCCGCTATTCATTATGCTGATAAAATTCGCAAGGGCGAAAATCTTGATATTGCTCTTAAACGAATGCTTCGGGAAGAGTTAAAACTTGGAAATGATTATGTGCGAGCGAAAGTGAACAGAAACGTTGGTTTTGATAGGGATAAAGAAAAACGATTGACTCCTTTACTTTTTGTCTCAATCTATCTTGACTCAATTCCCAACAAAGAACATCTCAAAGAAAAATCTCAACGCGGCTGGGTATCATTGAAAGACGTAGTGCAGTAAAGGAAATAAAACATAATCCCCGTAAACGCATTTCTATGAAAAAGAAAAAATATTTTAAAACCATAAAAGCTAAATTACCTTTACCTGTTTTTTTTCCTGATGCTACTCAGGCCGTGATCAAGTCTTTAGATTCTTCTGATATTGAAAGTACGAAAACTCCGGGAGTTTTGATCAATACTTATCATCTTTACAGACAATTAGGTCAAAAAGTGATTGAAAACCATGATAATGTCCGAAAATTTATGTCTTGGCAGAGAGGTTTAATTTCTGATTCTGGCGGCTTTCAAGTGATGACTCTGGCTAAAGCCGGTTGTCAAAAAGGAAATGTGACTGATAAAGGAGTTATTTTTCACTCGTCAAAAAAGAAAAAAATTCTTTTTACTCCAGAAAAATCTATTCAATTCCAAATGATTTTAAAACCAGACATGGTGGTTGTTTTAGATGACTTTACTGAACCTAATGCTAGTTATGAAAAAGCCAAAGAAACTGTTGATCGAACTGTGCTTTGGGCCAAACGCTCAAAAGAAGAGTTTGTTAGATGCTGTCAAAAGCAAGGTTTAACTGAAAAAACCCGGCCCTATATTTTAGCCGTTGTTCAGGGCGGTGATTATCTTGATTTAAGAAAAGAATGTGCAGAAAGATTATCGGCAATTGGTTTTGATGGTTTTGGCTATGGCGGCTGGCCTATCACCAAAGAAGGAAAATTTAATTATGAGGTGGCCAAATGTATTGCCGACTCAACTCCTAAAGATTATTTTCTCTACGGTCTTGGCATTGGCAAGCCGGAAGAAATTGTTGGCTGTGTTGATTTGGGTTATCACATTTTTGATTGTGTCTTACCCACCAGAGACGCCCGTCATAAAAGACTCTATGTTTATAATGCTGATTCTATTGATGATATTGATATTAGAAAACCCAAGTTTTATTCGTATTTTGTCCCTGATAAAGAAAAATATTATCAGGACAACCGACCCGTCAGTTCTGCCTGTGATTGTCTTTTATGCACTCGCTATTCAAGAGCTTATTTAGCTCATCTTTTTAGAATTAAAGAATTTACCGCCGGCAGACTGGCCACCATCCACAACCTCCGCTTTTATTCGATTTTGATGGAAAAGTTGCAAGCTAACTCCAAAGGTTGAATTAGATAAAAATACAATTCGAAGTTTAAACTATCTTTTCCCAAGGGTATTTTTTGTGACCAAAATGGCCGTATCGAGCCGTTTTTTGATAAATCGGCCGTCGCAAATTAAGACCATTAATAATCCCCGCTACCGAAAGATCAAGTAATCCCCAAGCAAAATCTTCAATTATTTTTCTTGGCTTTCGGGCAGTCTTAAAAGTTTCAATTGCCTTGACAATTGGATCTCGGTGACCAATAACATAAGCTACCTGAATCTCACACCTATCAGCTAAACCTGCAGCAACAATATTTTTGGCTATAAAACGAGCTCCATAAGCCCCGCTTCTATCAACCTTAGTCGGGTCTTTTCCGGAAAAACAACCCCCACCCACTCTAGCCATACCCCCATAAGAATCAACAATAATCTTTCGCCCAGTTTCACCCGTATCTGAATGAGGACCACCAATTTCCCATTTTCCTGTTCCATTAACAATTAACTGCTTTGGCTTAATTGGTTTTTGTTTGTATTTTTCCAAAATCGGCAAAACCACATGGTTAAATAAATCTTTTTTAACTTGGCCTTTTTTTATCTTAGGATCATGAGGAACAGCCAAAACCACTTTTTCTATTCCTATCGGCCAACCATCCTCATACCTCACTACGACTTCACTCTTTCCATCGGGCCGTAAATAAAGCAATTCTTTCTTTCTAACCTGATCTATCTTTTCTACCAAAGAACAAGATAAAGCAATCGGCAAAGGCATTAACTCAGGTGTTTCGTTACAGGCATAGCCAAACATCATTCCCTGATCCCCAGCCCCGCCCGGTTCAACTCCAAGAGCAATATCAACTGATTGTTGATGAACTAAAACTTCTACTTCAGCTGTCTGGTAATCAAACTGGTAAAAAGATTGATCATAACTCAGTTTTTTAACCACTTTGCGCGCAATTTTCTCATAGTTGGGTTTGGCTTTGGTTTTTACCTCTCCGGCAATCACAATCTTATTAGTAGTCACCAAACATTCAATCCCTGTCCGAGAATACGGATCCTCCTTTAAAGCCGCATCTAAAACCGCATCAGAAATTTGGTCACAAATTTTGTCTGGATGACCTTCACAAACTGATTCAGAAGCAAAAATAGAATAATTCATTGTAAAAAAATAAACCTCTCCAAAGAGAGGTTAATATTTTTGCCCGAAATTTCGGACCTTGTCTCTCCCTCTTTGGGTTAGAGTAAGCACCGTGGCTTGACTTAAAGTCGAAACTCGGTTGCTGGACGGCTCAAACGAGCTAAATCCCTCACCGTCACTCTTGACAATAACTTAATATACCGTTTTTATTAAAACTTGTCAATTAAATTATCTTCTTTACTTATTATTTTCGTCCTTGATCTGAAATTCAAATGAGAATTAGCGCTGTTTCACAACCTCCGTTTTTATTCGATTTTGATGGAAAAGTTGCAGGAGGAGAAGTAATTGATTAAAAATGGCTGCGGGGCAGGGATTTGAACCCCAATTCCTGCATCCAGAGTGCAGTGTGCTACCATTACACCACCCCGCAAAATAGTTGAGTTAATTTTATCAAAAAACTCCCTCATTCACAAATAAACACAAATAAAATGAACCTGTAATTAACCTCCAAATTTTACGCTTAAGCGGAAAATTTGGAGGTTGGCAAAATAACAAAGATAACGAACTAAAGTCCTGCCTGCCGGCAGGTAGGTCGTCAATCCAAGAAAAAATAACAAAACCTGTCTACTGGTAAGTAGATCGTCAATCCGATTTTTCTTCAAGGACAGTCCTTTTGGTTTTCAAGGACTGTCCTTTTTTTAAACTCTATCTATGGTAAAATTAACTCATTATGAAAGTGGGAACCGTGGCTTTGATTGGCCGACCCAATACTGGCAAATCAACGCTTTTAAACAATCTTTTGGGACAAAAGGTGACCATTACTTCTCCCAAACCGCAGACAACCAGATCTTCTCTTCGGGCGGTTTATGAAGATGAACGCGGCCAGATTATTTTTGTGGATACGCCCGGCATTTTTGCCAAAACCCCTGATCTTTTATCAAAAAGAGTCAATCCTCAAGCAGGATTAACTCTTGCTCAAGGAGTAGATTTAATTTTACATCTGGTTGATCACACCAGAAAAAGAGCTTTGGAAGAAAACAAAACCATTGGCATGATTAGAAACGTAAAAAATACGCCTAAAATATTGGTGATTAATAAAATTGATTTAAGAAAGCCAACTTATCGCGCCCATTATAAATTTTTGGAAGAAGAAGTTGATGAAGTGATTGAAATTTCCGCTTTGAAAAAAACTCATCTCAAGAGTTTATTAGAAGTAATTTTTAAGTATTTACCAGAAGGAAAACCTTTACCGGAAACAAAAGAAAGAATCACCCCTGCCTTAGATATTGACAGTAAAACTTTTATTGCCGAGCTGATTAGAGAAAAAGCCTTTATTTTTTTAAGAAAAGAAATCCCCTACAGCTTAACGACCGTGGTTGATGAAGTCAAAGAACGCAAAGACGGACTTTTATGTATTCAAGCAAGAATTCTGACGACTAATAATAAATACCGGAAAATGATTATTGGTAAAAAAGCAAGAATGGTTAAAGAAATCGGCATGGCCACCCGTAAAGAATTGGAAACCGCCACTAATAAGAAGGTTTTCTTGGACTTAAGGGTTGAAGTTGACAAGCACTGGATGGAGAGGTTTTAGAAAAAGTTAAAGAGTTAAAAGGTTAACGAGTTAAAGAGTTGAAGAAAGACAAGAAACAAGAATTGCTATAGATAAAGCAATTAGAAATTGGGATTTGTCATTCTGAATTTATTTCAGAATCTCAGATGCTGAAACGAGTTCAGCATGACGGATATGCTAAATTCTAATGACTTTCTCTATATATGGCTGGATGGTTAAATAGTTAAGAAGAAAAAGAGATAATTTTATTTTTAAACTTTAACTGCTTTTTCAAGTCTTTTAATCACTTCATCTTTTCCCAAAATTTCCATTGATTCGCAAAGAGGCGGAGAAACTATTTTACCAGTAATAACCACTCTCAAGAGGGTGAAAAAAAGACCAATTTTAATTCCCAATTTATCAGCTAAGTCTCTGGCTGTTTTTTCTAGTTTATCTGATTTGAAATCATCTTTCTTGTAACGTATAACATGCAACATGTAACTTTTGATTGCTTTATTGGCCTCTTTTTTATTTAACTTCTTATATAAAAGCTTGGGATCAATTTTTGGCTCTGTAAAGAAAAATTCGGCCAAATCTTCAAACTCAGACAGTTTTTTAATTCTTGTTTTTACTAACGGCACAATTTTCTCAATCAAATCTTCCGGATATTTTTTCTTATAGAATTCATAAATTTTAATTTTTAATTTTTCATTTTTAATTTGTCTTATGTATTCCCCATTCATCCATTCAAGCTTTTTTAAATCAAAAACCGGGCCCGTGGTGGAAATCCTTTCCAAAGAAAAAGTTTTCAAAAATTCATCAACAGAAAAAATCTCTTTTTCTTGAGGATGAGACCAGCCCATTAAAGATAAATAATTTAAAATTGCTTCTGGTAAAAACCCCTGCTCTTTATACCAAGAGGCCCAAACCGGATTTCTTCTTTTGGAAAGCTTGCTTTTGTCTGGATTGCGAAGAAGAGGATGATGAGCATAAATTGGCAGCGACCATCCAAAAGCTTGATATAAAAGAATGTGCTTTGGCGCTGAAGAAATCCACTCCTCTCCTCTAATAATATGAGTTATCTTCATCACATGATCATCAACAACTACCGCCAAATGATAAGTAGGAAAACCATCAGATTTTAAAAGCACTTGATCATCAATGAGTTTGTTTTGAAAAGTAATCTTGCCGCGGATAAGATCATTGAAAGAAGTTTCCCCTGTTTTTGGCACTTTCAGGCGAATAACGTCGTTATTTCGCCTGCCCGCATCGCTACACGAAGCGTTGCGGGCGGGTAATTTTTTAATTTCCAACTCTCTGCATCTCCCATCATATTTTGGCGGTAATTTTTTCTTTTGCTGTTCTTGTCTTAATTTTTTCAGCCTTTCCGGCGAGCAAGAACAATAATAAGCATCACCTTGAGCAACTAGTTTTTCAGCATAATGTTTATAAAGATCAAGTCTTTCTGATTGCCGATACGGCCCGTACGGCCCGCCAATACCCGAACTTTCATCAGCTTTAATTCCAAACCATTTTAAAGAAGCTAAAATTCTTTTTTCACTATCTTTAACCAATCTTTTTTGATCAGTATCCTCAATCCGGATAATAAACCGGCCGTGATGCTGACGAGCAAAAACATAATTGATCAAGGCAGTATAAACACTGCCAATGTGTAGATTTTCGCCTGTGGGTGAAGGTGCAATTCTGGTTCTTACCATCTCACTTGCATTTTACCATTGAAAACCTCTATACTCAAATGATGGAGTCATCCCAAACTTGCCTGCCCGAAAATGCTGCGCATTATGCGCTGCAGGCGGGATTTGGGATCTATATAGATTCTGAATTAAATTCAGAATGACAAATTAATCCGAATGTCTAGTTTAACAAAAATCGCCTACTATACAAGAAAAGCAATTATTTTGGGGATTATTGGAATGATTTCCTTTTTGATTTTAAAAGGATTGCTTAATCTGGGAATCAACCAATGGCAAGCCAGCCATCCTAACCCAACTCCAGCTCCCAATGTTCTTTTTGGCAAACTTTCAGAAATAAAATTTCCTCAATCAAAATATTCTTATCCTCAAGATTTTGTTTTAGAAATCATTGGCGGTCAACTACCTGAAGCTTCTTCAAGCGCCAAAGTTTATCAAATTCCCAAAAAACTTCCCAGTCTTTTGGCCAGCCGCCGGGCTCAGGAATTTGCCAACCGCTTAGAATTTAAAAATGGACCAGTTTCAAAAACTCCCACAGAATATTCTTTTATAGATCCTAAAACTCCTTTAAAAACACTTGATATTGATATTGTTAATTATAATTTTGTCTTAAAATATGATTATTTAAAAGATGAGGGAGTTTTTCAAGAAGGAAGCCCGCCACAACCACAACAGGCCAAAGATGAAGCTAATAAATTCTTTCAAAGTACAAACAATTTTCCTCCTGATTTTAGACAAGGAGAAATAAAAACAACTCTTTTAAGATTTTCAGGAAAAGAACTTTTACCGGCTACCAGTCTCTCAAAAACCAATGTGATTAGGGTTGATTTTTTAAGAAGTGGTGTTGAAGGTGTTCCTGTTCTTCCACCAGAATTTGATCAAAGTTCTGTTTTTGCGATTGTTTCTGGATCAAGAATAAAAGAAAAGAAAATTATTTGGGCAGAATTTGAATATTTTGAACCCAACTATCAAACTTCTGCCTCTTATCCAATTAAAACCATCAATCAAGCATGGGAAGAGTTAAAAACAGGTCAAGGTTTTATCAGCCGCTGGCAAAAAAATAAGCAAAGAGCAATCATTAGAGAAGCTTATTTAGCCTACTATGATGCACCAGAATATCAAAACTATCTTCAACCGATTTTTGTTTTTGAAGGTGATGAAGAATTTGTTGCTTATGTTCCCGCTCTGGCTACCGACTGGCTGGAGTAATTTCTTCCCAACGGTGATTTAAAAAAACCCAATCTAAAAGTCTCTCTGTTTCTCCAAAACGATCTTCACTTTTTAAAATAACCGTGACAACTTCCCGCTCGCCTTTTTTGGTTAAATTAACTAAACATTCTCCCGCTGTTTCGGTAAAACCGGTTTTAATCCCGGCGACACCGGGTACTTTTCCCAAAAGTTCATTGACATTTTGAAGAAAATGAAAATATTTAAACTCCTGATCATGAACAGTAATTGAAGGCGTGCCGACGATCTTGGCAAAAGTCTTATTTTGTAAGGCCTTAACTGTTAAGATATAAAGATCAAAAGCGCTGCTGTGTTGACCAGACGATTCAAATCCAATTGAATTTTCAAAATGAGTGTTTTGAAGATTAAACTCTTCGGCTTTTTCATTCATTTTCTTAATAAATGCCCTTTCTCCACCAGGATAATTTTCTGCTAAAGTTAAAGCGGCATCATTGGCAGAATGAACCAAAGCACCATAAAGAAGATTTTCAGCGGTCATTTTTTCAGAAGAAACAAGACCCATTATTCTACCTTCTTGCTCAGCTGTTTTAACAGTTAAAACTTGATCTAAATCAAAAGAATCTAAAGCAACCAAAGCCGTCATAATTTTGGTGGTTGAAGCTGGAGAAAGCTTGAGATCTTTATTTTTTTGATAAAGAATCGTGCCTGAAGGAAGATCAACCGCCAAAGCTCCTTGAGCAGTTAAGTCTTGAGGAAAAGAACCAGTCAAATTGACTGGATAAAGAGCTGGAGTGGGAAAAACATTAGCTATTTGAGCAGTTGCTTGTCTTTTAAAAGTTAAAGGCTGTTCATAGACATTTTGCCCAGGAAGAAAAAGAAGAATAAAAAAAGTAGAAACACCTACACTAATACGAAACCAGTCTTTTTTTGATTTTTTGAATTTTCTTCTGGAGGTGTTTTTCTTTCTCATAACAAGATGCTGAAATGAATTCAGCATGACCATAGAAAAATGTCATCCCTGAAACAAATTAGGAACAAGTTCAGAACTTATTCTATTCTGTCATCCTGAACTTGGTTCAGGATCTAAATAATTTCTGGATACAAGTCTTTAAAACTTGGGTTTTTTGACTTAATTAAATTCAATTTCCACTCGCGATGCCAATTTTTAAGCTGTTTTTCCCTTTTAATGGCCTCATATATATCGTCAAAAATCTCATAATAAAGAAGTTTATGAAGTTTATATTTTTTACTAAATCCTTTAACTAATCCTTGTTTGTGTTCATAAACTCTCTTTACTAAATCAGAAGTCACTCCAATGTAAAGAGTAGGTCTATTATTTCCAATAATATAGACAAAACCCTGCCTCTTCATCTTATCTTGTGTGTAATAGATGCTGAAATGAATTCAGCATGACGCACTTTTCCCATTTCTTATCTGTCTATTTTATTTTAATACCTAATTCTTTTAATTGTTTTGAGTCGAGTTCGGAGGGAGCTGACATGATTGAGGTTCTACCACCTGAAGTCATGGGAAAAGCAATCACTTCTCTAAGCGATGGTTCACCCAGAGCGGCCATAATCAATCTGTCTATTCCCGGGGCAATACCGCCGTGGGGAGGAACACCGTATTGAAAAGCTTCAAGCAAATGGCCGAATTTTTGTTGAATTTCTTGTTTGGTATGACCTAAAATCTCAAAAATCTTTGTTTGCAGTTTTGGATCAGTAATTCTTACACTTCCCCCACCAACCTCATAACCATTTAAAACCAAATCATGTTGATAAGAACGAACTTTTTTAATCTCGCCCTTATTTAATAAAGCAATGTCTTCTTCTTTGGGGGCCGTAAACGGATGATGCGCCGGCCCAATTTCCCTTTCTTCGGTTTCTTCAAATAAAGGCCAGTCAACCACAAAACAAAAAGCCAGCTCGTCAGGATTTTTTTTGTCTTTGCGCAAATCTGGTTTATCAGTCCCATATTTTTTCATTACTTCTTGATGAGTTAAAATCGGAAAAGGAATTTGGCTGATTTTCTTTCTGGGAAAAATCTTTTTAACAAGATTGGAGAAAAGCTCTTCGGTTAATTTTAAGATTTCTTTTTGAGTAACAAAGCTCATCTCTAAATCAAGCTGGGTAAACTCGCCATAAGCCCGATCAGCTCTGGGATCTTCGTCGCGAAAACAACGGGCAATCTGATAATATTTTTCCAAGCCAGCGACCATTAAAAGCTGTTTGTATTGCTGGGGTGATTGGGGTAAAGCATAAAATTTTCCTGGTTGTAAGCGGGAAGGAACCACAAAATCTCTCGCCCCCTCTGGGGTTGATTTAGTTAGAATCGGCGTTTCAATTTCAGTAAAATCCCGCTCATCTAAAAAATCGCGAATAAACTTAATCACCTTATGGCGGAGTTTAAGATTTTTAGTAATACGCGGGCGGCGAATATCTAAATAACGATATTTTAAACGGAGTTCTTCTTTAATCTCGTAGCCGTCAGTGTTAATAGGAAACGGCAGTTCTTTGGCTTTAGCTAAAACTTTGATTTTTTGAGCTTGAATTTCTATTTTACCGGTAGGAATTTTGAGATTGATGGCTTTTTCTGAACGCTCAACTACTTTGCCCTCGACTTCGACAACGTCTTCTGAGCGAATGGTAGACAGCTCGTCAATTCCCCAAAACTTAGCTTTTTTTCTTTCAAAGCTAAGCTTTTTTCCTTGACTCTCTTTTGCTTGAGAAGAAGAAATGACTACTTGAGCAATGCCTGAACGATCACGAAGATCAATAAAAATCACTTTGCCATGGTCGCGTCTTTTATTTACCCAGCCAAGAAGTTTGACTTGTTCGTTGATTTTTTTGGTTGTGTTAGCGGTTAGAGTTCGTTGCATATAGTTTATATTCTACCTGTTTGGGGTGATTTTGACAAGAGTCAGTCTCACTCAACTAATTACTATCGGACTATACGGAAACGTGCGACGATCGTCGTATGTTTACGTATAGTGGTTTTGGAGCAAATCATAGAAATCTGACAGGGTCCAACCCTGTCACAGGGTTGGACCCTAAAACAAATTAAGAGAAAAAATCCAAGAAAGATGAGACCCTGGGAGGTTGGACCTCCTGGAGGTCCAACCTCATTAAGAAAAAAAGAAAGAAGATAAGGGTTGTTAAGGGTAAATAAGAGTGCGAAATAAATTTCGCTATTACAAGATTTTAATATCTTTGATCTTCAACTCAATACTTCTTCTGCCGTTCCATTCATTAAGGATAATGTTATAGGCAATGTCAATGGATGGAGAAGAAGAAAGTTTGGGATAGAAATCGGCCATGCTGAAAGCGATGGCGTTAAAAGTTGTATTGGCGCTCACCACCATCCGAGGAGTCATGGCTTTCGCTTGCGCTTCAGCCTGCCACCTCGGAGGAGGTTCGCTATTAATTGTAAGTTTTAAATGTTTTTGGTCGCGACCGACAAGACGAGCGTCTTGAGCAGTTACTTTTCGAGTGGCAAAAACAGGTTCGCGATTGCCCATGCCAAAAGGAGTTAGTTGTTTAATTTTTTCATAAAGCTTGAGATTGACATCAGTCAGATTTATTTCGCAATCAATTTTTAAAGTTTTGCTTAATTGTTCTTGAGAAATTTCTTGGACGGCTAATTTCTCCAGTCTGCTTTGGAGTTTGGCCAAATTCTTTGTCTCAACTGTAAATCCAGCCGCCATAGGATGACCGCCGCAATCAACTAAAAGATCAGCACAAGTTCTCATCGCTTCAACAATATTAAAACCTTTGATTGACCGGGCCGAAGCTTTAGAGATTTTTTCACCTCGAGAAATAACAATTGCCGGCCGGTAAAACTCCTCTGTCAACTTTCCGGCCACCAAACCAATAACACCCTCATGATAAGAATCATGAGAAAGAAAAATTAGTTTTTCTTCAAGGACAGTCCTTTTGGCTTTCAAGGACTGTCCTTTTAATAACTCTTTTGCATGATTGGTTGTTTCCGTCATTAATTTTTGCCTATCTCTATTTGTTTGGTTTAATTTTTGAGCTAAGGCTTTGGCTTTAGTTAAATCATTAGTGCACAAAAGTCTTAATGAATCAATGGCATGACCAATTCTGCCCATGGCATTAATCCGAGGAGCAATCATAAAACCAACATGATAGGTACTAATTTCTCCTTGCTCTATTCCTATTTCTTTAAATAAAGCTTTTAAACCGATTCTTTTAGTTTTATTAAGTTCTTGAAGACCATATTTAACGATGCTTCTTGAGGGACCAACAAGAGGAATAAGGTCGGCAATGGTACCGATGGCGGCAAGAGCGAGATGATCGGAATTATTGCTCGACAATTCCCCAAAGCTAAGCTTTGGAACTTCTTTAAAGCTTAGCTTTTTTCCTTGGCTCACAATTAAATGTTGGGCCAAAACCCAAGCAACGGCTGAGCCAGAAAGTAAAGTGGTGTGAACAATGGCGACAGCAGAAGGCAGTTTTTTTGGCAAAAGATGATGGTCAGTAACAATCGTTTCAATCCCTTTTTTCTTGGCGTAAGCGACTTCTTTTTTAGCCGTAATACCTTGATCAACAGTAATGATTAATTTAGCGTCATATTCTTTTAAAACCTGATCAATCCCTTTTTTAGAAAGGCCATAACCTTCTTTGATCCGGTCAGGAATGTAGGGCATGGCTTTGGCGCCTAAAGAATTTAAGGTTTCCCATAAAATAGCCCCGCCGCAAATACCATCAGCATCAAAATCAGAATAAACAATGATTGATTCTTGTTTGGCGATTGCCTTCTTGATGCGCCTAACTGATTTGTTAAGTTCTCTTGTTTTAATTCCTAAGGTTCTAGGTTCCCCGCCTCGCCCGACGAGCGGGCGAGTCGAGGCGGGTAGGTTATAGGGGCTAGGTGGGAATAAGAATTCTTGAATTTGTTTTTTGGTTTTCAAACCACGATTATTAAGAAGAGTCTTTATTATCTCTTCAAATTTGAGTTTTGGAGTTTTGGAATCTTGGAATTTTTTTAATACTCTCCACCTCTTCATGATATACTAATATACCATAATCATAAAAGCACGAGAACAAAAAAGAAATAAGAGAAATGGGATGTGAGAAGTGGGAAATGAGATGTTGAATTCTTGAACTTTTGAATTTTAGAAGTGAGAAAGACAAAAGAAGCGCGAAATAAATTTCGTCAATCCAAGAAAAAGATCTTGGGAGGTCGGACCTCCAGGAGGTCCGACCTCTAAGAGCAAACTCTTAGAGAATTAAAATGAATAAATTAAAGCTTCCATTGGAAGTAAAAAAAACCATTGATAAACTTGAAAAGGCTGGGTTTGAGACTTGGGTGGTTGGTGGTCCGGTCCGTGATCTTTTAATGAATCGACCCACAAAAAATTGGGACTTTACCACCAAGGCAACGCCAGAACAAATCTTAGGAGTTTTTCCTGATGGTTTCTATGATAACCGCTTTGGCACCATTGGCATCTCTCAAAAGCAAAAATTACCTCAAACCCGTCATGCTGAATTTATTTCAGCATCTAAGATCCCGAAACAAGTTCGGGATGACGCAAAATATATAAGTTTTGAAGAAAAAAAAGAAGTTTTTGAAATCACTACTTATCGAACTGAACAAGACTATTCTGACAAAAGACATCCTGATAAAGTTAAATGGGGAAAAAGTTTAGAAAAAGATCTTTCCCGCCGTGATTTTACTATTAATGCGATTGCTTTTAATGGAAAAGAATTAGTTGATCCTTATGACGGCCAAAAAGATCTGAAAAAAAAGATTATTAAAGCCGTTGGTGATCCCAACAAAAGATTTTCTGAAGATGCCTTAAGACTTTTGCGAGCCGTCAGAATTGCCACTCAACTTGGTTTTGTCATTGAAGAAAAAACATTTTTAGCGATTAAAAAAAATGTTAATTTAATTAAAAAGATTTCTAGCGAGCGAATTAGAGATGAATTATTAAAGATTTTAAGTTCTGATTTTCCTGCTGACGGCTTTTATCTTTTGAAAAATTCAGGTCTGCTGGCCGAGATTTTACCTGAACTTGAAGTTTGTTTTAAAATTCCCCAGCAAAGTCCAAAAAGACATCATCTTCATGATGTTGGTACTCATTGTTTTTTATCTTTAAAATACTGTCCTTCCAAAGATCCTATTGTTCGTTTGGCCACTCTTTTGCATGACCTTGGCAAACCAATTGTTTTTAGAAAAGACAAAGAAAGTATAATTACTTTTTATAATCACGAAGTTGTCGGCGCTTCAATGGTAAAAAAGATTAGTCAACGTTTGAGATTATCCAAAAAAGATCAGGATAAATTATACACGCTCATCCGCTGGCATCAATTCTCTGTTGATGAAAGACAAACTAATGCGGCGATTAGAAGATTTATTAAACGGGTGGGTAAAAATAATCTGGATGATATTTTGGCGGTCCGGACTGGTGATCGTTTGGGCGGTGGCGCCAGAGAAACTTCCTGGCGGTTAGAACGATTCAAAAAACTTTTGGTTGAAGTGCAAAAACAGCCATTTTCCGTGGCTGATTTAAAAGTCAGCGGCCATGATGTGATGAAGATTTTAAAAATTAAGCCCGGACCTAAAGTGGGTCAAATTCTTGAAGCTCTTTTTAAGGAAGTGGAAGAAGATAAAGATAAGAATAAGAGAGAATATTTACTGAAGAAAATTAAGATCCTGTGAGGTCGGACCTTAGGAAGGATCCGACCTCTTAAGAGAAAAAATCCAAAAATAAGATCTTGGGAGGTTGGACCTCCTGGAGGTCCAACCTCTTAGAGAAAAAGAAGTTTATTTTTTCTTAACTTTTTGTAAAATAGCGAGGATTGGAGTGGCGACAAAGGGCGAGGAATAAGTGCCGGCTAAAGTGCCGATTAAAAGAGCAATAATAAACCATCTGATTGTCTCTCCTCCCAAAAGAATCAAAGCCAAAAGCATGAAAATAATGGTAAAAGAATTGTTAAGAGAACGAACCATGGTTTCGGTTAAAGCCAGATTGACTTGATCTTCAAAAGACAGTTTGGGATTGAGTTTTGTTTTTTCCCTGATGCGGTCAAAAATAACAATCGTGTCATGAACAGAAAAACTCATTGTTGTTAAAGCGGCGGTGACAAATAAAGAATCAACTTCTATTTCTAAAAAATGTCCTAAAAGAGAGAAAACTCCCAAAAGAATAAAAAAGTCATGAAGCAAGGCAAAAATTGCTGCCATTCCAAAACGCCAGTTTTTAAAAGACCAGCCAATGAAAATTAAAATAGCAATAATGGAAAGAAAAGCAGCGTAAAGAGTCTTTCTTAAAAGCTCTTTTCCTAAGGTTGGCCCCACGGTTTCAAAACGGATTTCTTCAACTTCACCAAATTCTTCTTCCAAACTTTGAAAAATCTCTTCTTTTTTCTCTTTATTAATCGGCTTCATGCGGAGAAGGTAGGTGGATTCACCGGAGCTCTGAATAGAACTTACTTCGATTTCTTTGTTCTTAATGATCTCTGTCAATTGCTGATTGTTAATTGTTGATTGTTGATTGTTTTCAAATTTAAGCTCAAGGAGTGTTCCTCCAGTAAAATCAATTGATGGTCGAACTTGCCAGCGAAAAAGAGAATAAAATCCAGGCAAAAGAATGCTGGCTGAGATTAAAAGATATATTGATTTGTATTTTAAGAATTTAATCATATAGATTCTGAATCAAGTTCAGAATGACAAGGATAGATAACGAACTGAAGTTCGTCATTCCATGTCAATCTTTATAAAATACTCTTACTAACGTCCTAGTGACGACTATTCCAGTAAACAAACCCACAATAATACCAATGCCTAAAGTGGCGGCAAAGCCTCTGATCATCCCAAATGTAGGCAAAAATCCCCAACCAGCCGGATTAAATAATAACAAACAAATAAGCAAAGCCGTAAAATTAGCATCTCGGATTGAATCCCATGCCCGGCCAAAACCAAGTCTTAAAGCCATTTGCAAAGGCCTTCCCGCTCTTGTTTCTTCTCTGATTCTTTCAAAAATCAAAATATTAGCGTCAACGGCCATGCCAATTGACAAAATAAAACCGGCAATTCCTGGTAAAGTTAAAGTAATTGAACCAAGCTTGAAAATCGCTAAAGACAAAAGCCCATAAATAATCAAGGCAATATTTGCTAAAAAACCAAGCTTGCCATAAAAAGCCCACATAAACAGACCAACCAAAATCAAACCCACTGCACCGGCAAAAGCGCTTTTTTGGACGGACTGCTCTCCCAAAGTGGCGCCAATTGAACGCTGTTCAACAATTTCCACTGGCGCCGGCAAAGCACCGGCGTTTAATTGAATTGAAAGTTCTTTGGCTTGCTCTAAATCAAACTGACCTCTAATAATGGCTTGACCGCCGGTAATCGCTTCTTCAACTTTAGGAGCAGAAACAATTTGATCATCCAAGAAAATGGCCACGGGCTTGCCAATATTTCTCTTGGTTATTTCCTCAAAAAGTTCTCCCCCTTCCTGATTAAACTCCAAGGTAACCACGGGTTGACCTGTTTGTTGATCAAATTGAACCAGAGAACGACTCAAGTGCTTGCCAGTTAACTCAGTGGGTAGAAAACTGAATTGAGCTGTTGGCGTTGCTTCAAGTTCTTCAGGTAATTCTATTGACTCCTGAAAAGATAATTGAGCGGTTTTACCAATCAAAGCAATCGCCTGATCAACATCTTTTATACCCGGCAGTTCAACAATAATCCGGAAAGAAGAATCAACTTTTGAAGACTGAATCACTGGTTCGGAAACACCAAAAAGATTGATTCTCTTTTCAATCACATTTCTTAATCCCTGAAGAGCAGAATCACGATCTTGATCATCAATTTCTTTCATGTCAGCTTCCAAAACAAGATGAGTTCCTCCCTGAAGATCAAGACCAAGACGGGTTTTAATTTCTTTTTTAAATTTTAATGGCCCTAAAGAAATGTTAATATCAGGACGATAAAGTTCTTTCTCTAATTTAAATTGGCCAAGTTTTATGTTTAAAGGAATTTTAGACGGCAGATCAATATAAATGGAGAATAAGGTCAAAACAAAAATTAACAGTAAAAGATATTTTTCTCGTTTCATGATTTTTTATTTTTTCTTAGTAGTCCGGCGGCGATTTTTAAGAATTCCTTGAGATAAAGGAAGCTGAAGGGCGCCTGAAAATTTATAAATCACTCTGCCTCTTTCAGGTTGAGATAAAACTTCAACGCTATCTTTAGGTTTGACGCCAAGAAGCTTGACAAAATTAACCGGAACAACCACCGCTAAACTATTGCCTGTCCGAAAAACTTTCTGTGTCATAAACCTCTTTTTTGTCATTCTGAATTTAATTCAAGAACCCTGAACATATTTCAGGGTCCTGAGTCAAGCTCAGGATGACAAGAAATGTATCAATCTTGATTAATTAACCAGCTCCTCTTCATCGCCAATAATCATTATTCTTGAACCAGCAAGAACTTTTAGAACAAAAGGGTCGCGGCGTTTTTTTCTAAAAGAAAACTCTTCTTCAGTCATCACCGTATAATTTATTTCTCTATCCCGTCTAACCTCTTCTCCTCTAACAATCTGGGAAAGTTGAGGTAAAACAACATTGCCGACAACTAAAAGATCAATGTCATCAGCGCCTTGTTTTTTGCCTCTGGCAAACGCACCAGAAAGCATCACAAATTTAATCTTACCCAGCTTGGCTCTTTGTTTTAAAATCCCTTTTCCCAAACCATAAAGCTTATTAATAATTTCTAAAAGTTCAAAATATAAGGGATGATCGGTGCGAAAAAGATAATAAAGACGATTAGCCCGCTTTTCCTTTTTAACCATTTTTGCTTTTTCAAGATGAGCAAGCTCACGTCTGACGGCATTTATTTCCTCACTAACTTTTCTAACAATTTCTCTGACATAAAAAATCTTTCCGGGGTTAAGCAGGAAAAGAGTCAAAACTTTAACTCTCACTCTGGAGATGATTAAATTCTCAAGCATAAATTTTCCTTTCCGGGCAGATTTCTAATCAATAATCCACCTTGGTACCATCAGGTAGAACTTCAATCCAAATTTGTCCTTGATTAAATTCTACCTCTGCTCCTTGAGAATCATAAAACTTTGTCCTTGAGGTGCGATTTTTTTTCTTCCAAGTGCCTTTAATTACTTCTCCATCTTGAAAAATGATCGCTTTACCATCACCTTTTGTTTGATAAAGAAGATGAAGATGTTCATCAACCGGACCTGTTTCTTCAGAAAACTGAATAACAACATTTTTGGCTTTTAACTGACCCTCATCAAGATCATTATGAGGCTTGTCACCATTGAAACGAAGATAGCTATTGGAGGCTTGGTCATAATCCCAACGAACTAGATATTCTTTGTAGCCCTTCCAAAAATTAAATTCTGCTGAAAATGAAGCTGTTTCATCTTCTAATCCATCACCTTCTTTAAATTTCCAAGGAGAAAAATCTTCATCCCAAGCCACTCCTTCCTCGTCTACATTTGTCCAACCTTTTTTTTCAGCAATTTCATAAAGATTGTCTGACAAACAAACCATCTGATGTTCTGTAGCCACAGGATGATCTAATCTATCCGGATTACGATAACAAGTAGGGAAAGAAATTCCAAACTGATCTAAATCCTTAATGCCATATTCCCTGATTTGACATAAAGCCTTGGCCCGCTCATCAACAGTTGGATCATGACAAAGACCAGCACCGCCAACATGATTGTATAAGCCATCATATTCTGAAATCCAATCAACAAAATAAGTCCGCGCCGAACGAACTGGGGCAAGCTCTAAATTCTTGGCCGCCGCTCCGCAATAAAAAATAGCCAAAAAACGAGTAATACCTCCTTCAGCCACCACCTCATAAACCACATCCGCTCTTGCCAAACCAGACTGAGGCCTTGCCTCTGTATGATTTTCAATCATCACTCCCAAAGGCCTTCTTTTCTCCCAAATTTCTTTTTCTGCTTTAGTATAAAGCTCACCATTTAAAGGACAGCTCTCTGTTTTTGGAGCATTAATATCAACTTTAAATCCTTCTTTTCTAAGCTCTTCAGGCAAAGGAGAAGTCATCCCTGATCCGCCGCCTCCAAAAAAAGAAAAAGCAAAAAAAGAAACACCAGTGGAAATTAAATAAAGAAATAATCCGGCACCAATTGTTAAAAACATTCTTTTTTTATTCATATTTTAAACCTTCCCTGCCCTTTGAATAACTTCTATTTCTTCCTTAGACAAATCATATTTAACCCCTTTTCCTTCTTTAACTTTTTTAACATACCAACGCGTTGTTTCCCTGCCATGAAAAGACGTTATTAATACTCCATTATTCTTGCCGTCAAGCAAAGAAAGAATAAAGCTTTGCTTGCCGCCAATATCCTTAAAAGGATTAAATTTAATCAAACCAACTTTCTGAATATGAAAAAAACCGTCTTTTTCTATTCTTTCTGTTTTTATTTGCAAGTTCTTAATCTCTTCTTTTGAAATCTCGGCTTCTTTTAAGATTTTATCAAGAACTCCTTTTAAACTTTCTTTTTTATCCTTGCCCAATAAACGATTGTAATGAGCAATGTTTTTATAAAGAAAAAAAGAAATGACTAAGAGCCAAGCGATTAAGAAACAAAAGCCAATACTTAATATTTGAGTACTAAAATTAAACATCACAATTAATTATATTGTAAT